>CALKXX010000124.1 GCA_938003725.1 uncultured Sphingomonadaceae bacterium | reverse complement strand
TTTCGGTTCACTGGTAAATCCAACCAATTGATCCACAGATAAGCCAGAACCCAGAGCAATTTGGGCTAAAAATAGATTAAGCCCGCTTTTCTCCAAAGGAGTTATTTCAGTACTTTCTTTCGCCAGTAGCTGCGCGAGCCGAAGTGCTTTGTTTTGCAGTGAATCGCCTTCATCATGCTCAGCCAACATCTCATTGGCAGCGATTGCCAGATGTTCTGGATTTGCACCGGACAGCTTTTCAACCGCGGCGACAACTTTCCAGGCTAGTTTGTGGGTCAGTTCCGCCGGTAATTGAGCCACCGTTAGGTACATCTGGCCGTTGATGACAGCTTTGCTGCGTGCGACCACCAACCCCATGGCCGCTTCAGCAATCATCGGTTCATGATGATCCAGATGTTCTAGCAAAGCCGCATCCAACTGTTCGGGCGAACGGGTGCGTGACATCTGCGCTTGCAATTCATGTTCTTGCGTTCGCGCGAATAGAAAATTCAGTAAATCCCGGTCTTGGAGTAGACCTGCGTCGTTCAACAGATCAAAACTGCCGCCCGATGCCGCATTGCCGATTTCAAGCAAAGCCTGATTCGTTGCCCCGGCCCCATTGGTCGCGATACGACATAATTCCGTCTCTATTTCAGAAATCAGATTGAACATTGACTGGCGGATATTGGACAACATCCTATCGTTAAAAATCACGTCGGATTTGGGGAACAGCAAAGCTGCTAAATCAGCAGACACAGAAGTGCTTTTTCGGCCTGCACTTTTGGCAAGTGAAATCAGCTCGTTCCGGTAAGATCCCGTCATGGACAATGCTCGTTCAGCCATAGCTTACGTGTAACCCAATGTGGTTAACATCCCGCTAAGTGCAATAGCTGTTGATTAGGCGGATTTTTGCGGTTTAGCGTCACTCCGCGGGTTGTGATAGCTTGCGATTCCCAAATATAGCGATGTCCACAACGCGACGAAATAAATACCGGGCAGAAAATGGCCAAAAATGGCGGAAATCAGAAGCACAAAAGTCGGAAACGATTTGTCAGGTTTCAACCACCGGAGGATCTTTTGATCCTGAACTTTCCCGACAAGCGGCAAAATTATCCAATATAAGACCAGTATGACTAGATTAGGAACCATATCAGCCGACGTCGAAAGAGCCAGAACCAAGATGAGCAGTGCAATTTTCGCAAGAATATCAGTCGCAACATGCATCGGAGTCATGTCATTTTCGGTCTGTGCAAAGTTATTTGTTCTGCTGCCCACAAGGCCGAGGACACTACCAACGAACAACAATCCCAGAGCGAGGATTTCAACTTGGAAATAAGCAATTATGGCAGCGCAAAGCGCAAGGAAAATGCTCGCGCCGCCCAAATATAATCCAGCATTTTGCATCGGCCAGAGTTTTGGTAACAATCGGCGAGTAATTGGCCAGAAAATCAATCTGTCGAGGATATTTCCATTGTTCAATCCAGGTTCAGCTAATTTGCGCCGGGTATATTCTTCAGCTTCGATGTTATTTTCAATATGTATCACGTCGCCTGCGACCATCCGCGGATCAGAGATCACTTCCCTTGGGCATTCCGCCTGAACCGATATGCGCAGCAGCGCGGACCCAATATTCCAATCGTCAGGGATATCTATCAACGCCGACAGTCGTGAGGCCTTTAACCGCAACAACCCTGCCCAACGTTGGTTCAGGTCAATCCGTTCAAGGTCTTCATAAATATCCGAATTTGCGACTACGTAGACAGCTTCACCTTTCAGTTTGGCCATCTGTTGTTCAATAGACGGTGATGGTAAAATTCCATCCCCGATGTAAACCAAATCATTGTCATGCGAGGCATATTGAACAAGGTCGCTAGCTCTACGCACAATCTCAGCATCAATGTCCCGAACTTTCAACTGGTCGACAAATTGAAGAATTGCACCGGGCATGGTCGGGCACAGAAACACGATCTTATCCGCGGCCATCGTCAAAGCGGAGCGCACCTGTTTTTCAACAATCATTTTATCGAACAGAGGCAACAGACCGATCGGGCCACCTTCATCCGGATCTTCTTTTGCCAGTGAAATAAAGGCCAGTTTCACGAATTCATCATCCCAACGCGCATTAACGATGCGCGTCTCATAGGATGCATGATGGTGGCATGCAAAGCGTTAGTCAGGACGGGAGCACGCAATGGCTCTGTTAGTCGCGATGTGCCTCGATAGCGGAAATCGCCTGATCTATTTTTCTGAGCACAACCGGTTCGCCGGGAGCAGAATTCGCAGCTTCATCCGCAAGGCCCAATACGGTCGTCGCACCGAAACTTGCCGCCAACCCCTTAAGACGCCAAGCGGCATATTCCCAATTGGCGTCGCAGCGCGCACGATGTAGCAAATCTAATTGCCGCCTCGCGCTTTCCAGAAACGCAGCACGCAATTCAGAAATGAGCGACTGATCGTCGCCTACGGCTGCTGTGAGAGCAGCGTCGAGAGCCCCATAGTCAAATGACATGCGCTATCTTTACGCCCCCATAGTTAACTAATGGTTTCAAGCGACCATTAATATGGTAAATAGATGCTATGACAGGCGGATCAAAAATAATTGGGATGTGGCGCGATCGTGATGACGAAGTGCCTTTGGAAGGATCGGAAGCCACCATTGATGGTGCAACAAAGGCATCGTTGATAGATGATGAAGCTGCTGAAAATGAAGGCGATTCCGCCGATGACAGCGAATTGGAATGGACCCACTATGCGGACGAATCTTCGGTAAATTCGTCACCATCCAGATATATTCCTCCCATAGTTCTAGGCCTGGCGATTGCGGCATGGACCGTTTTTTTTGGGTGGGCCAATCGCGACATTTTTACAACAATGCCCACTGCAAAAGCAGTCATAGACCTTTTCGCAGCATGGTGCCTGCCGGTTGCAACGGTGACGGTGCTGTATCTTCTGTACATGAGGAACAGCACTAGAGAAGCGAATCGATTTGGCGATGTGTCGCTGTCCTTGCGCGCGGAATCTGAATTGTTGGAAACACGTTTGAAGACCGTGAACAATGAACTTTCAATTGCGCGCGAGTTCCTTTCAACCGAAACACGAGAGTTAGAGTTTCTAGGCGATCAATCGTCGCAGAAACTTACCTCAGCCGCCAGCTTGATCAAAACTTCACTCGCGGACGGGCTCAATAGTATGAGCAAGCTCGATGAGGTCGGGGATGCTGCCTATAAAAATCTTGAGCAATTGCGTGAGCATTTACCGGTTGTGATCAACACGGCCAAAGACGTCACTAATCAGATCGGCAATACCGGCAGGGCGGCCCAGACCGAAATGGCTGGCATGTTGAGCACCTTGACGAAGATCGGCCAAGTCGGAAGCGACGCGAAAAAGAGCCTCGATGCTGTGACAAATCGTTCAGCCGAAGCGGTGGATATATTGGCCCAAAAAGCCGACGATATAAAAACCAATCTTCAGGAACAACTTGAGCATACCGAGCTTGGTTCAGACAAAGCCGCTGCTGTCTTGAAAAATACAACAACCGAGACGATCGACGCGCTGAACCAAGCGCGCGAAAAACTGGCACAAGAAACTTCCGGAGCGTCAGCAACATTGCGAGATGATCTAGACGCTTTGGAAATATCGATTGGCAACGTTCGCCAGGCCGCTGATGAAGAAGATGTCAGATTGAAAGCACTCGCGACCGAACTCAACGCTAGCGTGTTGGAGATTTCGGAAAATATGAAATTGCTCGACAATGACGGCGGCGAACAAACCGCCAAATTGGCGTTTGCCATGACGGCTTTGGAGCAGAATAGTACTGCCCTTAAAGATAGTTTGCAAAACGGATACGGCGTCGCCGACGGCCTGACCGAACGCGTGGAAAAATTACTGGTTGCCTTGGATAGCACGAGCAGGGAGTTGGACGAGACACTGCCCGCGGCATTTGATCGTGTTACGGAAAAATCAAAAACTAGCATGATGGCCTTTGGCAGGATTGCCAAAGAAGCCAAAAATGCAGAATCAGCGGCAGATGAAATTACCGCAAAAATTGAAACGTCAGGCAGGGCAATCGCCGAACAACGCACAAAGTTAGATGATCTGCGTGACAGCGGATCAGAGGCCAGCGATGTTCTGCTTGGCAAAATATCGAATCTTGCAAAATCACTGGAAGATGTTCGTGCGCAAAATGAAGCGCTAGCCGAAAACTCTGGCGAGAAACTGATCAATGCATTGTTGCGGGTGAAGGAAACGGCCCGGCAAGCAGCAGATCATTCTCGCGACGCATTAGAAGATGCCATTTCTGGATCAGCCGAGAAATTTGAGCAAATCAGTGAAGAGGCACTCAATAAAATTATCGACGAGAAAATCGGATCTATTGCGCCGAAACTGGAAGCAGCGGTTACAAAAGCGGTGGCGACAACGCAATCCACCGCGGGTCACCTGACAGATCAGCTGTCTGCCATTGAAGATATGACGACCAATTTGGAACAACGGATCCTGTTCGCCAAAGAAAAAGCAGAGCAAAGCAGCGATGAGAATTTTACCCGCCGGGTTGCTCTATTGACGGAATCCTTGAATTCAACCGCTATCGATGTGAACAAAATCCTGTCCAACGAAGTGACCGATACCGAATGGGCCGCATATCTAAAGGGCGATCGCGGTATATTTACGCGCCGGGCTGTGCGCTTGCTAGATTCCGGAGAAGTACGCGAGATTCTGTTGCAATATGACGCTAACTCAGAATTCCGCGAGCATGTGAACCGTTATATCCATGACTTTGAAACCATGTTGAGAGGTGTTCTTTCGACCCGCGATGGCAGCGCAATCAGTGTTACGTTGCTCTCTTCAGATATCGGGAAACTCTATGTTGCACTGGCGCAAGCGATTGAACGACTGCGGAACTAGCTTCCTTCCCGGCTGGGGAATATATCTATCGCATCCATCGTCACCCACTGATTCACATAGTTGGCGTAGAACAAGCCAAACGTGATTGTGGCGAGCATTGTGGTCGTCAACAGCACCTTTCCTGGTTTAAAGTTAGCCGGGGCACCGCGCTCTTGACCGTCCACAAAATCTATTCCCAACTCATCGGGTCGGCGCACGCCAAAGGGCAAGACAAGAAAAGCCGATAAAACCCAAAACAATATGTAAATTGCAAAAATTGATGTGATTTCCATGACCTAAGCTTCTACTATCAATACCGACACAACCGGTTTTTTACCCGTCCATTCGGTCGCTGCGCGACGTACCAACAACCGAATAGCTTCGGAGAATTTAGCAATATCTCCAACCGATTTGGGAAATTTCTGGTCGATCGAAGCACAGATTTCGTCGAGGAAATCTTCTTCGTCCTCATCCAGTGGTACACCGTGCAAACTAAGCATCGGTTCACCGGATATCTTTCCATTCTTGTCCAAACCGATAGCGATAGCAATCACGCCGTTATAGGCGATTTTTCTACGCTGATTCAGGGTTTTACCATCAGCAGTCAGGATGACATCACCGTCAAGGACCAAGCGACCGGTTCGCTCCTGCCCCACTATTTTAGGGCCATTGGGCGCCAATCGCACCACATCTCCGTTCTGTTGGAAAATTGGTTTTGATATGCCCTGTTCTTTACCAAAGCGGGCTTGCTCTTTCATGTGCCTAATCTCGCCATGCACCGGCACCAGTATCTCTGGTCTTATCCACTTGTACATTTCAGCTAGTTCGGGACGACCGGGATGACCGGATACGTGGATATGCGCTTGTCGGTCCATAACCATGACTACGCCTTTTTCGGCGAGCTGATTTTGAATACGCCCAATCGCTATCTCATTTCCCGGAATCTGTTTGCTGGAAAACAGTACATGATCACCTTCGGCCAGTTTAATTTTATGCGTATCGCCCGCAATTCTACCCAAAGCCGCCCGCGTCTCACCCTGCCCACCGGTTGCGACAATCATGACGTCTTTCCTCGGTAAGTTCATCGCTTCTTCAAAATCAACTGTCGGCGGGAAATCTTTAAGATAGCCACTTTCACGTGAATTCTCGATGATCCGATTCAGCGAACGTCCCGCCACACAGAGCGTCCGCCCTGACTCTTTGGCAACTTCACCTAATGTCTGCAATCGGGCGGCATTCGACGCAAAGGTCGTAACAACAATCCTAGTGTCGATATTCTCCACAACTTTTAACAGATTGCGCCGAACATCACCCTCTGATCCTGAAGGTTGATTGTTAAATACGTTGGTGGAATCGCAGACCAATGCCAACACACCTTCATCCCCGATAGCGCTCAGTTCTTCTGGTGTAGATGGGGTGCCCAGCAGCGGTTCTTCGTCCAGTTTCCAATCACCGGTATGGAATATCTTGCCATGCGGCGTGTCGATGACAAGACCGTTGCCTTCTGCAATGCTGTGTGCCAGCGGGACATAACGAAAGCCAAAAGGCCCCAGCTCAAAACTACCTTCATTTGGAATGATGTTCAACTCGACATCATTTTCAAGGCCCGCTTCCTCCAATTTCCGGCGGATCAACCCTGCGGTAAACGGCGTCGCATAGAGCGGAACATCCAGATCGCCTGCAAGATAAGGTATCGCACCAATATGATCCTCATGCCCGTGGGTCAGGACAATGCCGAGCAAATCATCTGCACGTTTCTCGATAAATTCTAGATCTGGTAAAATCAGATCAATGCCGGGATATCCTGGGTCGGCAAAGGTCATGCCGAGATCTACCATCACCCATTTGCCATTACAGCAATATAGATTGACGTTCATTCCAATCTCCGCTGACCCGCCTAAGGCCAGGAAGAGAAGTTCGTTTTTAGATACGCTCATATTTTACTAGTTGCTCTCTGGTAGAGGATGAGGAGACCGCGCAAGGTAAGATCGGATTCCAGATGATCAAATACGTCCGTATGTTCATCAAACAGCACCGACAAGCCGCCGGTTGCGATTATTTTTGTGGGACGACCAATCTGTGCTTTTGTGCGTGCAACCAATCCCTCAATCATCGCGACATAGCCCCAGAATATACCAATCAACATCTGGCTTTCGGTTGTCGTTCCAATAACACTCTCGTCCTCGGGAGATTCCAACGCAATTCGAGGGAGTTGTGCCGTTTTCCCTACCAACGCATCTAACGACAGATTAATGCCGGGCGCGATGACACCGCCCTTATACGCCCCTTCATAGTCGGCCACATCAAAAGTTGTTGCCGTGCCAAAATCGATAATAACAATATCCTGCTTGTACGTCTCATGTGCCGCGATAATATTCAACACACGATCCGCCCCCACCGTATCGGGCTGTTCGACATCCAACGCAACGCCCCAATTTGCATCACCACGCCCGGCGACCATCGGTGTTACGCCAAAATATTTCTCCGACAAGACAGTCAGATTATGGAGTGCGCGCGGAACAACAGTGCCGATTATCACGGCATCCACGGTATCAATACCCAGACCATTTAATTCCAACAGTTGCCGCAGCCAGACGATATATTCATCTGCGGTTCGCCGTGCATCAGTGGCAATACGCCAACGGGCCGTGATCTCTTCACCATCAAAAAGTGCGAACACGACATTCGTGTTCCCCGCGTCAATTGCTAATAGCATGGGCCTGACCTCTCATTCATCCGGCGTGACCATGGTCGATTTCAACATCGCCAGCATGTAACTCGATAAGCGCTCCGTCGGACTTTCTCAAGCGCAGTGCACCGGCATTTGTCAGTCCTGCAAATTCACCGGTAATTTTCTGACCCGTTTCATTGCTGACGGTCAACATTGAACCGACGGGATGTGCATAGCTTTGCCATTGCTGCAAGATATGATCTAATCCCGGCTGACGCCAACTGGCCACTCGCTTTGAAAAACAGTCGGATAATATGTCAAGAAATTCGGCGGCCGTCAGGGACGGTTTACTTCCTGCAGCCAGTAAACTGATCGACTTTCGGTCGGATAGAGACGGCGCAACCGCAACATTAACGCCGATCCCGATCACAATATGCTGCTCAACACGTTCCAGTAAAATTCCGCAAATCTTCGCATCAGATACCAGAATATCATTGGGCCATTTTAACAGGGTATCTGCATCTGGAATATGCGCGTTGATCGCATCGAACACCGCAAGTGCGGATACAAATGACAGCGTCGATGGGGGCGGATCATCGGGCCTTACCTCGACCAAAGTGCTACAATAGAGATTGCCCTTCGGGCTTTCCCAAGTACGCCCCAATCGCCCCTTGCCGCCGGTTTGCTTCTCGGCTCTTAGCCAGAAACCCTCTTTTCCGCCAGATATGGCGAATTTCTTCATATCCGCATTGGTGGATGCGGTTGCGGCAACGGTCTGTATTTGCTTGGTCAGAATAGTGCAGCCGCGGCGGAGACCGTTACCGGGGCAAGCAATGGAATTGTGAGATAACCAAGCGGAGAGACAATCAATGCTAGTGCAGCAATGATAGCGGTTTCCGTTTTGTGACCCGTATGGACAATCTCACCAGCTGGATCATCAAAAAAGATGATTTTGACTACCTTGATATAATAGAACGCACCAATAACCGAAGCGGCGATACCAATAACTGCCAATGGCAACATGCCTGCAGCAACGGCCGCATCAAAGACCAGGAATTTACCCCAGAAACCAAATAATGGCGGGATGCCGGCGAGAGAAAACATAAACACCGCAAAGGCAGCGGCTAGCCCCGGCCTCGTCTGAGACAAGCCCGATAGGCTTGAAAGTGTTTCGAGCGGACGGCCTTCCTGATCACGCATTTCCATCACGCAGATGAAACTGCCCAAGGTCATTGCAACATAGATTATTAGGTAAAACAGCATCGCGGAAACACCCTGAGCCGTTCCCGTCGCCAGGCCGATGAGCATGAAACCGACATTGTTGATCGAACTATAGGCCAGCAAGCGTTTGATATTTTGCTGCCCAATTGCCGCCACAGCGCCAAGGATGATGGATGCCAACGCCACGAAAACGATGATTTGCTGCCATGCGGTTGTTTGACCACCGAACGCGTCGATGATCACACGGGTGGTCAGAGCAATTGCGGCGACTTTTGGCGCACTGGCAAAAAAGGTCGTCACCGGTGTCGGCGCACCCTCGTAAACATCGGGTGTCCACATGTGGAAAGGAACGGCGCTTATTTTGAATGCCAATCCGGACAATACCAACACCAGGCCGATTAACGGCCCCGTTGACAAATCGCCGGTTAATGTTTCCGAGATAGCCGAAAAGCTGGTTGATCCTGCGAAGCCATAGACCAGAGAAATACCAAATAGCAGCATCCCGCTGGCCAGCGCACCCAAAACGAAATATTTCAGCCCGGCTTCCGAAGACCGGACGTCGTTACGAATGAAGCTTGCCAACACATAGGCCGACAAGCTATTGAGCTCCAGACCGATGTAGAGCGTCAGCATATCGACGGCCGACACCATCATCCCCATCCCGATACACGCGAAAATGATCAAAACAGGATATTCCGGGCAATAGGATCCGCTTTGTTGGAAGAAGCGCGGGGCGATAATCAGTGAAATCGCCGCTGCAATATAGATTAGCAGCTTGGTTACATTGCCGAACGCATCCATACGATACAGTCCGCCAAACGCATCTCCGCCAAATTCATAGGCGGGATTAGTCAAAAACTCGATCAGATAAGCAGAGGCCCCGAAAAGTGCAATAACCGCAAGGATCGTTATAAAACGCGCAGATTTCTCTCCGCCCCACGCCGCGATCAACAGCAGGATTAGGCTGCTGATCGTCAAAATTATTTCCGGTCGTGTAAAGTATAGGGAGATTGAATAATCCATCAGTGCGCACCCCCTTCGGCATGGTCACCCGATTTGGTGACCGCTTTCGCCTCGCCCATTTTCAGATGCGCATCCCCTTCCGGAGCGGCACGATCAATGCGAGCAACCAATGTCCCCACATCACCGCGTATCGGAGCCATGAAGCTTTCAGGATAAATACCCATCCACATAACCGCAGCAGCGATAGGCGCAAGCAGTGCCATTTCTCGTGCCGACAGATCGGGCATTTCCTTTACATCATCGTGCACTAGCTCACCAAAGGCAACGCGGCGATAGAGATAGAGCATGTAACCTGCCCCCAATATGATCCCGGTCGTTGCAACCAGCGTCACCCAGCTATTCACTTTGTACAGCCCGACCAGCGAGAGGAATTCACCAACGAAACCACTGGTTCCGGGAAGTCCGACTGACGCCATGGTGAACAACATGAACAACAACGCATATTTTGGCATGTTGATCGACAACCCGCCATAGCG
>CALKXX010000123.1 GCA_938003725.1 uncultured Sphingomonadaceae bacterium | reverse complement strand
ATCACGACTGCGGAGAGAAGCGTGACCCAGGTGAATGACGATATACGGAACTTGACTATGCCACCCAATTAGAGAAGCATACCTTAGAAGGCCGAAGACCATTCTGCCAAACTGGCGCGCTAATCTTTGATGGGTTGAGGTGGGATCATATGTTGGGCGAAATTTTGAAACAACTTGTTACACACCGCTTCACGATTTCCTAAACAGGCGAAGGTAATATCAAGCGAAGGAAAAAAGTACAAAGATGTGTCTGTTCCCGAAGCGTTTCCGCCATGGCCCCACGGCTGGTTTTGCCCTGCATAGCCGGTGACAAAACCATAGCCATACCACTCTTGTTGAGGCTTGGTTGCTTCTGCGAGTAGTGATTTCGACAAAAGCTTGCCTGACCGCAGCGCATCGATGAAACGCAGGCCATCGGAAGCCGTTGAAACGCCCCCTCCCGCCGGACTGCCGCGCCAAGGCAGTGTTTCAACAGCCGATAACAGAAATTCATACTGATTAGTTGTATATGGTATCGCGATGCCGTCAAGTTCATCCAACGTCGGCCAGCTTGTGTGAGTCATTCCCGCAGATGTTAATATGTTTTTGGTCACATAGTCATAATAGGTTTGACCGCTCACCTCTTCGATGATTGCACCCAATAGAATGAAACCATGATTGGAATAATCCATTCGGCTGCCCGGATCAAATGCTGGAGGTCGGTCACTGTTCAATGCAACAATGTCATCTAGCGTGCGAACTGTCTTTCGATTTGCACCGTCTTTTGGATTGAGAAGACCCATCTCCCCGGTTCCACCCGTATGGGTAAGCAGTTGCCTTATAGTAACTTTTGCCATTGCTTCATTGGGGTAGTCGGTGAGGTAATTTCCAAGCGGCGCATTAAGGTCCAACTTGCCTGCCTCGACGAGTTGCAAAATCGAAACCGCAGTAAGCATCTTGCCTTGGGAGGCAAAAAAGAATGGCGTATCTTTCGTTACTGGCAAATCAGTTTGACGATTAGCCAAGCCATAGGCTTGGTGATGTAACACGGTATCTCCCTGCTTGATGGCTACGACACCAGAGAACTTGTCTTCATCAGCCATTCTTTGAGCAAAAGCGCCTAGATTTTCTATCGCGGCATTTTGCGGCAGGGCGAAGCTTCGGGTCGATAGCTTTTTTAGTTTCTCGGACCCCATCTTGTCTAAAACTACGGTGACTCTTCTAAAAGCTCCAGACTCGCGTTCACGCATTTTGACGACAAAGCGGAGAGGTTCGTTTCTCTCAACCTCAGCTATATCAAGTCCGCCGGATTCATCGCGAACATCCCGAAAATAGGCTATATCTGAATAGCCCAGACGTTTAGCGCTGAACGTCTTCAAAGCTTCTTCATCGTTCGAATTGAACGCTACCAGCCACTCATCAAATGCTTTTTCAGCTTCCGACTTTGGGGAAGCAGCCGAGAGCAACAGTGCGCAGAATACTAAAAGGATTGATCTCATAAAGCCGCCTTAACTTTTAAATCCGACACATTCCTATCACAACACGGGCGCACTTTCTAATGTCCGCTATGGGTGGGTGATTTCAACTGATCGTCGCAACACTTTAATCTTTAGAGAGAAGATGGAGTGTTTGAGATGACGTATAGAAAGCGGATATTGGACAAAGGAACAAAAAAAGGGCCCCGGAACCAATCCGGAGCCCTTCCTGAATTCGCTATGATTTCAGCCTAACC
Source organism: uncultured Sphingomonadaceae bacterium (assembly GCA_938003725.1). Taxonomy (GTDB): domain Bacteria; phylum Pseudomonadota; class Alphaproteobacteria; order Sphingomonadales; family Sphingomonadaceae; genus Parasphingorhabdus. Next base: position 3,069 of record CALKXX010000123.1, on the reverse strand, counting down.
AACCACAATCATCACCAGCGATGTTGCGATAAGCGCCGGTGTATCAATTCCGTCAATCTCCACCGTAACATTGTAAGTCAACAACCAACGACCGGGTTGTTTCTCGACCGCATCTTGCAGGACATGGCGCCCGCGCACTTTTGAACCGGCGCGCACGGGGTTTAAAAAGCGGACTTTGTCAAAGCCATAATTGATGCCCATGACGGTGCCTTCCAGACCCAGCGTTGTGCCGTAAGAAAGTTTGGGCAGCAAAGAGAGCGTAAGCAGTCCGTGGGCAATGGTGCCACCAAAGGGGGTTTTTGCTGCGGCTTCTTCATCGATGTGGATGAATTGATGGTCTTCTGTGCAATCCGCAAATGTATTGATCCGTTCTTGCGGCACATCGACCCAATCGGAAACTCCAACTTCTTTGCCTTTCCAACTGTCGAGTTCTTCCGGTTTAATCATTGGCATATTTTTTCTCCTAATTTCGTTTCGTTTTACGCCGTTAGCGGTGAACTTACTCGAATTACGCCTCTCGTCGATAAGCGCCCATCGACAAGCTCAGACCGAACAGCAAAGATTGACATTTCGTGCGTTCAACCCTTCATCACTTCCTGCATACGGCGGAAAAATTTTCCGCCCTGCCCGCCGCCATTGGCATATTCCTGCATTCCGGTTTCATCCAGAATCGTTTCGATATTTTCGGCAATTGCTTCGGCACTACGGTCTGCTTCAGGGAGCCAGATGCCTTCGGTTTCCTGAATTTTCGCAGCGGCAAAGCCACCGGCACCAGCGGTCAATATGGTCTTGGACGGTGCGCAATCACTGCACAAATACACAACTGCGGGCGTAACCGCTTCCGGTACCAGCATTTTTAACGCCTCTTCCGGCATTATGTCTTCGGTCATGCGGGTCGCGGCAACCGGGGAAATACAATTGGTGTGAATGCCCTTGCCCGCACCTTCCTGATGCAAGCTGTTCATCATACCGACCAGTGCCAGTTTCGCAGCGCCATAGTTTACCTGACCAAAATTGCCATAGAGACCGGTGGAGGAGGTTGTCATGACGATCCGGCCATATTGCCGTTCACGCATATGATCCCAAACCGCTTTGGTGCAATTCGCACTTCCGGTCAGGTGCACGTCCATCACAAACTGAAAATCTTCCATCGTCATCTTGTGGAAACTCTTGTCGCGCAGCACACCCGCATTGTTGACGAGAATATCGACATGGCCCCACGCATCAATCGCATCCGCCACCATTTTTTCAACAGCGGGCATATCAGTGACGCTGCAACCAGCAGCCATAGCTTCACCGCCGTCGGCTTTGATTTCGGCAACCACTTGTTCCGCGACTGAGGCGGAACCGCCGGTTCCATCCCGCGCACCACCAAAATCATTGACGACGACCTTTACACCGCGACGCGCCAGTTCCTTTGCATGTTCGCGGCCAAGACCGGCACCAGCGCCCGTGACGATGGCGACGCGATCATTAAACTCTACTGTGCTCATGGGAGAATCCTTTTCTTTAACCGAATGATTAAAGAAACCGATGGGCAAACGGCATCGGCGAGTCAAGCCGGGAATAGTCGCAGAGAATTGATTTCAGGTGGCTATTTGCTTGCCCGTTTTTTCCTCGCACGAGTTGCCGTAGCGGCAGAAGCAGCCACACGTTTTTTGGTTTTTTTCGGTGCAGCTTTCTTCTTCGCCGCTGGTTTTTTCTTCGCGGTCGCCTTTTTGGACGGCCCCTTCTTTGCGGCGGGCTTTGCTTTTAGCAGGTCTGCGAAACTCTGTTCGATACAGCTCGCATAAAATTCCGGGTCGGGGATAATTTCCCGGTCGCCCAGAAATGTCAGGATGACATTGCCGTTATAGCTGGTCACAACATGGAATATGCCCTGACCTTCGGCCAAAATCCCCATACCAAAAGATTTTGCGAGCTTTGCACCGGAAAAATACATCGGAACCATCGGGCCAGGTACATTGGTGACAACCGTGTTTACCGCTGGGTTAAAAGTCTCGACCAGCCCCATCCGGACCATCAATTTCGTGCTCGCAGCGGTGAGGCCAGCAGGCATCGCGCCGGATAATTCCATCAAGGTGCGCGCGCCCATGGCTTCGGTCATCGCCTTGGATCGCTGGGTCTCGCCCATGATAAATTCCAGTCGCTCAGTCGCGGTGTTCAAATGCGTGCCAACAGCCACCTGCATCATCGTCACCTGATTGCCAGCACTGCCCTTTTCACCCTCGGACCGCACAGATACGGGTGCACCGATTTTAAGTGTCTTTTCGGGCAGGTCATGTTTAGCCATCAAATAGGATCGCATCGACCCGCTAACCACCGCGATCATAACATCGTTCACTGTTGCGCCGGGAAAGTTTGTCCGGATTTTCTTGATATCGGCCAACGAAAATTCGCGGCCATCAAACACACGGTGGGGCGAAATTTTCTGATTGAACCGGGTTTTCGGTGGACGGCTCTTCGCGTCATCGCGCTGCCGGAACTGTTTGCCCATATCAAATAGGCGCTTGGGTACCGGCAAAAGGTTTTGGATGTTCTGTAGACCGCGAACGGGGTTTACAACATTGTTCACCTGTGCCTTCATCAACAGGCTAAGCGGGGTTGGGTCGGACTCGGGATTGAAGCTCTTTTCAAAATTACGCAGCTTCATCTTCGCATCCAAGTCATGAAGCGCCAAAGTCATTTCCAAACCAGATTTACCATCCATCGCCGCATGATGAAATTTGTGCAGAACAGCAAAACTGCCCTTGGGCACGCCGTCAACATTGTTCAACCCCTCGATGACGGTGAACTCCCAAAGTGGGCGATCCATATCCAGCGGGCGCGCATAGATCCGGGATGCCAATATACATAACTGCCGCCAGTCGCCCGGCTGTGGCAGTGCAATATGACGCACGTGAAATTCTAGATCGAAATTTTCGTCATCAACCCAATAGGGATGATCTAGATCAAGCGGAACGCGCACGAGCTTTTGACGAAATATCCGGGCGCCATCCAATCGTCCTTCGATATAATTCAGAATATCCTTGAAACCGACCTTCCCGCCCGGGGCAGTTGCGGGATCAT
>CALKXX010000122.1 GCA_938003725.1 uncultured Sphingomonadaceae bacterium | reverse complement strand
TCACCAACTGCTTGAGGTTAAACGCCGGCTGACCATCAACGCGGCGTTCAATGCCGGTTTGTGGGGCTCGGCAGCCGTATCACTCTTAACCGTCGTCGACATGTATGGGGCAGGACTGCTCATGGCGGTCTCTGACGGCGATATGGGTGTGGGGACGCTTACCTATCGCTGTATGCCGGATGCAACCCGATCGCGCCGGTCAATTTTGCTCTCACCGCCCCCCGGCACCACGTCTATCGCCCTGATCTCTTAACTATCACTCCGTATATCCAACAGCTTGGCGCGCGCCTGTTTGTCAAAATTTTCAAAGAAACGGTCGATATCCGGCTTGCCCACATTTTTGTTGGAAATCACCAGTCGGATGACTGCGATTTCACCCAGATAGCTGTAATTCACGAAAGACGCTCCGGCTTCATAAAGATCCCTGCGCACGTCAATGTTAAAAGCGTTGAGGTCGGATATTTGATCATCGGTATAGCGGAAGCAAACGCTTAAAATGCCGTTTTCATCCACCAACTCCAGCTTTGGGTCGGCGACAACTTTGGCGCGGGCATATGCGATCAGCGACATAAAATTATCGATACGCTTCTGATAACCCTCTTTGCCCGTATAACACCATTCCAGCCAGAATTTCAGGATATCGTTCCGGCGGCCACATTGCAGAGAGAGCAGGCCGGGATCGACGAGATCATCATCTTCATGGAAAATATAAGATGTGTCGCCCAGTTTGAGCACATCATCAAAATGCCCCTTCTCACGAACGGCGAACAACGAACACATCAGCGTCATACCCATCATCTTATGGGCATCCCAAACCAACGAATCCGCCTCCTCAATGGCAGCAAGATGTTGATCCCGAGCCGATGACAAAAGAACGGAACCGCCCCAGGCACCGTCGACGTGGAACCACATGTCATTTTGCCGCGCGACCGCGCCAATTGTCGTCAGGTCATCAAATGTCCCGCGGATGGTCGTGCCAGCCGTCGCTCCGACAAAAAAAGGTATGTTCCCGGCGGCTTTCGCATCAAATATGGCTTTTTCCAGCAGCACCGGGTTCATCGTACTCGTGTGATCAATCGGGACTTTGACCAGCGAATTTGTCCCCAATCCCAAAATATTTGCCGCTTTATCAAATGAATAATGCGCATCTTCTGACACAAAGCCAACCAAGGGTACACCGTGGATGCCGCGTTTTTTGCAATCCTCAACCGCGCGGTTTCGGGCGATCATCATGGCCAGCATATTGCCGTTGCTACCGCCGGTTGTGAACTGTCCTTCGCCAGCGGTAAAGCCAATGATCTGGAGCAACTCCGCAATCATCTTTCTCTCGATCAGCAAAGCCACCGGCGCCACTTCATAGGTGTACATCGACGTGTTGCACAAAGCTGAGATTACTTCGCCCATAAAGACCGGCATCGAAAAGCCGCTCCATAGCTGGTTTAGATATTGGGAGTGACCGGTACGAACAGAATATTGCAGGTAATTTTCAATTTCGGAAAATAGCTGTTCCATATCACCAGCTGGTCTGGGCGCATCCAGACCAAGCGTTTCCGCCATGGCTTTGGGCGGTAAATAATTCAAAACCTTGTCCGGGTTTTCTCCCAGATATTTTTGTATGATGAGGAACAGTCGTTCGACGGCGTCTGATTGGTTCATAGCGATAACTCTGCTGCGCCTGTCCGGCGGGCCGGCGGCTGGTGTGGGTGATAGTTTGGTATTGGGCGGCGGATATCGCCGGGTGCGGTAGGTTCAGTTTTCCAGTTCGGAAAATATATGCCCTATGGGTGCAAATGACACCCCATCGTCAAAATAATTGAATTTCTAATCTCGTTTCGGCTTTGCATGCTCATCCATTCTATGTCGGCCATAGGGGCCATATATTGCGGGTGCAAGCGGACCGTACAACCGAGTGGGGAAGCATATCAAGTCGCGATAATGCCGGTGCATTGATCCACCGGTCGGTCAACGCGCCAATATGCAGGTGGTCAATCCGCGAACACTGTTCCCGGCCAGAAACCCGTCCGCCAAATCCTCTACACGCAAGTCTGCTTCGGCCGCCTGGCCTCTCTCCAGCAATTCTCCGCGCAACACGCCCGGTAACACGCCTCGCTTCAATTTCGGCGTCAGCAGTTTTCCGTCCCGTTCGACAAACACATTCCAGATCGCCCCTTCGGTTACAAAACCATCCGCATCAACAAATACCGGATGGAGGCCCTCAGCCAATCCCCCGGCTTGTTTAGGTAGTTCATAAACCCGGCGGTCGCTGGTTTTGTGGTGCAGGCGGTAATCGGACACATCCGTTTGCATAGGAACCAGTTGGCAACGCACCGGCTGCGCAAATGGTTCCGGTATGGGCTTTAACTCAATCGCGACTGCCCCTGATTTGGCGAGCATCAATCGGACCACCGCGGCCTCTTCCTGATGAAAGGTGACCGCCTGAATCGTATTGCGTGCAGCATGGCGATCAAATTCAAACTCCAATGCGGCGGCGCTCGCCTTCATTCGCTCGAGATGCGCCTCGAGGCGCTGGATACCGCTGGCCGGATCAAATGCCATGGTTTCGATCAGATCGACCTTTGGCACGTCCCCACTCGCCCCCCTATTCATGGCAGCAAATCTCCCCTTGGCTAAGCATTCCCGCCATTCTTCCTCGCCGTTTGAATCTGCCACTATCCCAGAGCCAAGGCCGATGGAAAGCTTTTTGTCCTCACCTCTATTTTCGACCCCGTTCTCTTGGCCAAGATGAAAGGTCCTAATCGCCACATTAAATGCCGCGTCACCGCCCGGGTCGATCCGGCCAATCGAGCCGCAATAGATGCCGCGGGGCCCGCTATTATCCGCACCACTTTCTAGCTCATCAATAATCTCCATCGCCCGAATTTTCGGGGCACCGGTGATAGAACCACAGGGAAATATTTGGCGCAGCACATCGACCGCATCCCTTCCTCCATCCAACTGCGCCGTCACCGTCGACGTCATCTGGTGGATGGTTGGATAGCTCTCGACCTGAAAAAGCTCGGGCACGTTGACGCTGCCGCTCTTTGCCACCCGCGACAGATCGTTGCGGAGCAGATCAACAATCATCAGGTTTTCCGCGCGCTGCTTGGGATCCTGGAGCAGCTCATCGCGCACCGCCGCATCGATATCTTCATCAATCTCCCGCGCCGCCGTTCCCTTCATAGGTTTGGCAGTCAACCGTCCGTCTTTCAGCGCAAAGAATAGTTCTGGGGAGAAAGACAGCATCCAATTTCGTCCGTCAAACACCACGCCGCCATAGCCCGCTTTTGCCTGGTCCCGAACCGCGGCATAGAGGGCCAGCGGATGGCCGGCATATTTGGCTTTTGCGCGAAAAGTCAGGTTGGCCTGATAAATATCACCGGCGATGATATAGTCCTTCACTTGGTCAAAGGCCGTTTCATATGCGGTTCGCGATATGTCAGGTTCCAACTTGCCAAGCCATGCCGCGCCGGGGTCACGCAGGTTTTCGGGCACAGCGGAAGAATCCAACATTTCATAGCCATCGAACAGACCGAACCAGAGCAGCGGGCATGGATGTTGTGCCGGAAGCCTGTTTCTCAAACGGCCTTCCAATGCCAATCCGGCTTCATAGGACAGATAACCGACTGCATGCAGTCCCCGCGCGGAAGCTTTTGAAATAATGGCTAAAGCAGATTCCAGCTGTTCCAGCGTTTCGGCTTTTAGAATCTCAACCGGCCGCCGATATAGCCGCGCCGGAGCCGCGCCGCTTTCTCGCGCATCGTCAAGCAAAACAAAGGGAGCGTCATCGCACAGCATCACACTCCTCTAATTACAATTGGACCAATTGCAATTGGTCGCGTTCGACCATAGACATGCTTTGCAAACAGGGAAGGAAACAGGATGCGCGGATTGATATGGGGTACGGTACTGGCCGGTTTGTCTATGGCCAGCAGCGTGTCGGCACAACAAGTCGCGCCCAAACCCACTGCATTGGTTGCTGACCAAGTACCGGCCATCCCGCTGAAAGTGGTCTCTGACACGCGGCCATATATGGAGTTTCGCACCGCACGCTTCGTTGACTGGGACCCGAAAACACGGGCGATGCTGATCTCCACTCGCTTTGCCGACACCAGTCAATTGCACCGTGTTGGCAAACCGCTGGGTATTCGCGAACAGCTGACCTTCGCCAACGAACCGGTGCGCACCGCCAGTTATGCGCCCGATGGATCGTCCCTGCTATTTCAAAAGGATGCAGGCGGCAATGAAGTGAACCAGATTTTTGCGCTGTCGGAAGGCCGCCACAAAATGCTGACCGACGGCAAAAGTCGCAACAGTCTGGGCCCCTGGTCGAGCAGCGGCAAACTCGTCGCCTTTGGTTCGAACAAACGCACCGGGCTATACAATGATATTTATCTGATGAACCCGGCCAATCCCGATGATGCAAAGATGTTGATTGCGTCTACCGGTGGCGGTTGGTTTCCCATCGACTTTTCGCCGGATGACAAGCGCATGTTGGTGTTCAACTATGTTTCTATCACCGATAATCAACTTTATCTGATCGACATTGCGCGCGGCACATCTCGCAAGTTAACCGACAGCAGCAGGCCAATTGCCTATAATGGTTTAAAGTTTGCGCCGGATGGGCGGTTATGGGCAGCATCCGATGACGGCAGCGATGTTCAGCGGCTTGGCGTAGTCAATTTGGATAGCGCGATGTTTGAACCGGTTATCGATGAGAAAGACTGGGATATTGATAGCTTCGATATCAGCAAAGACGGACGCTGGCTGGCCTTTGAAGTGAATCAAGCCGGACGTTCCATTTTGAAATTCTATGACATGCAAAATGGCGACACCAGAACCGTCACTGCCCTGCCCGCGGGCGTTATCAGCGGCCTGAAATTCGCGCCGTGGGGCGAGCTGGGTTTTACGTTGAATTCCAATCGGACAGGCAGCGATGCCTATGCGATCAATCCCGAAACACTGGCACTGACCCGTTGGACAAAGAGTGAAACAGGCGGCTTGAATACGAGCGACAATGTCACTCCTGAACTGATTAACATTGCCAGCTTTGATGGGGAGAAAATGTCGGGTTATCTCTACCGCCCTGACCCCAATAAACATAAAGGCAAACGGCCGCTCATCATCAATATTCACGGCGGGCCGGAAGGACAGGCAACACCGCGTTTTTTGGGACGCAATAACTATCTGATCAATGAGCTTGGCATCGCTATATTCTATCCCAACGTGCGTGGATCCACTGGGTTTGGAAAGCGGTTTGTTGCGCTCGACAATGGACCGTTTCGCCGGGAAGACAGCGTGAAGGATATCGGCGCATTTCTGCAAACCCTTAGCGAGGACCAGGGCATTGATAAGAAAAAAATTGCAGTAACGGGCGGCAGCTATGGCGGTTATATGACCCTTGCTTCCATGCTGCGATACGGTGAACAGCTCCAAGCTGGTCTCGAAGTGGTCGGTATTTCGAACTTTGTGACATTCCTAGAAAATACACAGGCCTATCGCCGCGATCTTCGCCGCGTGGAATATGGTGATGAGCGAATTCCGGAGCTTCGCGCGAAACTGGAAGAGATCAGCCCGCTGAGACGCGCCAATGAAATCAACCTGCCACTCATGGTCGTGACCGGTGCCAATGATCCTCGTGTACCCGCCAGTGAAGCGGATCAGATCATCAATGCAGTGCGCAGCAATGGTCGTCCCGCTTGGCATCTGCTAGCGAAAAACGAAGGGCACGGCTTCCGCAAAAAAGCCAATGCCGATTATCAATTCTGGGCCAGCCTGTTATTCTGGCAGAAATATTTGCTCAGCGAGGGGAAATAGCCAGTGGAAATGCTGCTACTCACGGGCGC
>CALKXX010000121.1 GCA_938003725.1 uncultured Sphingomonadaceae bacterium | reverse complement strand
CAGACGAGACCTATCCATCATGTTCATAAAGTCTGTATTGCCGCCAGTGTTAAGCTGGTATGTACGTTTTACCTTAACACCCCGCGCAGCGAATAAATCTGCCAAGACGCGGTGAATAATCGTCGCGCCAATTTGCGCCTTAATGTCATCGCCTATAATGGGTAGATTCGTGGCCTTAAATTTTCCCGCCCAGACTGGATCGCTTGCTATAAATACAGGAATACAGTTAACCACCGCAACGCCAGCCTGCAAAGCGCAATCGACATAGAATTCCGTTGCTTTTTGAGAGCCGACCGGAAGAAAGTTTACCAGCACATCGGCTTTCGACTCTTTCAACGCCGCAATAACATCATCGGCCGATGGTTCGTCCGCATCTGACAGACGAAAACCACGCTCCCCCGCTGTTAGCATATGCGGAGCAACGCCATCAAGCACAGGACCCATATTGACGTTCAATCCGTTGGCTGGGATGTCGCGGTCAAATTCTAAAGTATTATTGGGTCCAGAAAAAATCGCCTCGGATATATCTTTACCAACTTTTCGCTCGTCAATATCATAAGCGAGGACCACTTCTACGTCACCCACACTATATCCACCAATATTTCTATTGATCAGGCCTTCTGTTCTATCAGTGGTTTTGTAATAGTTAACGCCTTGAATTAGAGAACTTGCACAATTGCCTATTCCAATAATTGCGATACGGATTTTTGTCATTAACGCGCCTTAACTATCCGGAGGGCTGCACTTTTGCCTGTATTGACGAATGCACTGACGCCGCACTAGCCTGAGCACAAAACTTAGTCAATTTCGATTACCATTGTGCGATCAACACTATAGCGTTGTGTGACATCGAAGCCACGCAGAACTTCGCGAGCCTCAGCACATGAGGTCCACGTTCGTGCACAGCTGTCAAAACGAGGTCATCGGCGGGGAAAGGCGTTGGCGTCGCCCGCAATGCAACGTTCGTTTACAGACAGAAACAATCTGGCTTTTCGCCCAAAACAAACGTTGTCAACGATTATGCCAAGCGGCAAATAACTCAACTGAAAAAATCAAAAATCGCTGATATCAGTAGAGTTGTTTCCTGATATGCAAATAGAATTCCCCGATAGCAGGGTATGACATATTTGAGACCAGTTCGCGCCGAGCTAGGTCCTGACCCTAAACCGTGCACCATTTCTGCAGCTTAATGAAAACCTGTTTCCTTCGGCAAGGGCGCTTACACTAGGTTGACGGACAAGATTGCCAATATGGAATTTATCGGCCATCCTTGCGGCAATCGGCCTATATCGCCAACGCAGATTGAAAAAGCGCGGCCACGATATTCGCATCTGATTTTTTTTACGCATTGTAACTCTCGCCGGTTTTGGAACGAATAGTGTTTAAGCACTTCGCATATATCGCATAGTTATTCCGCAAGGATCGAAATGAAACATCATTATACCGTCCTGTTATCCCTTCTTGTTTCTGCGCCCGCACAGGCGGCAGATTTTGACCATGCCAGCTGGGATACTCTTTTGACCGAGAACGTAGAAATGGCGCCAGATGCCAGCTCCTCAACCGTAAACTATGCGGAATTTGAAGAGGATCGCGCTGCCCTGAAATCCTATCTGGATGCGATGGCAAAGGTCAGCCGCGCGGAATTTGATGCCTGGTCGAAGCCGGATCAACTCGCTTTCCTGATCAATGCCTATAATGCCTGGACGGTCGAGTTGATTCTTACCCAATATCCCGATCTGGCGTCGATCAAGGAACTGGGATCGTTAACCCAATCGCCCTGGCAAAAGGCATTTATCCCTCTTTTGGGTGAGACGGTATCTCTGGACAATATCGAGCATGATATGATCCGCGGCAGCGGACTATATAATGACCCGCGCATCCATTTTGGTGTGAACTGCGCAAGCATTGGTTGCCCAGCCTTACTCAACGAAGCTTTTGTCGGAAGCAAGTTGGAACAGCAATTAGAGATGATGACCAAAGGTTTTTTGAGCGACCGCACTCGCAACCGGCTTGAGGATGGAAATCTCGCTGTGTCGAGCATCTTCAACTGGTATGGCGATGATTTCGAGCAGGGGTGGCGCGGCGCCGAAACTCTGGATGAGTTTTTTGCTCTTTATGCCGATAGTCTGGGTTTGACCGCTGATGATATCGAAGCACTTGATAGCGGCGATATGGAGATTTCGTTTCTGGAATATGACTGGCGGCTCAATGACAGCAATGGAACGCGCACCGCCGGGAACTCCAACTTTATCTCGCCTCTATGGCTGATAAGATCGAACCCTGTTTTGGGATTCGCTGCCGGTGGTGTTCTTCTGGTCATAATTGGCGGCATCATAATGGTTGTCCGTCGCCGTCGCCGGAAGAAAACGGCCTAAGCTTAACGGAAGAACGCTTCCCTTCCGATCACATATAATATTTTGTTCCCGGCGAGCAGCACCCCGCGTACCGTACCCGATATTTTGGATATACCGTTACGGCGGCGGTAATTGGCCGGGCGTTCGGCTATGCGCATATCTTGTTGTACGGCTTTGATCTGCATCTCAATGGTCCAGCCAAAGTCCTTGTCGGCCATATTCAGGCGATTAAGCGCATCGGTACGAATGGCTCGAAATGGGCCAAGATCGGTCATTCTCTTACCCCAAATTAGCCATGCCAGGCAGGTCGCCAGCCAATTTCCAAATTGCTGCGGAAAGGTCATGGCGCCTGTCTGCATTTGCCCCAAAGCCCGTGATCCGATGACCAGATCGGCCGTACCGTCTGTCAACGGTGCGATCAAACCCGGCCCTTCCTCCGGCACATCTGCACCGTCACCGTCCATGAACAGGAATATATTCGTATCTGTCGGTGCGGCGGCTATGCCGGCCAAACATGCAGCGCCATAACCGCGCCTGGGTTCGCTTACAATTGTCGCTCCGGCGGCCAAAGCCCGTTTGGCGGTCCCGTCCGTAGAGCCATTGTCAGCGACTATGACGCAGGGCGGCGCAGACCAGTTTTGCGACTTAATGTTCCGAACAACATCTCCGATTGAATTTTCCTCGTTCAGTGCCGGGATGATGACCGCAACCCGGGGCTGCGCTATTGGTGTGGGTAAAGCCTCTACTGAATCGCGGGTTTTGTTCTGTCTTTGATAACGACGATAATCCCAGAAAATGGCGGTCAGCAAGATGATGATCTGAGCTATCCGGGCCATCCAGTGCACTTCGAAATCCATGAGTGCCGGGTTTTCAAGGTTAAGACCCGTCAAATAGCTGAGCGGCAATACGACTGCCGCCGCGAAAGGCCAGATCATCCGGCTCTTTGTCGCAAACGGCAATATCCACAATAAATACCAGGCGTTCACGGCAGGCGCGAACAGCAATATGATACCGAATATGGCGGCGATCGGGGCGCCTTCTAAACTGCGTGTACGAGCGTGCAGGACCATGATCATACCAATGCCGATCAATGCAGCGCTGAGCCTTGCTATCGAGGAAGGCAGCAGCGCATCGAGTAACGCAAAGCCCATGGGGTTATAATACCAATCAGCCGCGAAAACGCCGGTTGAATCGAACCCTGCACCCTGTCCCTGGATCAGGAAAATGCCATAGATAACCACCAATGTTCCGATAGCAGATACCACGGCCCGCCATCCCATGCGCAAAAGTAGGGGCCAAAGGGCGAGGGCGACAATTTTGGCACCTGCAGCTAGTCCGAAGAATAAGCCGGTAGCCAGCGGATAACGCTTTGCCAATAATATACCCGCAAGCAGCAACATCGCCATTATACCATCGGGGTGAATGTGGATGATCGTTTCTGCCAATACCAAGGGGCACCAAGCATATAGTGCCGCTTTTTCAGGGCTGGTCCACCGCAGCAGCAACGCCACAAGTATCAGGTTGATGATAGCAAAAAATATCCGCAGGCCCACCGGGTCCGCGTCAACAGACAGATAGGCCAGCGAAAATATAAATTGCAAGGTTGGGCCGTAAATTGTCGGTAAATGCGGATTGTTCACCCCATCCAAGATCAGAGAAAGACTGTTATCGGGGAGGGCCTGTCCAAAAAATTCGGCAGGTGCAACACCATAGGGAGTACCCGATTCTATCAGCCTCCATCCGTCCCAAATGAACCGGAAATAGTCATCTTCAAAAGCCGCGAAGCCAAAGACCGCAATGATATGAAGCATCAGGGCAACGCCAAATACGGTCCGCGCCGTCAGTGCCGGCAATCGCCAGATACCGATGAAAACGGCCAAACTGCCAAGGCTAAGCAACGCAACATAGGGCAGGATCGCGCTGTCATTGCTTTGCGATAACAATACCAGTCCAGCGGTGGTCGCGATTGCCGCTATCACCGGAAATATTGTAGAAAAGACTGTCGCTATGTCCTTCGGTCGGGCGATAGCTGAATATTGACTCAAGGCACGATGCTATAGCGTTCCGACATGTAATAGAGCACGGCTTGCCGCTGTTTGGCCTTCAGATTAAATTCGCCAGCCTTCACCTTCGCGGCAACTTCGCGCGCTGTTTTTCCATCGGTAAAGCCGCCCTTATAGGCGCATTTCTTGCAGGTAATGTTCTTTTTAAATGCTCTTTTACCTTTGCTATATGCAACCTTGCGCGGATCACGTGGTTGAGACGCGCCAAAGCCGCCACCGCCACTATAACCGCCGCCCCCACCGCCGCCAGACGCCAATGCTGGTGCCGCAATCATCACAGATGCTGTCGCCAAAACTAAACTCAGTTTTTTCATATTGCACTCCTAAACTTTCATGTCGGATTTTGAATCCCAGTATAGTTTCGCAGAAGCATAGCATTTTGTTACAGACCGGTTTGAAAATAATAAAATTTGTATAACGATATCGCCGTTTCAATTGGAACATGTGCTACCCTGCCACCATCAACAAGGACCATAAAAGCATGCTTTTTTTTGCCGGCCTCGACTCGTGAATACAGTTCGATTGGTGCTATTCACCCGTTATCCCGTTCCGGGGTCTGCGAAAACACGTCTGATCCCGGCATTGGGTGCTGATGGGGCCGCTGCGGTACATAAGCAGCTGACCGAACGGACGGTGAAGACACTCAAGCATATCGGGGAATCCATCGAAATCCGGTATAGCGGCAGCAACGCCGATGCTTTTTCCCAGTGGTTGGGTAGCGACCTTGTTTATGAACCGCAGGTAGAAGGCGATCTGTCAGACCGTTTGTTAGCCGCGATTGACCCTGCACCCGTCATATTTTTAGGCGCCGATACACCCGATTTATCCACCAGACACGTAAAGGCGGCGATTGATACCCTGCAAAAAACCGACGTGGTTATTGGACCGGCAGACGACGGCGGTTATTATCTTATCGGTATAGCAAGGCCCTATCCCTTTCTATTTCAAAACATGCGCTGGAGTACCGAACATGTTATGCCCGATACGCTCCATCGTTTGCGACAGCGAAAAATTGGATTTAAACTGTTAGAAACATTACATGACTGCGACCGCCCTGATGATCTGGATCGATGGCCATGGCTGAATTCGTGAACCGGGTTACGATTTTGATCCCGATGCTCAATGAAGAGCGGGCATTGCCCAATACTCTGGATTGCGTCAGGTCGCTGGACCCACCAGCAGACGAGATTTTGATTGTCGACGGTGGCAGTTCCGATGCGTCTATCCCGCTTGCGCAGGCTGCAGGATTGCAAGTCATTACTGCACCCAAAAAGGGACGCGGCGCACAGGTCAATTTCGGAGTGCGGGAAGCACAGGGCGAGATTGTCTGCGTGCTCCATGCCGACAGTATGTTACCAACAGATGCAGTGGCGGTGATCCGTTCTGCGATGGCGGACGGCAAAACGGGTCTGGCCAGCTTCACGCCGCGTATTGCCGGACCGCAAGGAACACGGTGGGGTTCGACGCTGCATAACTGTATAAAGACCTGGTATGCGCCACTCCTTACCCGGCCACATCTGTTCCTGCGTGGTGTGCGGCTTTTATTTGGTGACCATGCGATGTTTTTCAGGCGAGAACAGTTCCTGGCAATTGGTGGCTGTGATGAACGACTGGTGGTAATGGAGGAAGCCGATCTTTGCATCAAATTGTCTCGTTTTGGTAAAATCCGCATGATACCGCGCTGGGTTTGGACATCGGATCGGCGGATTACGGCATGGGGCCGTTGGCAGGCCAATTGGATATATCTGAAAGTCGCACTGATGTGGGCGATGGGCGCCCGTGAACGGCTGGCCGATGAATATCCCGATATCCGTTAAGCCTGCCAGTATTTCCCCACAATATTTCTGGCTATTTTCAAGATTTATTGAGTGTTACCGCAATTTTAGACCACTGGTTCGGATATTATAACCAAGGGTTTCACTAATCTGTCGCAGCATGTAACGCACAGGACATAGGTTACGAATAGGACTATATGTCAGACGCTTCTCCATTTTCCGTTGCTAATGCACGGCCACTCGATCCGAAAAAATTTGTTGATCGGCATCTCACTGCCAGCGGCGAAACGCGGGCACATGTGGCGATGACCGGCCTTGATACGTTATGGATCAACACCGGTACCCTTTGCAATCTGGCTTGCAAAAATTGTTATATTGAAAGCTCACCGACCAATGATGCGTTGGTCTATATCACGTTAGCCGAGGTTGAAGCCTTTCTGAATGAGATCGCGGCTGATGATCTGCCAACGCGCGAAATCGCGTTTACCGGCGGTGAGCCATTTATGAACAAGGATATGATGGCGATATTGCGCCTGTGCCTGTCGCGCGGGTTCGAGGTGCTGGTGCTGACCAATGCCATGCGGCCCATGCGACGTTTTGAAAGCGATTTGCTGGCATTGGAAGGCCGCAACCGCCTGACGTTCCGTGTCAGCCTGGACCATTTTATCAAGGCAATTCATGAAGCAGAGCGAGGCCCCAATAGCTGGGACAAAGCGCTAGATGGGATTGATTGGCTTTCAGCGAACGGATTCAACGTCTCGGTCGCCGGACGGCATCTGGCGGGTGAAAGTGAGACACAGGCACGCGCGGGATATGGCGCGTTATTTGCTGATCGAAGCTGGACTATCGGAGTGGACGACCCCGCGCAATTGATGTTGTTTCCCGAGATGGATGCGCAGGCCGATATAGCCGAAATTACAGACGCGTGCTGGAGCATATTGAGCGTTGATCCGGCCAGTATCATGTGTGCATCCAGCCGCATGGTTGTGAAGCGTAAAGGAGAAGCCGCGCCGCGCGTCGCTGCTTGCACATTGCTACCTTATGATCCGCAATTTGATATGGGCGGAACATTGAAGGAGGCTAGCCGCAACGTGGCATTAAACCACCCGCATTGTGCGCGCTTTTGTATTCTGGGCGGTGCGAGTTGCTCGGCCTAAGGTATAAAAATACGCCCACCCACGGCATCCAGTTTGGCTTTCAACACCGGATCTTGAACCGATGGATCGGTGATCACCGCATAGTCGAGCACGGTATCAATCGGGCTCGCCTCACGTTTTTCCGGCAATGATTTTGCCAGATGTTCCACAAGCGCGCGGCCTGCGGCGGCATTTGCGCCGAGTTGCGCAATGATCGCTTCCACTTCTACAGGTGCTTCATTTTCGCGCCAGCAGTCATAGTCCGTAACCATGCCGATCAACGCATAGGGCAGCTCTGCCTCTCGCGCCAATTTTGCCTCTGGCATAGCGGTCATCCCGATAATGTCGGCGCCCCAGCTGCGATACATATGACTTTCCGCGCGGGTCGAAAATTGCGGTCCCTCCATCGCAAGATAGGTGCCGCTATCATGCACCGTTGCTCCTGCTTTGCGCGCCGCATCAGCCGCATAGGAAGACAGCCGCGGACATACCGGGTCGGCCATCGATACATGAGCGACCAGGCCGTCACCGAAAAAGCTTTTCTCGCGGGCGAAAGTGCGGTCAATAAACTGATCCACTACCGAAAAATGCCCAGGTGCGATATTTTCGGCGAGTGAACCAACCGCAGAAATGGACACCAGATCCGTCACGCCTACTCTTTTCATGGCATCGATATTCGCGCGAAAATTCAGCTGGCTCGGGCCAAGGCGATGTCCGCGGCCATGACGAGGCAAGAACACGCATTTGACGCCCGCAATATGCCCGATCAGTAAATCATCGGATGGTGCACCCCAAGGCGTATCCACCGATACCCAAGTGGCATCTTCCAACGCATCCAGCTGATACAGTCCTGACCCGCCGATCACACCCAATGTCCATTCGCTCATAGTTGAGACTCCGCCCCGATTAAAATATGGTGATCTGGATATGACCGGAGGCTTCCGATGCTGCAAGTGGCATTGGCGCGATTTGCGAAGGCAAGGAATTATGCTGCCGTTATAGCCAGTGTTGTTGGTATCCCATATCTTTGTCTGTCGGGAAAGGTCCGGTCTTATGAGAGGATAGTTAAATGCTGCCGGTTTTAAACATCAGTATCGGGTGTTTTTCTGGTCTTTGACCATGCGGCCCCAAACCGGGTCATAGGGATGGACATAGGCGGTTGGTTTCGTTCCGCTAGTGTATAGAGGGCGGCTTTCATTGTGCCATTTGAAAATCCCGCCCTCCAGATTATAGGCCGCTTTCGCGCCCGACGATATCAAATCGCCTTGCACTCGGTCAGCCAGATCGGAAGACCGCTGCCCCACCGAGCAATAGAATATCACGGTCTTTCCTTTGGAGAGATCAGAATATCGCTCGACAAAATCCTGCGCTGACATGTCCGGATCAACGCGAATTGCATCCTTCAGATGGCTGACAGAATATTCCGGCACCTCCCGCACATCGAACAGCACGACACTCTCATGGCGCAGAGCCGACAGGCTATCGCCATCAATATGCGCCACCTGCACAAATTGGATTTCGATTCCATCATGGACTGTCGCAAGGCCACCCTCGTCTCTTGCAAATAATATATAGCCAGCCGCAACCAACAGAGCGCAAAGCAGAAGCGCGACGGACATTTTGGCTTTCCCGTTCATCCCGCGTTCCTAGACTTTAGGGCCAAACGGGCGCGACAAATAGTCACGCAGCGATGCAACGGGCGGATATCCATCGATGCCTGTCTTCGGAAATTCTCCATCTTTCGGCATATATTGTGTACCAAATATACGGTCAAAAAATGAAAAAAATGACGCATAGTTTTTGCCAATATGGCGGACATCACGTGTGTGATGTTGATGATGGTAAACATTGTCAGCAACAACATGACGCAAGGGCGCAGGAAATGACAGCGCCGGGGCATCAGAATGCATATAATAATTAGATATGAGATAGAATGTTGTCACCAGCATGATATGCTGCTGCGGCGCGTCGATCAAAAGTACCAGCGGCGTGGTGATCAGCAATATGTAGATTACATCCTGCCCGAAATGGGAATAGCTGCGGGCTGCATTTAAGTCTTCAATCTGATGATGGATGGCGTGAAAGCGCCACAGGAAATCATAGTGGTGCAACGCACGATGCAACCAATATTCCATCAAGCCCAACAACAAAAGATAAGCCAGCGGAAAAGCGATAAGCACAGGCCCCAGATCACTAACCGCAAATAGTGGTTGCACGCCCAAAGACCTCAGCAAGTTAAATTCTATTGCTTGAACCAATATGGAAATCGCGAGCGCGGTGACGCTATAGATCAAGCCATCGCGATATCGGGCGCGAAAATCGGAAAAGCGCAATTGCCGCCATTCGATAGCGACAAAAAGCCCCGCCACCGCCAGAAATGTAAAGATGCCGTTGGTCAAAGCCAAAGTCGTGTTCGTAGCAATCGACCCAATTTCCATATCTTGTAACGAAAACCAAAGGTGTTGCTGTATCCAACCGGCAACATAGAGCAGCAGCTCCGCAGCCATCAGCAATATTGTAAAGGTTGCAATAAAGCGCCAATAGCCAGGTTGCTTGAGCTGCTCGCTGGCAATTGTCGGAATTTTCGCCATCACTTCACCATCGTTCAATTCTGGATATCTAGTGCCTTATATGATGCTGTTCGGTCGAGAGTCCAATCGCGTTACAGCGATGGTGATATTCTTATGTGCATTTTGGTCAAAAGCCCGTAGGTGTCGAGCGTGATTTCAACAATGCTATGATCTATCCATGTCTATAGTTGCTTTAGATCAAATTTTTATTCTATCCAGTCGCTGGTCACAGCAAGAAACCGGTATAGTGGACCATCTTTCACACGCGAAAGCGACAATCGGTTATATTGCCCTTACATCGACACCAAATTTCCGATACACTACAGCTCACCGGCAAAGTTGCGAGCGCAAAAAAGCGAGGTTTCGTTCGTATGGAAGGACAAAAGCCCATGAAGAGAGTGTTAATTTCTACCACATTATTGGCGTTGGCTGCTAGCTCTACCGCCGCTTTTGCTTCGGGCTCCACTGGCCTCGGTTCCGGTGGGAACGATTGGGGCACTCAAGTCAAGCGAGGCAGCAACAGCCGCATCTCAAATGAGGATCGCCTGACCGTCCAAGGCCGTGCACAAGTGCGTCGGTACATCACTTGCAAAAGCTGTGAGTATCATAATAACCTCAATCGTAAGACAGCGCCTGAAGTTGCTGAAGCCGTTCGCGCCGGACGCTTCGCTATCAAAGGCAATCGCCGCAATGCTGTAATTGCCTATATCAAAAAGCGCTACGGCATCTGATTAAAACCACCAGATGAAACCAACATCTAGTTAACTCTCACGGCCTCAAAGTGCCAAAGGTCCTGACGACGGACACTACGCGCTTGTAATAGTCGGGCAGGGTGACTTCGCCCGTCCCCGGTGCTGCTACCGCGTAACAACGGCCGGCCCCTTTTGTTTGACATACAACCTAAACGATCAGCTCGGATCTTTGAGATAAGCAATTACGTCAGCGCGTTTTTGTGCGTCTGGTATGCCAGCAAAGATCATCTTCGTTTTTGGAATCGTCCGCTGAGGGTTTTCCAAATAGACATACATTTGTTCTTCGGTCCAGGTGATACCGCCTTCCTTGTTCGCAGGAGAGTAGTTAAACCCTTCGACCGAGCCAGCTTTGCGGCCGATAATGCCGGCCAATGATGGACCAACACGGTTCACACCTTTGTCTGTGACGTGGCATGTCCGGCATTGCGCAAATACTGATTTGCCGGCTGCGGCATCGCCGGTGAGGCTTGTATAAGCGATGCCGTCTTTGGTTGCCATTGGATCATCGGTAGTGGTTACTTCTTCCCCAGAGGTCTCTTCCGGAGCCGCCGCTTCTTCTGTCACCGGCTCAGCCGGTTCAGAACTTCCGCCGGAACAGGCAGCAACCAGCGCTGATAGAGTGACCACGCTCGTTAATGTTTTCATCTTGATCATAATCTCTCCTATCAAGTCATATTGACCAAATCATCACTATCTCAATTCGTAATCAAAATTACGAGAATCATAAGCATATGATAGAACGTGGTTTGGAGTATTGAAAGCTGGTCTTTGTCCCGTTGATGGTTTTTTTTATAGCTTGGCTTCACAGCCTATGAATGGATTTCCAGATCCGAAATTTAACCGGGCACATAATCGCGCCAACGGCCGGTTCGGCGTTTAGCTTTGCCCACGAACAGCAGAGGATGAACAGACCGCAACCCAATGTTCCAACAGCTCGTCTTTGCTGCGCAGGCCCATGGCGGGCAGCGCGTGGTTCACCACATAGGTTGATCCACTATGCTGGTTATCCCACATTGATTGATGTGCGCCGGGCAAGCCTTCCCATTCCACCATCGTCGGGTTGGTGACATCAAGCAGGCCAGCGGCGATCATGCTGTTCATTATCGTTACCTCATGCGCGTTGCACAGATGCGTACCCAATATGGTTGCGGTGGGCATGATGATCTTGCGCTGGCGGGTCCAGACCTGCGGGGCATAGAATGTGAACCGCCGCCCGGACATATTCTCTGCATAAACCACGCGCCCCGTGAACGGTTTGACGAGGGAGGTCGAAACGCCAAGGCTATCTTGTTCCGCACGTTCGATAATCACATCCGGCACACCGCGTGGATTGTCGGGAGAACGCAGCACTTTGCCAATCGCCGTGCCAAAGGGCTTCAACGTGCGGGTTTGGTATTCGCGTACGCCCGCCTTGAATGCATCAATATCGGTCTTGGCATCGGCCAGTTGCGGCATTGTTTCAGGCCAGTGGAAATTGTCGCCATGTTGGCGCTTTAACGTCTCCAAACTGACCATGCCTTCGAGTGCGTCTTCCAGGCCCAGCGATTGCAGAAATTCTTTCTGGCCATCGGTTTTGGATACAACCATCGTGCGTGCCTTGAACCGACGGGCTGCCTCGATCATTTCTAAGCCAATTTCGTCGAGTAAGTCTTTCGATCCTAGGCCGTAATAAAGCATCACGCTCTCACCGCCGCGCAGCTGTGCACGGCGCAGCATTTCTTCCGGACGCTCGCTGCCCGATTTCCCCATAAAGCCGAAATGATAGCCGGATGAGGCACCGTAAAAAGCCAGTTTGCCGTTTTTCGCAAGCAATTGAAAGCTTCTCGGGAAGGACAGTTCGCCAGCATGGCTTACCACATAATCGGCCAGCTCGCCTTCGTTGAGGCGCTTATATTCCTCTACCATCGCTGCTCCATCGGCTTCCCATTGGCGCGCAGCAGCGGCATCATCGGGAATCTTCGAATAGTGGCGCGCAAAGCGAAGGTCTTTGCGGTTCAAAGCGCCAACCGCACCTTGTGCGCGGATATATTCGGCGCGGTCTTCGCTGGACACCAAACCGGTCACATGCAGGCCGGTTCTGATACTACTCTTCAGAGCATCGTGTCCTGTGCCGGTGGCGGAACCTTCTACAAATAGCCTCCTTCCCGGCTCAATCTCCAAAACGGTGAACAGGCAACGCACCACGGTGCCAAGATTGAGCACATAGCTGCCCGCTTGCTCCAGTGTCAGATCGCCCGGAACCTTATGCAGTTGCGGCCCCTGTACGTTCAGGAACTGTGCGTGGCTTCCGGTCTTGGTCTCATAGCCTTGAATAGCAAAGCCTGCATACATGGGGTCGTCGCCTGCGAGAGGCGACAATAGATCGCTGGTCCCCGAAAATATTGAAACCATGTCGCCGACGCCCAAACGCCCTTCGGCGCGCACTTCGCTGCCAAGCGAGGCGACCAAGGCTAGCCCGCCCGAACCGGTGATCTGGACATCTTCTTCATGGGAATCGAATGGTGAAACCGGGATGCCGGTCAATGCCCATATGTCGTTAAAATTCACCTCCGACGATAGCATGAAGACTAAGGCTTCATTGGGTTCCGGTTCCCGGACCGGAACAATCAACTCCTTTTCATGCGCCGCTGGTTCACCAAAGCGCGGCGCGCCGGTATCCGGATCGCGCGCGACGCCAAAGGCCAGTTGATATGCCGGAATAGGCGTTACGCCGGGGAAGAACGGATCGCCTATATCCAGCATTTCGCCCGATCGGACCAGCGCTTCCTTGCGCGGTTCGTGCTCGTCATCAATCCAAACGCCATTGCGACGGACGGGTAGCGGCGGGCTTTGTTTGTCCATAAATTTCTGGATACCGGTCTTGCCACCTTCGGGATCGATAATGGCTTCGCTAAAACGCGCTGCTTCGACCGCATAACCCTTTGCGGAGCCTTTGGTCCAACCCGAACGGACAGCTTCCAATGCGCGTTCGCCAGCTTTGCCGCGGCCCGCCCATTGAAGTTGTTTCAATATCCGCTGGATGAAATCATCGGCGAGCACGTCGTCAAGGTCAATTTCTGAAGGTTGCTCCCACTCGGCGATCATATTCCGGCGACGCTTAAATTGTTGCCCAAGCAAATTGTTTTCAACGCCAGCGACATAGTCGCGCACTAACGTATGAGCGCGTGACAAGACATCTTCAGCGCCCGTCGTCACATCTTCTATTGCCCCAATAGCCAAAGCCTGTGCCGCATCAATCGAACGCCCGCCCAAGATTAAATCCAACGCATCACGCAGGCCGGTGATCCCGTGTTTACTAGCTAATAACCTTGGCAAACGCTGTGTCCCGCCATAGCCGGGTATCAGGCGCAGGTTAATCTCCGGCTGGCCAAAACGCGCCGTTGGCTCTGCGATCCGGTAGTGACAGGCCAGCGCAAATTCCATCCCGCCGCCTAGAGCCACGCCCTGTATCGCGGCGATGCAGGGTTTATGCATCTGTTCGATTTTGCGGAAAGCGAGCTGCGCATTGTTGGGCAATATGCTCGCTTGCTCCACGGTCTGGACTTCTTCGTACATCTGGCGGATGTCTGCGCCGGCAACGAACGAGCTGTTGCCCGACCCAGTAAAGATCACCGAAACGACATCATCCTTGCGCTCCAGATGATCGACCACGATCACCAGTTCATCAATCGCACGTTCGTTAAGCGCATTGACCGGGGGATTGGAAACAGTGACCGTCGCCACACGCTTGCCATCGGCCACCGCATTATATTGTACGAGGAAATAGCGATAGCGTTCGAACAATGTCTGATCGTCGGACAGCGATTGCTTGCGCCGCCAAATATCGACCACGCGTTTCAGCTCATCCAGGCTTTCCGGATTGCGTAAAGTGGTCACATCGCCCAATTCATCGCCTTCAACCAGCGCGCGCACCATGCGGCGCATATATTTGCCGCTGCGCGTTTCGGGGAATTGCTCGACTGTCAGAAAATCGGAAGGCACGGCGACCGCGCCTTTTTCCGTGCGTACCAGATCGGTCAATCGGCGGCGATCTTCCTGTGTCAGTTTGCGACCGGTAACCGGCGTGACAAAAGCAATCGGCGTCAGACCTTTTTCGCGATGCGGCGCACCAACAACCAGCACATTGCCAACCGGAGAATGCGGGTCGAGCGCCTTGTCGCGCAGGATCGCACCTTCAATTTCTTCGGTGCCAATGCGGTGACCGGATACGTTGATCACATCATCCGACCGGCCATGGAGAGAGAATGAGTTATCGGGATGGCGCATGGCAAAATCGCCCTGTGTATAGGCCCATGCGCCTTTCCAGCGCTGCCAATATGTTGATGACCACCGTGTGCCGTCACCAACCCAGTCAGGGTTCATCCGGCCGTCACCGGAAGTGAAATTATCGGCATCGCCCCAAACCGTCCGCGCCAGATAGGGGTAGGGCAGCGAAATCACGATCTCGCCTCTCTCTTTTTCGTCCGCCCGCCGCCAAGCGACGCCGCTATCTTCTTCACGCCCGAGAAGAACAGGGTCGTCGCTGGTGCTTTGTGCGTCCTCAAGCCACACATCGCCGAAAATCCAAGGTAGCGGATAGGTATGCGCATTGGCTGTCAGTGGGAAATCGTCATTGCCATAAAAATGGGTCCAGGCAATGCCGCCATGCTCCGTCGCCCAATAGCTGTTAATGTACCAGGGCGTGACTTCTTCCATCGCAAAAGCTTGCACCGTTGGCGAGGTTGGTTCGGCACAGAAGGTCGCGACCCTAAGCGAAGACATATCGTATTTTTGGATATCTTTCAGATTCTCAGGGTTCGACATGATCGATTTTAGAAAGGTTGCACCGGCCTTGAAAATCTGGACATCATGGCGTTCGATGATTGAAGCAAAGCGGCCCGCATGCGGGAATACCGGCGAGCCTTCGGTGATGACAGACGTGACCCGCGTTGTGAGCGCGGCGGATATTAAGTAGCTTTGCCCGGTAATCCAACCGGGATCGGCAACAACAAAAATTGTGTCGCCCGGGGCAGCATCGAACGAAATAGCCATGGTCGAGGCAATCCCGGAAACATAGCCGCCATGGACATGGACCACGCCTTTCGGTTTGCCCGTCGAACCGGATGTGTAGATCACAAATAGCGGATATTCCGCATCGAGGGGGAGCGGCGGACAACTGGCCCAGATCGCACGAACAAATTCCTGATCGGAAAGTGCCATCAACGCTTGTTCGCTATCGACATCAACACCCGCATCGCGCGCCGCTATGAGAAGCTCTTCGCCTGCAGCAGCGGTGAGATCATGGCTCCAGCGATCCCGCTCGTGCCAGATCAAATCCGGTTGATCGGTATGGCGAACGACCACCACAACTTCGACGCGCGGAGGAGAGTCCACGAGACTGGTGGCAATAGCAATGCGGACCTTTGATGCTTGTTGGACCGATAGCATGCCCGCCGGCCCGAGATCTTCCAAAGCACGGCCAACACCGCGCATTATATCCGAGCGTTCGACAGTCACTTCGCCGGCCAGCAGTTCCGATACGGTTGCCTTGATTATATCTGTTTGTTGGGCCCCGCAAGCGAGTGCAGCATCCTCCAAGGTCTCGTCAATCAGCTCCATTGCTACGTCGACGCCAATGAAATTATCCAGCGCGGGATCGGTATAGGCCGTCTTGAACGGCACCATTTCCGCATTTCGGTAACAACCGTCGGCGGTAATCACCACTTTGGCACCGGCATCGAAAATCCGGTCAGACAGCGTCTTGTCGCTAAACCCGCCAAAGACCGGGGTATAGACTATGCCCAGTCGTTTCGCCGCTTCGGTCCAGAAAATCTGCTGCGCGATGCTCGGCATATTCAGCGCAATCCGGTCGCCTGCTTTCAGCCCGAGTGACTTCAACGCCAGCGCACATTTGGCGCTTTCCAACAGCAATGCTTTGCGCGAGACAGGGTAACAATCCACCGGCCCACCGCGGCCATCTCCGCGTGCCATGTCCCACCGGTCGCCCTCAAAAATCAGTGCCGTTTCATCACCATGACCCGACAACACATGCCGGTCGACCTCATTAAACGCGGCGTTGGTTAATCCGCGTTCAAACCACCGGAAATGGGGAGGGTTATCATCGTTATATGCACGGTCCCAAGGCTCAAAACCCTCTGGCTTGTCCACAAAAATGGCTTCGGCGGTCTCACTATTCCAACCGCTCCATGCGCCGATATCGTCATTCCAGCATAGCCATGCATGACTTTGTCCCACCGTTTCTATCAACCAATGTATATTGCGTTTTGCGATCCCGCCATGAAATGCCCCTGGATCATCTCTGCATGCGGCATGCATCGCATCCCATTCTGCGCGATTGCGAACCGGATTACGATTGGCAACAGCAGTTTGCGGGACATTGAACGCACTATGGTCCGGTGAGATATCTGGCATTCAGGCCTCTCTCAGATCGTCACTATTGGGCGTATATATAGTTTGCCGCTAGTGGATCATCATACCAATTTTTCGGTGCTGGTATCGATATCTCATTTCGTCGCTATGGCAACTCAAATCCTCCGTCTCGGCTTTGCGCGCGCGAAAACACGGCCCTGATCATCACCTCACGGAAAATTGTCCAGGTTACTTCGGGTGGCATTGATCGTACCACGCCGCCATTGCATGTCAGGCTCGATGTTTCGGGGGACGTATCGGTAGCATAACGAATATAGGATGCTTTTGCAGATCTATTGAATAGAGTTTTCGGTAATATTCCTCCTCGTCCGTATATTGACGAAGAGGAATATATGTAGCGCTTGCCAACCATCATTTTTCGTGCGGGTGATAACTTTCGCGATAATCTTGAAGATGGGTAACGCGCAGCGCTGGCATCCCGGATCGTTCAATGGCGCGTTGCCAAGAGACAAATTCTTCCAGGCAGATAGAATAACGTTCGCAGGCTTCGTCGGTTGTCAACAGCCCGCCGACGACTGCCGCGACGACTTCTGCCTTACGCCGAATAACCCATCTTTTGGTGTCGGTCGGCGGCAAGTCACGCATCGTCAAGGGTTCGCCCAAGGGGCCTATCACATGGGCCGGTTTAATTTTCTGATTTTCCAACATTCACTGATACCTCCAGATAAATCATTAGTTTCCTGTGCCCTTGCCACGGGTATCGGCGCGTACAGGTTTCGCATGATTGAATCGGATTGGTTAACGAGTGAAATCTAATTCAAGATTTATTTGCCGATCGATATTTTGACTAGATCGAAAAGGGTATGTTTTCATGATATAAAAAAACCAAAAATAGTTGATCGAAATACGAATAATCCAAATATTGATCACTTGTTGCATGATTTTACTTATGCAGATGCTTTTGCCGGTTATTTGTTCATCGCATTTTTACCTCTGCCACACATGCTGTGAACCGTGCTGAATGGCCGTTAAGCTGATAACTTACCGGTCGTTCTTTAGAATAGAGGTAAAAACTGTTAACTATGTTTGTTAGTAGTTTGCAATTACCGCTCGTTGAAGGTTATCAGGCGATAAGTCTGTTCAGTAGCGTATTTTCAGTTTGGGTCGAGGAGCCTGTATGGCCACGAAATTTAAGCAACATCAGAACCACTTCATAGCTCTTGAGCCGCGGATGATGTTCGACGGTGCCGCGGTCGCAACCGCAGCGACAACTGTTGCGGCAACAGCGATTGCTTCCGAGAGCATGTCTGCGGATGGATCGCTCTGGCATTCCCAAGCCGCGTTTTCCGGAATTTCCCTGGACTTGGCCGAAGTGAGCGTGACGGCGTTTAGCGCGGCTCCCGTTCAAACCGATGCCGGTTTTGCGATGTCGCGTCCCGGATTTTTGAGCGTTGCGGCGCAGAGCGGAGATAAAGGACTAGCTCCGTTAAGTGTCTTGAGTGAGACTGTTGATACTTTCGAACATGAACGGCAGAGTCAATTTGGTTCGGGTATTTCGGCGACTATTAGCGCGGCTTCGGAACGTGAAAATATGCTCGGCACCGACGATGGCGCTTTTCAGTTTGTCGAACTAAGCGCTGTTGATGGGGCGCTTCAAAGTCATTTTGATGGCCTGCCAACCTCTGGCGACTTTGTTGGCCGGATGCCAGAGGTCTATAACAGAGCTTCCTGGGTGGCGGACGCATTTGCCGGTGGCTATTATCAAGGTCTTTCATCTGCCAGCTTATTTGGCACTGATGTCGATATGGGCGGGCAGAGTTTTTCCGTTGTCACGGATGCAACGGTGCAGATGCTTTTGAATGGCGATGTTTTTGATGTCGGCTATCTGAATGGTTTGGGCGCAGATGTCGATTTGATCGCCAACGATGGAATTTCTCCCGCCACCAACGATTTCATCTTCATTGATAGCAGTGTCGAAAATTATCAGGATCTGGTTGCTGAATGGACCGGCAAGGGTACCATTGTGATATTGGATGCAGCGCGTGACGGCGTTGAACAAATCCTGACGGCGCTGGCCGGGATCAACAATGTTGATGCAATCCACTTGGTTAGTCATGGCGATGAAGGCGTATTCTGGCTGGGCTCGACGCGGATAGATAGCGGTGCTGTTTCCGGTTCTTTGGCCGCTTCACTCGCCGCGGTTGGAGCTAAGCTGTCCATTGATGGCGATATTTTGATCTATGGCTGCGATGTCGGCGCTGATGCGGCTGGGCAGCAGCTTATGGACCGTCTGGCGGCGATTACTGGCGCAGATATTGCAGCGTCTATTGACGATACTGGCGGTATTTTGCGGGGCGGTGACTGGACCTTGGAAAACCGGCTCGGCGTCGTTGAGGCGGCGAGCCTCTCTGCCCGGAACTGGGATGGTTTGCTTGCGCCTACCGGCATATCCGCATCCAATACGCGCTTTGAAGTCAGAGATGGCAGTGGCACGGTCGTACCCACATTTACCCGCGTAGGAGCTGGCGCAAATGCTACCTGGACCGACGTTGGAACATTAAATGGCCAAGCCATTAGTATCCGCGCCACGATCGTCTCAATCACGCAAAGCGATAACATTACTTTCAACACCTCTGGCGACGATCCGGGGTTTTTATTGAGAGCATTTGGTGCGCGGACAACAGCGAGTGCTGAAATTCGCTGGGATGTTTTTTTCACCGCCACCGATGCGCCGGCCAATATCGATATTTCCTACACAGTCGCCGATATTGACGGCGTCGGCAACAACCCGCGTAGCCGCGAATGGGTGACCGTTGATACCGATACGCTGTCCTCTTTTGAAAATGCAGGGACGTCAAATATCGATTTTGACACCAGTATTCTGGGTGAGGTCACGGCATCCGGATTGCAAAATGAGAGCGGCGCTGCACGTTCAGCTGCGCGGTTCAACTGGCTGGATACCAACAGTTTTACGATCACGTA
Organism: uncultured Sphingomonadaceae bacterium; assembly: GCA_938003725.1. Classification (GTDB taxonomy): domain Bacteria; phylum Pseudomonadota; class Alphaproteobacteria; order Sphingomonadales; family Sphingomonadaceae; genus Parasphingorhabdus. Next base: position 2,010 of record CALKXX010000121.1, on the reverse strand, counting down.
TAACTTGAACCCCAATGCGGCTAGGGCTGCTGGATTCAGTCATGATGGCGACCTGGATTTCAATTTGGGTACCGGCGGGACCACCGTTTCCATCCCGAGGCTTGATCTTGATGGTAACGATAGCACGTCCGGTGGATCGGGCTATCGGGGCACGTTTATCGAAAATGGGTCTGGTGTCGGGGTTGTGGATAGCGATCTGGCAATCACCAATCCGGACGGCACCATTGAACGTGCGGCTGTTACCCTGACCAACGCCCAGGCTGGTGATCGGCTGCTGGTAAACGGTTCGGATGCGGCCTCGGGCGTACTTGCCGGCGGTATCAGTTATACGAGAACGGCGACGTCAATCATATTGACTGGCAGTTCAATCGACCAGAATTACAACAATGCTTTTCAGGCAATCACATTTCAAACCGTCGGAGAGCGTCCGTCCACTGCGGACCGCAATATAGATTTCAGCTTTGCCAATACCCGTCTGGATTCCAATGTCGCGACCTCCACGATCAGCGTTGTCGAGGTTAATGATCCGCCAACTGCTGTTGATGATGCTCAGCAGACAACCGATGAAGATACGCCGCTCAACAATATTAACGTGCTCGGCAATGATTTCGACGGCGATGGCGATTCGTTAGCAGTGATACAGGCTTCCGCATCGAACGGAACGGTCACTATCAATACCGATGGCACTTTGAACTATGTGCCGAACGCCAATTTCAATGGCACAGATACCATCACCTATACAATTAGCGATGGTCGCGGCGGCACGGATACGGCAACGGTCGATATTGTCATAACGCCGGTAAACGATACGCCGACGACGGTGGGTAGCTTGCCATCACAAGTGAATCTTGATGGCACAAGCGGCATCAATGTCGCTACTGCCGGTGCTTTTGATGACATTGACGGACCGCCGTTTACATTTAGCGCCACCGGTCTACCTCCGGGTCTCTCTATCGATAGCGCGACGGGTATTATCTCTGGCACAATTGACAACAGCGCTAGCCAAGGTGGCAGCGGCGGTGTTTATAATATTGTCGTGTCGGCCAGCGACGGTATCGCACCAGCGGTTACTCAAGGCTTTGCCTGGACGATCACGAACCCCGGACCGACCGCGAATGATGATGCCACATTAACGGTGGATGAGGACACGCCGGGCACGACGGTCAACGTGCTGGCAAATGATGTCGATCCCGATGGTGATGATCTGACCATCGTGACGGCAGGCGCCGACAACGGTTCTGTGGTCATCAATGCCGATGGCACGCTAACCTACACACCGAACAGCAATTTTAACGGCAATGACACGATCACATATATGATCAGCGATGGCGAAGGCGGTACCTCGACGGCGACGCTTGATGTTGTTGTCAATGACGTGAACGACGCGCCAACGGCGGTCGGAAATCTGCCTTCTCAAGCCAATCAGGATGCTGATGCAGGGATAAGTGTAGCTACGGCTGGCGGATTTGCGGACGTTGATGATACCAGCTTGACCTATAGTGCTACCGGATTACCAGCTGGACTGTCGATTGACAGCGGGACCGGTGAGATTACTGGAACGATTGACAATAGCGCAAGCCAGGGCGGGGCCAGCGGCGTTTATACCGTGGTCATAACTGCGACCGATGCGGGCGGTGAGACAGCGACCCAAATGTTTGGCTGGACGGTCACCAATCCGGCACCAACGGCGGCGGATGATAGCGCGGCGACAGATGAAGATGTGCCGGTTGATATTTCCGTTCTTGCCAATGACAATGATCCTGACGGCGACGACCTGTCCGTTGTTTCGGCCAGTGCCCCCAATGGCACAGTGACGATCAATGCCGATGGGACCATAACCTATACGCCGGATAGTGATTTCAACGGAACGGACGCCATAACCTACACGATCAGCGATGGCGAAGGTGGGATGTCGACGGCAACGGTCGTTGTGACAGTTGGTGCTGTAAATGATGCACCAACGCCGGTGGGTAGTTTACCGCCGCAAGTAAATATTGACGGTGATGCCGG
>CALKXX010000120.1 GCA_938003725.1 uncultured Sphingomonadaceae bacterium | reverse complement strand
ATTCCTGAATTTGACTTGCGCTGACATAACCAAAAACCAGTTGAGCGCAAAGGGGATATACGAAATGAAATATGGCTATACCGTCGCGATGATCCTGTTGGTGATCATCAGTCTTGCCGCAGGCTTTGCCAAAGCCGTCAGGATGCCCCAGGAGGTAGCATTTTTCGAGCAGACCGGGTGGAATAATAACCTGCTGGTCATCTTTGGTGTTGTCCAGATCTCCAGCGCACTGCTTACAATGATACCAAAGTCACGACGCTTTGGCTTGATGATCATGGCCATCATGTTTTTGCTGTCGGCCGTTCAAATATTCATGACGGGAGACGTCGGGTTCGGCATTGTTTCCCTAATAGCTGTGACACTTGCATTGTTCATATGGCGGCGTGAACAAGCGGCGTTCGCTAGCTGAGTTTTAACGCCGCCTCTATTGCGTCGTTTACCTCGCTCATGCTGCCCATGCCGTCCACCTTGCGAACGATTCCCCGTTCGTCATAAATCGGTAGAATAGGTGCCGTTTTACCGCGATACTCCTGCATCCGGGTACGCACCGTTTCTTCATTATCATCGGGGCGTCTTTTGAAATCAGACAAGCCGCATATATCACATATACCGTCTTTAGCGGTTTGCTTGTAGATATCATGATAACCTTCGCCGCAGTTACCGCAGGTAAAGCGGCCGGTGATCCGCTCAACCAGCGCATCCTCATCCACCACCAGTTCGATAACATGGTCGAGCTTGCGTCCACGCGATGACAATATTTCGTCGAGAGAGGCCGCTTGTGCCGCTGTTCGCGGATAGCCGTCAAAGATGACACCTTTGTCCGGGCCTAGTTCATCAAGCCGGTCACCGATGATGCCGGAAACCACTTCGTCCGGAACAAGTTCCCCTGCGTCCATCAGTGCTTTTGCTTTCAGACCAACTTCCGTGCCGGCTTTTACGGCTGCGCGGAGCATATCTCCTGTAGACAATTGGACCATGCCATGTTCGTCTTCGAGCCGGCCAGCTTGTGTGCCTTTCCCCGCACCGGGAGGTCCCAACAAGATGATGTCCATGTTTTTGCCCCTATTCAAAACTTGAAATTTACCGGATTATCGAAAAAATTAACGCCGGCGTCGTCCGCCCTTCAGCTTCGCTTTCTTCAACAGGTCGCCATATTGCAGAGCCAGAAGATGGCTTTGTATTTGCGTGATGGTGTCTACCGTCACGTTCACAATGATCAACAGGCTGGTGCCGCCAAGGAAAAACAATGGCAAGCTTGTCTGTGCCATCACATATTCCGGCAGCACACAAACGAAGGCAAGATAAGCCGCGCCGACGACCGTGATGCGTGTCAGCACATAGTCAAGATAATCAGCGGTGTTTTTGCCCGGTCTGATACCCGGAATAAAGCCGCCATTTTTCTTAAGGTTATCGGCCGTTTCCTCCGGATTAAACACCACTGCGGTGTAGAAGAAACAGAAGAAGATAATGCCCGCAGCATAGAGGGCCATATAGAGCGGTTGGCCGTGCGCGAGATATTGGAGAACCTGTTGCATGAAACCGCCAGCGGTGCTGTCCGTGTTGGTTTCACCGGCAAATTGCGTCACCGTCAATGGCATTAAAAGCAGCGATGAAGCGAAAATCGGCGGGATCACACCGGCGGTATTCACCTTCAACGGAAGGTGGCTACGATCGGCCTGCATCACGCCATTTTGCGTGGCTCGTTTGGGATATTGAATAAGCACCCTTCGCTGCGCACGCTCCATAAAGCTGATAAAGAGCACCAATCCGATAACCATAGCCAGCAAGCCCAAAATGAGAACCGGACCATAGTTTCCCGTCCGGCTGCCCTCGAGCAGGTTGCCAACAAAACGGGGCATTTGGGCAACAATTCCGGCCATGATAATCAGCGAGATACCGTTGCCGATACCGCGACTTGTGATCTGTTCGCCCAGCCACATCAGAAATAGCGTACCGCCAACCAAACTGATAACCGCGCCTACACGGAACGGCATCCCCGGATTGACAACGGCTTGCAAACCCGATTGGGATGCAAAACTCTCTAGACCGACTGCTATAAAATAGCCCTGAATAGCGGTAAGGCCAACCGTACCATAGCGTGTATATTGGTTGAGTTTCTTGCGCCCTGCTTCGCCATCCTTCTTAATCGCGGCAAGCGTCGGTGACAAAGCCGCCGCTAACTGCACCACAATCGAGGCGGTAATATAGGGCATAACACCCAGAGCGATCAGGCTCATTCGCTCAAGCGAGCCGCCCGAAAATGTATTGAAAATATCGAGAACACCGCCACGTGTCTGGTCATAAAGATCGGCGAGTACGACCGGGTCGACACCGGGAAGCGGAACGAAGCTAAGCAGACGGAAAACCACCAGAGCGCCCAATGTGAACCAGATGCGCTTGCGCAGCTCGGTTGCCTCGCCAAATTTTGCGAGACTCAAATTTGCTGCAACCTGATCGGCTCTTGATGCCATCTTTAAACTTCCTTGCGCCGCTTATTGTGAGGCAAAACTCCCCCACATCTGTGCATCGATCTCATATCGGATGTTGCTGCCCGAAAAACAAGGCTCTTGGGTCAAAGCTGTTCCGATAGATGCAAAAAACAGGGCCTCGCGTCAGCGAGACCCCATCTAGATCAATCTTTCTTTTTCGCCCGGTTAGCCGCCTTTTTTTCTTTGGCTGGCTTGGATGGGGTCTTTTTCTTTTCGCCTTTGGCACGGTGCTCCGCTGCATCTTTTAAGATTTCGACCTTGCCACCGGCTTTTTCCACCGCCGCTACAGCTGCTTTAGAAGCACCCGCGACCGCGATTGTGATCTTTGCTTTGATTTCGCCTTTGGCCAACAAGCGAACACCATCTTTGCCGCCACGTGCCAAACCTGCTTCTTTCAAAGCGGCGTGATCAAGCGTGCCTTTGTTGGCAAGCTTCTTGGCGTCAATAAACTTCTGGATCATGCCCAGGTTCACTTCCGCATAGTCAGTACCAAACGGATTGTTAAAACCACGCTTTGGCAGACGCATGTGAAGCGGCATCTGACCACCTTCAAAGCCATTGATCGAAACACCGGAACGGGACTTTTGGCCTTTCATGCCGCGTCCGCCGGTTTTGCCTTTGCCTGAGCCTATGCCGCGGCCAACACGGGTACGCAGTTTCCGCGCGCCGTCATTATCTCTAATTTCATTAAGTTTCATATTTGGTACTCGCTTTCGCTTTGTTCGCACGAAGGTTATTGAAGTTAGTCTTCGACAACCTCCACTAGATGATGCACCTTGTTAATCATCCCGCGTACTTCCGGCGTGTCTTCCAGTTCGGAAACTCGGTGCATCTTGTTAAGGCCCAGACCAACTAGCGTCTTGCGCTGTTCTGCTGGACGACGGATGGGCGAACCCACTTGTTTGATTTTGACTTTAGCCATCTTGAATTACTCCGTTACAGCTGCAGCTTCAGCCTGTGCTTCTACTTCAGAAGCACCGCCACGGCCCAACAGGTCGGCCACTTTCTTGCCGCGACGCTGAGACACAGCTTTCGGGCTGGTCTGATCTGCAAGCGCTGCAAAGGTGGCGCGGATCATGTTATATGGGTTTGCCGTACCGTTGGACTTGGTCACAACGTCCGCAACGCCAAGGCTTTCGAATACAGCACGCATTGGACCACCAGCGATAATACCGGTACCCGGAGGCGCCGTACGCACGGTCACATTGCCAGCACCAAAGCGGCCATTGCCGTCATGATGCAGCGTCCGGCCTTCTTTCAAAGGAACACGGACCATGGCTTTTTTCGCTGCCGCAGTTGCCTTCGTAATCGCCTCTGGCACTTCGCGTGCTTTACCTTTGCCAAAGCCCGCACGGCCTTTGCCATCACCAACAATGACCAGCGCCGCGAAACCAAAGCGCTTACCGCCTTTTACGGTTTTGGACACGCGGTTGATGTGGACCAGTTTTTCAATCAGCTCTTCACCGCCGTCGTTATTTCCGCGTCCACGACCGCGTCCGCCGCCACGTTTATCACGACCGCCACCACGGTTGTTACCGCCTTGGCCGCCGCCACGGTTTCCACCGCGTGACTGGCGCTCTGGAGCACCGGTTTTCTGTTCTGCAGCTACCGCAGCTTCCGGTTGATTGCCTTCACCAGTTGTTCCTGGATTGGCGGCATCAGTCGCGGCTTCTGGTGTTGTTTTTTCGTCGGCCATATTAAAACTCCAATCCGCCTTCACGTGCCGCGTCGCCAAGGGCTTTTACGCGTCCGTGATACAGAAATCCGCCACGGTCAAAAATTACTTGTTTTACGCCAGCTTTTTTTGCTGCTTCCGCAACGCGCTTGCCGACGTCCGCAGCGGCCTTGCTGTCCGCACCGCTTTTGACTTTTGACGCTTTGTCTAGTGTCGAAGCGGACGCCACAGTCTTGCCCTCTGCATCATCAATCACCTGCGCATAGATATGCTGGCTGGTACGATGAATGGACAAACGAGGCTTTGAGAGCCCGCGCTTACGCAGCTTGCTGCGAACGCGTTGCTGGCGCCGTTTGAATTGAGAAATTTTAGCCATGGCTTATTTCTTCTTCCCTTCTTTGCGGAAAACATATTCGCCGCGATATTTAATGCCTTTGCCTTTATAGGGCTCGGGTTTGCGCCAGCGCCGGATTTCTGCGGCTACCTGACCCACCAATTGCTTGTCGATGCCGGATATTTCGACCGTGGTCTGATCCGGTGTCTTGATAGTAATGCCTTCCGGAATATCGAAATTCACGTCATGACTAAAGCCAAGCTGCAGATTCAGGGTTTTGCCCTGCACCGCTGCACGGTAACCAACACCGGTGATCTCCAGCACTTTGGTAAAGCCCTCGGTAACACCTTCGACCAGGTTTTGAACCAACGTCCGTTGCATGCCCCAAAAGGCGCGTGCTTTTTTAGATTTGTTCGCAGGGGTAACGTGCAAGCCACCATCGCCAAGCTCATAGCTGAGATCGTCGACCATAGGCGTCGTCAATTCGCCTTTCGGACCTTTGACCTTTACCAAGCCATTTTCCATCGTGGCTGTGACACCATCCGGAATGCTTACTGCTTTTTTTCCGATACGGGACATGATTAAAATACCTCAGCCAGCACTTCGCCGCCGACATTTGCATCACGCGCTTCCGCGTCAGA
>CALKXX010000119.1 GCA_938003725.1 uncultured Sphingomonadaceae bacterium | reverse complement strand
CCTTGATCCATTGCGCGACGTCGTTGCCAAAGGAAAATCCCCTGCGGCTCAGCTCGTCGATCGATATCATGGCGAATGGAATGAGGACCTAAGCCGCATCTATGAAGACATGAGTTTCTAGACCAGCCTAAGCTCTAACCTCCTCCAAGCGGCCTAGAAATCGAACACCGGCTGAACAGGCTCGGAACTCTCTTCCGACTGCTCAGCCGCTTCGGCTCCTTCGAGAGACGCCAATCCCAGACCGAGTAGCCGCACCCCATTCTCAACGGGCATGATCTGTGACAACAACTCACGGGAGATTACCGCGAATTCCTGCTTGTCCTTTACATAGTGATCGAGTGATTTGGACCGAGTCACCTGGCGGAAGTCAGCATATTTGGCTTTAAATGTCACCGTGCGGCCTCGCGATTCCGTTTTTGCTATGCTGCCCCAGCTAATGTCGATGATATTTTCAAAAGCGTCCTGCAAATCTGTGTCAGTTACCAGATCGTCGCCATAGGTTCTTTCATTACTTACCGATTTGCGGATACGATTGGAGCGAACTTCGCGGTGATCCACCCCGCGGGAGGCACGGAACAAATATCCCGCCGATTTCCCAAAATGTTGACGCAGAAATTCCTGTGACTGCGCGCGTAAGTCAGCGCCGCTATGGATATTTAATTTCGCCATGCGCTCCGCCGTTTTCGGCCCCACGCCAAAGAAACGCCGTACCGGAAGCTCGGCCACAAAACCGGCACCTTGATGCGGTTTGATCACACAGATGCCATCTGGCTTGTTCTGATCAGAAGCGATCTTGGCGAGAAACTTGTTATAACTGACCCCCGCACTTGCGGTCAGCCGGGTTTGCGCTTTGATTTCCTCGCGGATCATCTCGGCAATACGCGTGGCGTTGCCAATTCCCATTTTGTCCCCGCCCCTGTCGGGAGTCACATCGATAAAGGCTTCATCCAGAGAAAGCGGCTCGACCAAGTCGCTATGCGTTCGGAATATCGCACGTATCTGCCGAGAGACTTCTCGGTACACTTCAAACCGATGTTTGACGAAGATCAAATCCGGGCAGCGGCGCTTTGCAGTGACCGACGGCATCGCAGATCGCACCCCATATTTTCGCGCCTCATAGGAAGCGGCTGCAACCACACCGCGTTTGGCCGACCCGCCGACCGCCACCGGTTTTCCCCGTAATTGTGGATCATCACGCTGTTCCACGCTCGCAAAAAATGCATCCATATCAATATGGATAATTTTACGTTGTTGCAGATCAGCCAGCGATTCAACCATAGTCCCATTTTAGATCATATCGGGTGATTTGGGGAGAAAATTTGCATCTCCCGCTATTGGCAATATTTGGCAAATATACTAAAGACGCCATTAAGGGTCGCATCATATGATTGGAGGAATGTATTTTTCTCCCGTCCAGTTATTTATTGTGAAGGCACGACTCCATGAAATCACTCAAAAACGCGTTATTCTTGGCTGGTGCGGCGATCTCGCTCGCAACGTCCGCAAATGCGGCTACGGTTATTACCTCCGGCACAACCGGAACAACTGGCGCAACCGCCCTATATATGACGGATCTGTCAGAAATTTCGGCTTCTGCCTCTGCTTCAACCTCGCAGTTCAATAGCTGGCTTGGCACTCCGGATGACGACCACACCGGTATCGGCGGCCAGTTCATTACATATGACCTAGGTGATTTTCGCATGGTCGACGCCGCGGGACAAGATTTGAACGTCTACGAAGTTGATTTTGGTGCAGTTGAATTCGGCCTAGCGACATTCTCTGTCAGCGCTGATGGGGTGACATTCTCTGATATCAGCGCGTCTTCGATGGGCGCACTGGACCTCGCTGGTGATGAAGCGCACAGCAACGCCAATTTTCGTCGTTCCTATGACCTGAACTCAGCGGCATTGGCACTGGGCACCAGCGAGTTCCGTTATTTCCGGATCGATGGCAATGGCACCGGCATACTTGGCGGCAATCGCGGTTTTGACCCCGACTCCATTGGCTTTGCCAATTTCACCAATCTGGCAGGCGGTATTCCTGAACCCACCACATGGGCCATGTTGATCTTTGGCTTCGGCGCGATCGGCGCAGCTATGCGGCGCAAGAAGGCAATCGCAAGCGTCAGCTACGCCTAGACCCTCCAGGATTTCCAAATCAGCAAGCCCGCTGGAGACAATCCGGCGGGCTTTTGTTTTGGTTAGCGTGCAGCCGACAAGTCGTCACGAAACCGGGTCATAGTGGCGGCATCAACCGCAATTCGCCGGGTATCTGAAAAACTGGCACGCGCACCGCAGCTCATGAAATCGCTTGCCTCGGGATAGGTCTTGTAATCAGGTTTGCCGGATTTGAATATCTCCAGCCGTCCATCGAATAAGCGGAATATTGGTATCTTGGGACCATCGTTCGCGACCACATACCATCCGGTTGATTTGTCGAAAGATAAGTTAGAGGCGCTGAGGCTGCAAAGATGAGCATTTGCTCCAACGGCTGAACCTTCCACAGAATATAAGCCATCATTGTCGCGGCTTATATATATTTGAGTCAATGACGCTCCGGCCAGTGCGGGAGCTATTTTTTTGAACAAGGTCGACCCCTTGAACTCACCCGGAAGCTCCATCACCTCGCCCACAAATAGCGCATCTTCGCCCGGTGCCAGCCATTTGTCGTCACCAACAAGTCCCAGCAGCGTGCCTTTGCGCGCATCATAGCTTTGGCGGATACAGTCAGCTGCATATTCCTGTGCAATGCACTGGTTTCGTTCCCGCAACCAGGCGAGTTGACTGGCACGTACCTTTGGATTCTTGGCCTTCGCGCGCGTGTACAGGTCGGCGATCTCGCGGTCCATCAGGCGCAAATCATCAGCATATTCACCGCAAATCTCTTCCTCGACCTTGGACCGTGCGTCGGAACAATCAAAGGAAGGATTTGCATCCACTACCTCTTGATTGCCCATCTGATCGATTAGCTCGGATACTTCCAGTGCCGTCACGCGCACGTCATTATCCCCGCCGCGCAATATAAGATCGCCTGCAAATTTGGCCCTGCGGAGATAGGGTAACTGTCGCGGCCCAATGACCGTCCGGTCGAGCACCGCACCCTCCAAATCGGCATGGTAAAGGCCATAGCTATGCAGCGTCGCAGCGGTAAAATTCGTGCCTTTGGCGCTGATCGGCTTCCCGCCTTGATACACAGGGCAGCCGTCTGAAAGCGTAATTCCGCAATCGAAGACAAAGCCATACATATTGGCTCCGTCCAAATTCCATCCGGCAACGGCCCCGTCAAACCAGCCGCTGGCGAAATATCCTCCTTGGAAATCTGCGTTCCGGGCATTCACATCGGCCAGGTTGGCGTCACGAAACAGCACTGATGGCATTTCGGCGCGCTGAAAATTTGCACCCGTCAAATTCGCTTTCACAAATCCGGCACCGACGCCGAACGCGCTGGAAAAATTGGCACCGGACAAGTCACTGCCAATAAAGCAAACGGATCGAAGTCGAGTTTTCGAAAAATCCCATCCCGAAAAATCTCCACCTTTTACGAACTGTACCTTTTCAAGCTCGCCGCCTGTCGCGGCCCGAAAGGCCGCTAAACTCGTAATAGTCGAGCCATCAATTTCCCGAATTCTCGAAGGCAGATTCTCATTTTCTACCATGACCGTTTTACAGCTCGGAATATCAGGGAAATGATACACAGAATCGGCCCGTGCGTGATCGCTGGGGAACAACTGGCAAAGCCATATTACCGCAAAGAGATATCTCCAATTGATCATCGCGTTGATACCCTTCTTCATATCACTTCTGCTATAGCCACGCTGTCGCTTCCTTGCCATAGCGCTGCGGTGAACAAGACTGCCCTTCCCTTTCCCATCGGCAAAACCGAACTCATCATATTGATGGCCAGCCTGATGTCGCTCAATGCGCTGGCGATCGATATCATGTTGCCCGCGCTTGGCCTAATCTCTGATGACTTCGGACTGCCAGCGTTAAATGACCGCCAATGGGTGATCAGCAGCTATATTTTCGGCATGGCCTTTGGGGCTATTTTATATGGGTCGCTCGCAGATCGATATGGCCGCAAACCGGTGCTGATTGTCACCATGACTATCTATATAATTTTCGGCCTGCTATGCGCCTTTGCACCCGACTATAACCTCATGCTGATCGCTCGCTTCGTTCAGGGGTTAGCCGCGTCCGCCATGGGTGTGTTGGTCAACAGCATCATTCGCGACCGTTATCAAGGCGATAATATGGCGCGCACCATGTCTACCATCATGATGGTATTCATGATCGTACCGATAACAGCGCCCATGATCGGACAGTTCGTGCTCTGGTTCGCCCCGTGGCGCGCTATATTCTGGGTGCTGTCAGCCTTTGGCGTTGGAACATTGCTCTGGGTCTGGCTGCGTCTACCGGAAACGCTCCACCCCGATAACAAAACACCCATCAAATTGCATAGCGTGGCGAGCGCCTGGAAACAGGTCATTCTCAATCGGGGTAGCTTTGGCCACGTGATCGCCAGCGGCCTGATGATGGCCCCATTATTCGCCTATATCGCATCGGCACAGCAGATATTTGTCGATCTGTTCGGTGCTGGCGACCTGTTTGTTTTTATCTTCGCACTCAACGCTGCGGCCATGTCATTTTGCAATTTTATCAACTCGCGGATCGTTATGCGATTCGGTGCAAGGCGCGTTTCGCAATCCGCTTTGCTATTTTTCATTGCCGTCTCGGCCATATTATGGATCATAACCGCAGCAGGCTGGACCGGGATTGTGCTGTTCACGGCGCTGTTAATCCCAGCGATGGGCATGGTTGGCTTTACCGGTGCAAATTTCAGTTCGATTGCGATGCAACCTTTTGGTCACATAGCGGGAGTTGCCTCCTCATTTCAGAATTTCGCCCGCACCAGTGTTTCGGTGACAATCGGCGCCGCAATCGGACTACAATTTAACGGCTCGATATTGCCGCTAGCAATCGGCTTCCTGATTTGCGGAATATGTTCTTTGTTGGTAATCTTTTGGGCGGAAGAAGGAAAATTGTTCCGCCGCGTTCAGAAGCCAGTAACCAACCCGCATTTAGCAGCTAAGAAATTGATATAGTAAAACTCATCCACAGGAATAGCGAAGCCATGAAATCTCACCTATTGATCAAAACCATTTTTATCGCCGGAAGCATCGGGCTAACGGCGCCGGCACTGGCTTCCGGGTCCATCAATGGACAATGGGTCACACAGGACAAAGACGCTGTTGTTAAGATTGGCAAATGCGGCGCGACCGTCTGTGGTCGTATTTACAAATATCTGGTGACCCCGCCGGCTGGCGTGGATCAGAAAGATATCAACAATCCCAACAAAAAACTGCGCAACCGCAAGCTATTGGGCACTGCCGTTTTGACGGGATTTAAGATGGACGGGAAAAAGTGGAAAGGCCGCATTTACGATCCCAAATCCGGAAAAAGCTATCGCTCAGAAGTGATATTGACGTCGGCGAACCGGTTAAAAGTCAAAGGCTGTATCGCTTTTCTCTGTCAGGGACAGAATTGGTCGCGAGCTAGATAGCGCGACTAACTGATCTTTGGACCGGTGCGTCCTTCCAACCACCGACCTTTTGCTTTATATTCCACCCAGTGATGGCGTTCGCTCTCCCAGACACTGCGATCCGGAGCGGGAAGGTCGTCACCGTCAAAGCAGCCGTAAGCAATGCCAATGCCTTCGGGATGGAACGGGGTAAGCCAATATACCGTCGTGCCACATGACGGACAGAACCGGTTCTCAAAATCAGAGCCGCTACCACCCTGACGCACATAACTGTTAGAAGTTCCCGTGATTTGACAATCCGACCTCTTGCAATAGACTCCGATCCCATAAGGGGCACCGGTACGGCGCTGGCAGGCACGGCAATGACATTGGACTATGGCATATGGATTGGCGCTTATGGTTACCCCAAGCTGACCGCAATCACAATGAGCATACAAAGCTTCCGTCATTCACCCATCCCTTCAATCCACTCACTAAGCAAAGCCACTCCTTCATCATGGGCTAAAGAACGTCCCACTTCCGGCATCGCAATGCCAGGGTCGGTGCTTGCCATCCTATAGATCATATAACTTTCCTCAGGTCGACCCGGATCAATCGCAAATTGCCTGCCGCCGCTGCCGCGTCCGGCCGCCGTGGGGCGTTTCCCAATTCCCAGATGGACTTGCTGATCTTCTTCATAGGTCAGATATAGTCCCGAATTGCTCGCCGACCCTTTCCGGTTGTGACAATGCGCGCAATTGATATCCAGATAGGCCCGCGCACGGCCTTCGAGAGGCACGGCATCATCGGCGTAATCCGGCATCGGATGGTGTTGACCGGATTTCAGCTCCAGCACCGCGTCACTGGTCAACATAGCCAAACTGTCGCGCGACAGATTGCGCAATTTCGGCCCGATTGGTGTCACTTCGCCGGACAGCGCATGGCATTCCTTGCACTGGTTTTTATTGGGGACGGCATAGCTGATGCTCCGTTCTTCGCCCGATGGATCGGTGAACGTGACAGGTATCCGTTTCCCGGCCACTTTCAAGGTCGCTTCGGTTTGATCCGCGTTCCAGACATAGGGTAGAGCCAGCCAGCCATCGGTGCGATGCAACAATATCCGTGTTTCCAGCAACCGATCTTTACCGTCAATCTCATAGCCAAAACTTTTGATGATCGCGGAGCCGACCGGAAACGTCACCAAGCCCGCCTCATCCGCAATCATTTTTTTCCCGGATGGAATATAAATATAACGGAATTTGTCGGCATAGTCGGTAAATAGAGAGCTGTTCAGCCGGTACAGCTTTACGCCCTCGCTCGCTTCCCGGCCGCCGCTATCCCGAAAAAATCCATATTCAGACAGATTGTGCGGCATGCCCTCGCCCATGATAACATGGTCCGCCACAGCAGGTCCGGTTGGCGAAGCGCTGGTCGCATAGCCAGCAAAACAAATTGCCAATGCCGCAAGAAAGGTCCGCATTATATAGTCACTATTTCAGGCGCGCTTCCATTTCAGCGGGCAGCGTTATCGGTTTTAGCGCTTGTACGGGAAGGGCCGCCGGCCTGTCATATAGCTTTGGCTTCGCTTCGGTAACACTCTGTCCAACCTGTGTCAGACCAAGGTCCAGCGCAGGAATATCGTCCGCCAGAACAAAACCCTTGCCCAATCCATCATAGACAACTGCCGGTAGGTTGCCGCCAAATGCCTGTGCCAGCATTGGTCCGCCCGGAATATCAGGCGCAAAACCAAAGCCGCTATAGATATTCTTGGTGATCAGAACATTACGTGCCGTTGGGTCATAATTGGGATCATCAAATTTTTGCGTATAAGCAACCACGAACACGGCTGCGGTGCTATTGTTGATCAGAGCATTTTCCACCACATGCACATCAAGATTGGCCATCACCATCACACCGGTTCCAGCAGGCACCTCGGCAACAATATTGCCTTCGGGCGCGAAATTATCCGTATTATTGCCAATCACCGCATTGCGGGCGACAAGCACGCTATGGCCACCCATTTGCGGCAGGTTGGGTAGATCGAAAATCAATATTCCGCCGGTATTCTTGGTCGCCAGATTCTCGGTAACTTCGGCATTGTAGCTATTTTCAATTTCAATCCCGGCAACATTCTCTGTCACGGTGTTTCGGCGGACAATAATATTGTCGGATTGCCCGACATAGATGCCAGCATCGGATGCGCCGCGCACCATGCTATCTTGTACCAGAACATTTTTGGAGTCGACCGGATAGATTCCATAAGCGCCGTTCGTGGCTTTCGGGCCGCCGGTCCATTCAATGCGTAGCGCATGATAGATGATTTGATCCGCGCCTTTTGATTTGATGCCGTCGCCCTTGCTATCCTCTATCGCAAAATCGCGCAGGGTCACGTTGTCCGAAGTGACCAAGAGTCCTTCACCCGCACCCAATTGCCCGGCAAAGCTAAGGACGGATGCATCCATCCCCGCACCCTTAACCGTCACATCATCAACATCGAGCGACAAGCCATCTGTAAGATCGAAACGTCCCGCGCCCAACATTACGATATCGCCTGGTTCCGCTAGAATCAGCGCTTCCTGCAATCGTTCCTGTGCGCCTTCTCCGGCATCGACAGTTATGGTTTTTGCATAGACGGTCGGCGCCAGGCACAGCGCAGCAACGGTAATGGCGGTACGAAACATATATCTCTCCCTTATTCACAAGGGATATTGGAGGAAAACCTGTCCAATGCCAATAGCATTGACAAAGATGTCAGTATCAACTCTCCGACAAAATCCAATCGACCGCAGCATCTGCGTGAATTTCCGTACTGTCATAGATCGGCAAGATGTTCGCTTTTGTGTCTACGATCAGGTCAAGTTCGGTGGTCCCCAGAACCACGGCTTCGACATCCTGTTTTGCTATGTTCGTGATGAATGTTTTTAATGTGCGTTCGGAATCCCGGGTAACATTACTGAACATCAATTCTTCGTAGATGATGCGGTCAATCTCTTCGACACGCGTTTCATCGGGCGGGGTCAGGGT
>CALKXX010000118.1 GCA_938003725.1 uncultured Sphingomonadaceae bacterium | reverse complement strand
CCCGGAAAACGCCCGACTTAATACCCTCGCCAACAAATATATTATACGCCTCCGACAGCGGTTTCAGATATTTGTCGGCAATCGCCCGCGCGCCCTCCGGCGGCAAATCCCTGATCAATCGCATCGTCAATCGGTTGAGATAGGGAAATTCATAATATGTGTTGATGACCGCGCCGATATGATGGCGCAGCTTGTCTTCAGGCGGCCATTCCTTCTCAATCAACAAGCCGATCTGCGCAAGGATATTGTCCATATCGCGCTCAAGAATCGCCTCCATCAGGCCATCCTTGTTGCCGAAATAATATTTGACCAAGGCGCTGTTCAGGCCCGACCGTACCGACAATTCGCTAAACGAAATATCGATAATATCGCCTTCGCGCATGATCTTGCTGGCCGTTTCGATCAGCTTTGCACGGGCGCCTTCTTCATTGTCCTTTGTCGCCAGTTTCTCGACGCTCATTCCACTCCCCCAAATACTTGTCGGTCACTTATAAACAGGTTCCTCCCACCAAGGAAAGGTATCTGGCAAATCGGTAGACACTTTGTCCGGATATACGGGAGGTCGTTTTTCGAGAAAGCTGGCGACGCCTTCTTTGGCATCGGCGGATTTGGCCCGGTTGTAGATGATCCGGCTATCAACCTTGTGCGCTTCCATCGGGTGATCGGCGGCGGGCAGTTGCCAGAGCATCTGCCGGGTAACAGCAACAGACACCGGGGCAGTATTGTCGGCAATTTCGCGCGCCAATTCATAGGCCGCGGGCAGCAAATCCTCTGGCTTGTGCAGCGAGCGAACCAAGCCGCCGTCCAACGCCTCTTGTGCATCAAACACGCGTCCGGTCATGCACCATTCCAGTGCCTGAGCACGGCCAACGACATTGGGCAGGAACCAAGCAGCCGCGCCATCGGGCGCAATCCCGCGCCGCGCAAATACATATCCAAAGCGCGCCGTCTCACTGGCTAGGCGCATATCCATCGGCAACAACATGGTCGCGCCGACCCCAACTGCAACACCGTTAATCGCACCGATAACCGGTTTAAGACATTGGTAGATACGCAGAATGAGAAGCCCGCCACCATCACGGACGCGGGGATCGGAATAGTCATCAACCGGGTCTTCGCTGGCAAAAGGCGTTTTCCCGTCTTCGGGAGTAAGGTCGGCGCCTGCACAAAAAGCGCGATCGCCCGCACCCGTAACGACGACTGCCCGCACTTTATCATCGGCATCGATGCGGTCAAAAGCATCGGACATTTCCTTGATCATCGTGCCGGTAAAAGCATTCATCTTCTGCGGACGGTTTATTGTGATCGTCGCTATGCCATCCGCAACATCGTAGAGGATTTGGGTATAGTCGGTCATCGGTCTCTCCATTGGATACAAAAAGGGCCGCGATTTTCACGCAGCCCTTGTTCGATTAGTTGTTTAGCGCGGTGCCATCCGAATACCGCCGTCGAGGCGAACATCTTCGCCATTGAAATACCCCGTTTCGATCATGCACATTGCAAGCTTTGCATATTCATCCGGAACACCAAGACGCGGCGGATGCGGCACCATGGCGCCCAGCGCATCGCGCACCGGTTGCGGCGCACCGGCCAAGAGAGGTGTGTCAAAAATACCCGGCAGGATCGTGTTTACTCTGATCCCTTCACGGGAAAGGTCACGCGCGATTGGCAAAGTCATGCCGACCACGCCGCCTTTTGAAGCCGAATAAGCCGCTTGGCCGATCTGGCCATCTTCCGCCGCAACAGAAGCCGTATTGACCATCGCGCCGCGATCGCCATCTGCGAATGGGTCAAGCGTCAACATACCTGCCGCCGATTTGGCGATGCACCGGAATGTACCGATCAGGTTGACTTCGATAACGAACTTGAATGCATCAAGCGGGAAATGTTTGATTGATCCATCTTCTTTTGAGCGGCTGGCGGTTTTAATCGCGTTACCAATACCTGCACAATTGACCAGGATGCGCTCTTGGCCAACGGCGGCGCGGGCTTTTTCAAACGCCGCATCAACGCTTTCTTCTTCGGTGACGTTGGTCTTGCAGAATACACCGCCCAGTTCGCTGGCCAATGCTTCGCCTTTTTCTTCGTTCAGATCGAACAAGGCGACTTTCACACCTTTTTCAGCAAGACGTCTTGCAGTTGCGGCACCAAGGCCAGAGGCACCGCCGGTGATGACGGCTGAAATGTTATTGTTGAGTTCCATTGTGGTTTCTTTCTTTTAGTTCAAACGTTCAATAATGGTGACATTCGCTTGGCCGCCGCCTTCACACATGGTTTGCAGGCCGTATTTCGCGCCCTTGTTTTCCATCGCGTTGACCAGCGTTGCCATCAGTTTTGTGCCCGAAGCGCCAAGCGGATGGCCTAGCGCAATCGCGCCGCCGTTCACATTGATCTTGCTGTGATCCGCACCGGTATGTTTCAGCCATGCGAGTGGCACAGGGGCAAAAGCTTCATTCACTTCGTACAGATCAATATCGTCCATTTTCATGCCGGCACGTTGCAGCGCGCGATCGGTAGCGAAGAGCGGCTCCTCCAGCATGATTACCGGATCGCCCGCCGTTACCGTCAAATTGACGATTCGCGCCCGTGGTTTGAACCCATGATCCTTGACCGCCTGCTCACTGGCGACCAGTACGGCTGATGCGCCATCACAAATCTGGCTGGCGTTTGCAGCGGAAATGATACCGCCTTCCTGCAACGGGTCCAAGGCAGCCATCCCTTCGAGCGACGCATCAAAGCGAATGCCCTCGTCACGCATGTGCATCTCACTGCCTTCCGGCGTTTCAACCTTGATACCGACAATTTCATTGTCAAACGCGCCGCGCCCTGTCGCTTCGGCGGCTCGCCTATGGCTTTCATAACTATATTCGTCGAGTTGTTCCTTGGTGAGGCCATGTTTCTTGGCGACCATTTCTGCGCCCATGAACTGGCTGAAATAGACTTTCGGATATTTTTCTTCCAACCGGTCGGACTTGTAGAGGCCCAGGCCGGCATCCTTGTAGAGTTTAGATGTTGATCCCATCGGTACCCGCGTCATGCTCTCGATACCGCTGGCGAGGACGAGATCCTGCGTGCCGGACATGATGCCCTGCGCAGCGAACTGGATGGACTGTTGCGACGACCCGCACTGGCGGTCAATCGTCACGGCCGGGATCGAGTCGGGCAGGTTTGAGGCGAGGACGGCGTTTCGGCCGACATCATTGGCTTGCTCCCCGGCCTGGCTCACGCAGCCGGTGATGACGTCTTCAATAGCACCGGTGTCAAAATCGTTCCGGTCTGCAATCGCATCGTAAACCGCTGCGCCCAGATCGACTGCATGGACACCAGCCAACCGACCACCGCGGCGGCCTCCAGCGGTACGGACCGCATCTACAATATAGGCTTCTGCCATATTCCTGCTCCTCATATCTTTTCAGAATCGTTAATTTAACTGAACGGTTAAACCGCCCTTGCACCAAGGTCAATGGCGCGGACAAATGAAAAAGCCGACCATCACAAATGTGATCGCCGGCTCATCCAAATTACCGAACCGCGTAGCTACGCAGGAACATTATCTTTCTTCACCGTAATCACTTGTGGATAGGTGAATTCCAGCAGGCCTTCTTTGCCATATTCCGCACCAAAACCGGATTGCTTATGTCCGCCAAAGGGGGCGAAAGGCGACAGGTGAAGAAATTCATTCACCCAAACCGTACCGGTTTCCAATTGCTCCGCAATTTCCACGCCCTTGTCAGGATCAGCGGTCCATACCGCACCGGCCAAACCATATTCACTGGCATTGGCGCGGCTGATCGCTTCGTCCTCGGTGCTGAACTTCATCAGCGGCATCACCGGACCAAATTGCTCTTCCGCCACAATTCGGGCGTCCTCCGGCGGGTTATCAAGGATTGTGATTGGCATGTAATAACCCGGAATATCAGGATCATGATCGCCGCCCACCAGGAAGTTATAGCCATTGTCTTTCGCATCCTGAACGAGTTCAATCACCCGGTCATATTGCTTCTTATTCTGGATCGGGCCAACGGCTGTACCTTGCTGTGCGCCATCACCGACGGTGACATTTTTGGCATATTCAGCAATCGCGGCGCTAAGCTCGTCGTAAATATCTTCGTGGATATAGATACGCTTTGCAGCAACGCATATTTGCCCGGCATTGGTAAAGCTGGACCAGAATAGCTGTTCGGCCACCTTCTCAACATTCGCGTCCGGCAAGACGATTGAGGCGTCATTGCCGCCCAGTTCAAGCGTGATCCGTTTCAGATCTTTGGAGGCGCCTTCCATAATTTTCTTACCGGTTGCGGTGGAACCCGTGAACGTGATTTTATCGATATCCGGGTGCGCCGTAATAAGCGGGCCAAGGCTATCTTCGCCGGTAATGATATTGACTACACCGGCGGGTGCAGCATCTTTAATCAACTCGGCCAAACGCAGCGTCGTCAGCGGCGTAAACGGCGACGGTTTCAAAACGATTGTACAACCTGAAAGCAATGCAGGTGCGATTTTCTGCACCGCCATCATGACTGGGAAATTCCACGGAACAATACCGCCGACAACACCAACCGGAACGCGGCGCGTACGGCTAAAACGCTCGTCAGTATCTTCGTTAATCTCATCGTCCATGTCGAGTGTCGCTTGGGCTCCCGACATAGCCGCGGCACCGAAGATTTCGCCCTGTGCCTGTGCATGGGGCTTGCCCTGCTCAGCGGTCAGCAAACGGAATAGCTCGTCGGTATTCTCGCCAATGATTGCCGAGATTTTCTGAACCACCGCGCGGCGTTCATCAATCGGTTTCTTGCTCCAAGCCGGAAACGCAGCGCGCGCAGCCGCCACTGCGCTGTTTAGCTCCGCTTCGCCGCAGGAAGGTACCTGGCCAATGACTTCTTCATTGGCGGGATTTACAACGTCGAGCATATCCGATGTGCTCACCATTTCTCCGTTGATCAAATTCTGATATTGGGTAACCATTGTCGCTCTCCTTTAAAGGTCTTTGCTTGTTGTTTGATTTCTATTTGAGTCGCTTATAGCGCATTACAAGGCTGTATGCGCCATTCATTTTGATAGAGTATATCTAATCGGTAGAGTTTTAAGGCCGCCGACAAAAACGGAGGTTGCCCGCTTGGGCTCCCCTGCCAGTTCCAAAGTTTCAATCCGGTCGAGCAGTTCATTGAACAATATCTTCATCTCCAACCGCGCCATGTGGAGCCCCAAACATTGATGCGCACCGGCTCCAAAAGCGATATGCCGATTCGGCGAACGCGACGCGTCAAATGTACGCGGACCATCAAAGACTGCCGGGTCATGGTTGGCGGCGACATAGCTGATCATCAGCCAGTCATCCTTGGCGATCTTCTGGCCGCCGACTTCGGTATCTTCTGCGGCCGTCCTCATGAAATGCTGTACCGGTGTAGTCCAACGGATGGCTTCCTCGACTATGCCCGGGAGTAAATCACGGTCGGCCTTGAGCCGGGCGAATTGTTCCGGATCTTCCGCCAGTGCGTGCATCGCGCCTGCGGTTGATGCGGACGTCGTATCATGCCCGGCGGCGGCCAAGATAATATAATATCCAGCCATGTCGCGGTCGCTGAGATATTCACCATCGACTTTCGCATTGGCGATCACGCTCGCAACATCATCGGTCGGGTTGGCTCTTTTTTCCTCAGTTAATTTTGCAAAATAGGCTTCGAAATCATTCACGGCGCCGACAACCAGTTGCAGCACCTGCTCCGGCGTCATCTCCATACCCGTCCCGCTAAGGTCGGCATCGGAGCCGCCAAACATCTGTTGGGTGAGGAACAACATGCGTTGCTCATCCTCTTCTGGTACGCCCAATATCTGCATGACGACGTGGAGCGGATAGGGCGCGGAGACCAGCGGCACAAAATCCGCTTCACCGCCCGCATCGACCAGACGGTCCACCGTCTTTTTCGCCAGCGTCCTGATCTCGTCTTCCATCTGTTTCAGGTTTTTGGGCATGAACCAGTCTTGCGTCAGGCGGCGATATTTCGGGTGTGTTGGCGCATCGAGAGTGACCAACGAGTTGACCAGATTAGGACTGCCGCCGGTAATTTTTTTGACGAAGTCCAGCATATCGCGTCCTGCCATTGTCGTGCTTCGCGGGCTGTTGAGGAAGGTCTTGTTATCCTTGCTGATCCGCATCACATCGTCATAGCCGGTGATCAACCAAAAGGGATCATGCACCTCTTCATTGACCACACGAACCACCGGGTTTTCGCTTCGAACAGCGTCAAACCGGTCAAGCAATCCATTCCAGTCTGCATAGACACCGGGATCAGTAATTGCGGTTGCGTCTTCGCCGGTTAACGTGGGTTCTGCCTGTGTTGCCATTATACTATTTTGCTCCCTGTCTTATCCGCCCAATATTCATCACGAAGCAGGCGTTTATAGAGTTTTCCCGTCGCGTGACGGGGCAGTTCCTCGCGAAAATCTATCTGACGGGGGACTTTGACCCCGGACAGGCTCTGCCGCAAAAACGCTTCCAGTTCCTGCGCGAGCGCATCGCCCGCATTCGCCATGTCGGCAGGCTGTACTACCGCTACAACCTTCTCGCCCATATCGGGGTCAGGCGCGCCGATCACGGCGGCATCTGCCACCTTGTCATGGGTAATGAGCGCATTCTCGATTTCCTGCGGATAGATATTCACGCCGCCGGAAATGATCATGAAGCTCTTGCGGTCCGTCAGGTATAGGAACCCATCTTCGTCAACTTTCCCGACGTCGCCCAGCGAAGTCCAACCCTTCTCATGCGTCGCTTCTTTGGTTTTTTCGGGGTCATTATGATATTCAAATTTGTTATCGCTTTCGAAGAAAATCTGCCCTTCCTCGCCATCTGCGACTTCCTGACCTTCTTCATCGCAAATATGAACCTGACAATTAACCGGTTGCCCCACAGTGCCCTTATGACTCATCCAGCTATCGCTGTTACACATCACAAAACCGTTGCCCTCGGTCCCCGCATAATATTCATAGAGTACCGGGCCCCACCAATCGATCATCGCCTCTTTAATCGGAATGGGTATCGGAGCCGCCGCATGAACGGCGCTTTTGATTGAGGACACATCATATTTCGCGCGCACTTCCTCGGGCAGCTTGAGCATCCGGACAAAATGGGTCGGCACCCATTGCCCGACATCGCATTCATGTTTTTCAATCAGCTGTAGCGCATGTTCCGGGTCGAACTTTTCCATGATCACGCTGGTGCCGCCCAGCGAATGCACCGCCATATTCCAACGCAGCGGAGCGGCATGATAAAGCGGTGCAGGAGAGAGGTACATGCAGTCTTTGTGAAACCCGAAAGCCATCTGAGCCAGCACAGCCAGACCGTTTGGCGCGTCAAACGGCGCGTCCGGCAATGCCATTCTTATCCCCTTGGGTCGCCCGGTGGTGCCGGAGGAATAAAGCATGTCCGATCCGGCAGTTTGATCGGCAATCGGCGTGTCGGGCTGTGTTTGCAGCGCCGCGGTCAGATCACGTTCCCCCTCTCCGCCAAACAGCAATTGTTCCACATCCGGGTTGTGCGTGTGAAGCTCATCCATCAACGACAGCATCTTTGTCGTACCGATCAACAGCTTCGCACCGCTATCTTTCAATATATAGGATATCTCATCGCTGGTCAGCCGGTTCGATATTGCAACTTGCACCATCCCAGATCGCTGCGCGCCCCAAACAACCGGAAAATATTGCGCATGGTTTTCCATACATATTGCAATCGTATCACCGGCATTTAGCCCGCGGGCGCGATAAAGCTGCGCAATCTGGTTCGATCGTTTGTCGAGTTCGCCATAAGTTACCGTTTCGCCGGTTGACGCCATAATGATCGCGGGCTTGTCCGGGTTTTCCTGTGCATGCAGATGTGGGTGCATCGGGAATTTACTCTCCAAATAGTTTGCCGCCCTGTTGGGCGATTCGTATAACTGCATCATGGTTTAATTGAACGGTTAAATCAAACATGTTTGCACGCTCTGCACATCCGGCAATATTGCGCCGCGCGTTCCGTTGATCTAACGTCCGGTGCAAGAAACAGGAGCGGGCCAATTCAATCCGAAAATTTGCAAGAGATACTAGCCGCCTTTTTCGGCTGTTCGGAAGAGACAGCTGCCGCTCTGCAATCCGCCGCTGTACAGCGCACATATGGCCACAAAGATATCCTGCTCCATCAGGGCGATCAGAACAACCGAACCTCTCTCATCATGGACGGCGATGTGCAGTTGCAGATCATTGGTACGGACGGACAAACGACGTTGCTCAGCGCCCACGGGCCCGGCGAGATATTTGGAGCCTTTCCGGCAGAGATGGTCAATCGATCCGATGCCATTGTGCGCGGGAAACTGACCGTATTGGAAATCGCCAATGCCGACCTGATGGCCCTGCTCGACAAACATGCGGCATTGGGCAGCGGGATGGCGAGGATTGTTGCAAAACAGTTTAATGCGGCGCTCGACCGCATGGCCGCGCGGGTGACGCTCAGCGCTATGGGCCGGGTCTATGCGGAGTTGCTCAGGCTGTGCGACGACAGCGACCGGGTCTCGCCGCAGCCAGTGATTGCGGCCCTGGCGCTCTCTGCCCAAACCACGCGTGAGACCGGGTCACGCGCGATCAACGGCTTGGAACGGCGCGGGATTATCTCCCGGGATGAAGATGGATTGAAAATATTGTCGCGGCGTATGCTGGAAGACATGGTGGTCTAAAAGACCCTAGAGTCAGGACCTAGGAAATACTCCATAGCGGGATAGCGCCTGCTGCGGTTTTTAACTCGCCAATCTCTTCAATCGACTTTGCACAATTGGCCAGCGTCATGCCCATCGCGCCCTTGGCATCGGTCATGATCGTGCCGACCTCTGACACCTCTGCGAGCGCCTTGCCCTGTGCCAACAACCGGGCCGGCGGATTGTCGGCGGCCATGATATCATAAATCAGGCCCAGTTTCTGACCCCTATTTGCCAGCGGAAGGGCGGTTTCATAAGCGGCCTGGATCGTCTCGAACATTTCGGATGGCGCGTCATCATTGGCATCCACTAGCACGGCACGAAGCGCCTGTCCGTCCTTTGCTTCCGGTGCCGAAGAGGACCCGCCATCACCCGTCCGCTCCGCTTCGATCACGATTAACGCGCGCCCCGCCGCCTGCCATGCGGCCGATTGCGGACAGGGTTGCTCGCCCTTTCCGATAACGGTCACGGCCTTGGCGCTGCTCTGCAGATTGGCGGCGTTGCGCAGGGCCCGGCCCATCGCATAGCGCGCCGTCAGATTGATTGCGGGGGCAAAGGCCGGATCATCATGGCCCAGATTTTCAATACTCGCCGCCTGTTCCATCAAGCGGTCAAAACGCGGCAACCAATATGCGCCATAGGGTTCGAGCGACAGCCGCTTGAACCGCTCCAGATCAAAGGGCAGCACGATATGCAGCTCGCATCCGCTCTCCACCAAAGCCTCTGCCAGCAATATATCCGCCCCCGCCGCCAGCGCGCCATAGGCGAAACCGGGCCGTTCCCGGGCGATCATATCGGTGATATCGCTGGAGAGACTGGAATCGGTTTCGGGCAATCCTATTATCCCGCTAAAGTGCAGGCTGACCGGCGGACGATGCTGGTCGAGCCAGCTGCTATCCTCCCCCTGCTGCGCGGCAATCAGCGCAAATTGCCCCAGCGTTGCGGCATGATCCTCCCACGCCTTTGGCGCCTTGGCCATCGCATCGCGCAGCGCCGCGCGCGCCTCTGCCGGCTTGCCGAGCAGCAACAAAGCCTCTGACCGGGTGGCGGCGCGCCAGTAAGCCGTCTCCGCCTCATCCGGGTTGGACTCCAACATTTCCAACACTTGCCGCGCCAGCTGCGCCGCGCGCTCCGGCTGCCCGCCGAGCAGCGCCAGCGTCGCCGCGTTGATCAGCGGATAGGACCGATGCTCCAGCGCCCCCGCCGCCGCATAAGCCGCCGCCGCATCCCCATAAAGCCGCACCCGCTCCGCGCCGGATGTGAGTTTCCCCTGATCCTTGAGCAAGCGCCCTTTTAGCGTGAGCGCCTTGGGATCATCCGTCCGCGCATCCCAGCCCGACGCCCGAAACAACGACCAAGCCCGCGCCGGATTCCCGGCACGGGCGAGGGTGAGGATTTGGTGGAGGGGGGTCGTGTGCACTGAACTAATAAATCAAGCTCGGGTCTTCGGGCCAATGTGGGCCACCATGCCCTTGTATTGAGATTAGTTGATCATGGTCATGACTTCCCCGCGTTTGGGCGCCAGGCACCTCACCTGTTGATTGGTCATAAACATTTAAAAAATAACCGAATAACGGGTGTTCAGAGTGACCATCCGTCTCTTGTTGCTGATCATCTATTTGCTTCATTTCGGAGAGCCGCGTGCCGTCGATTAGCATTGATGCCCAACTTGAAACGGGATAACTTGCACCGTCACTCAAGGTGCGTTCGAATGGCGTGATGGAGTAAAATTCTCCATTGTCATCCAAGCCGTGCATTCGGCAATCGGAAAATATTTGCCATATCGAAGGATCGTCATAAGCTGCCAAAATGGAAATTGGAGCACTCCGGGTCCCAAATCTGAGATTCGATGCGTTGGAAAGTTTGAAAACGTACAGACAAAGGTCGCTTGGTGCTTCAATTGAAATTTCTGAAGCACCTGCCGGGCATGATCTTAAAGTTGGTGGCTTAGGCGTTGTAGGCAGGGTACCTGCTCGCAGATAATGTTCAATGATATTGTCATAGGTCCATGAAGGGCCATTGCCATTGACCTCAGCAATACTCGTAAATTTTCCATGGTCTTCATCAACCAAGTCAATCTCCAGAAAAACCGCTCTATCAATGTTCACCATTCTCTGATGCACCACAGAAATATGGTGATGTTTTTCGTTGTGATTCATTTCTCCAACTCCCTTGTCAAATCATGCGCACGCTGGTTCCATGCACGCCAGTTGTTATTTTTGTCATCGTGAGCTATAAGTTGGGTAGACACAAGAATCGCCATTCGTGCATATTTTAATGCAGTACGCTTTCTATTGTGATCTCTAAGCATTTCCGCATATCCAACATATACTTGCATTTTCTGTTGGAGCCATTCGGTGTTGCGTGGTTCTTTCTCAACTAGCTGTTCGATTGTAGATAGATTTTTTTTATGCAGGGCAAAGCCTTCATCGGTTTGCCCAATATCCATCAACATGTCTGCCTGCCAAGCATACTGGTAGGCAAGACTAGAGATAGCCCTACTATCATCAGGCCAATGCCGGACAATTTTCTGACTATAAGCTAACGCAAGTTTGCAAGGTTTTGGGATCGTTGACCAACCCGTGTTGTTCCGATTCAATTCCACACATAAGTTTCCATAGGTGAAATAGGTCAAATCCATCCAATCGCGGTTACGACTCTCAAGAGGGTTTAACTGCGTTATCAAATTGTTACTTCGGTCAAAATATCGCTTCGCATCAGTATAGTTGCGCTTTTTTTTCATCAACAGCCCTAGTCGATTGTAATTGTAGGCAAGACTGAATATTCGGTTCGAATTCATTGGCTCTTCTTGAACAAGTTTTCTCGAAGTTGCCAACGCGATGCGATACTTTTTTTCCGCTTCTTCTAGTCTTCCTTCACGTTTATCGTCGTCAGCCATGGAAGCAAACACCCGGGCATAACGCTCTTGACTTTCACCAGATAAAGACCCCAATTCACGTTGGTTTTGGTAGTACGTCATTGCTCGTTTGTTGACACCGATCATAATATCTCCGCGACCAACCGAAATTAGTCCATTTCGCAAATCGGTCAGCATATATTCGACCATGCCCTCGGCTTCGGCCTGTTGG
>CALKXX010000117.1 GCA_938003725.1 uncultured Sphingomonadaceae bacterium | reverse complement strand
GGCCGTGGTTCAGACCGGTCAGAGCCTGGCGCAATGGCATGAAAAGCGGTTTGCCTTTGCGTCCAGTGGCTTCCTTCAGCGCACTGGTCCAGTTTTTCCAAACCTCGTCAGACCATTCCAGCTGTTCCAGTAAATCGGTAGCAGTCGCTATGAACTCACGGTCCTGCTCCGCAATATCCGCTGCCTTTATCGGCCCGATTACGATGGCATGCCAATAGTCCAATTCCCCCAGATGATGCAGGTTCGGCCGGATTACCTGCCACTCCTGTTCGCTCATCCCAGTCGGCAGTCGGTGCGCGACATCAGCATATTCCAGCAGATGGACGATCTTTTGATTGAGCTGCTCCAATTCTTCGTCATCAAAGCGGGCTGGCGCGCGCCCGAACCGCCCAAAGTCGAATGTCTCCAGCAATATTGCCGTGTCGACAATCGGCTCCACCGGATCGCTGGTGCCGATCCGCGCCAGCAAAGCAACGATCGACTGCGGTTCGATATTACGTTCCCGAAAACCGCCGACGCCCAAAGAGCCCAGACGCTTAGAAAGCTTGCCCTCCGTTCCAACCAGCAAAGCCTCATGGGCAAATTCGGGGCGGGTAGCACCAAAAGCGTCGAACATCTGCGCCTGCACCGCCGTGTTGGCCACATGATCCTCTCCGCGCACGACATGGGTGATATTCATATCAATATCATCGATGGTGGAGGGAAGCATATATAGCCAGCTGCCATCCTCGCGGCGGATGACCGGGTCCGATAATAATGCGGCATCGAAATTCTGTTCGCCGCGGATCAAATCGTTCCACTGAATCGGTACATCATGATCCAGCTTGAATCGCCAATGGGCCGACCTGCCCTCTTTCTCAAAAGCTGCGATTTGATCTGCCGACAAATCCAGCGCTGCACGGTCATAAATAGGCGGCTTGCCCCGGCCCAATTGGATTTTGCGCTTAAGGTCCAATTCCTGCGCGGTTTCATAGGCTGGATAAACGCGACCAGCAGCTTTGAGTTCGGCAAACCGCGCCGCATAGCGATCAAAGCGCGTCGATTGGCGCTCCTCGCTATCGGGATGGATGCCAAGCCAGGCCAGGTCCGCCCTGATGCCCTCGACATACTCTTCTTTCGACCGCGCCGCATCGGTATCGTCGAGGCGCAGGAGAAATTCCCCTCCATTTTTTTGCGCAAACATCCAGTTGTGGAGCGCGGTGCGGATGTTACCGACATGAAGATGGCCCGTCGGTGACGGGGCAAAGCGAGTTTTGATGGTCATAATTTCTACTTAAACCGTTCTAAATGCATTGGTAATGGGATAGCGCCGATCTCGGCCAAAATTTCTAGTCCCAAGTTTCACCCCGGGGGGCGCCTGCCGCCGTTTATATTCTGCAACATATAATAATCGCTCTATGCGGATCACTGTTTCGCGATCAAAACCCCGGGAGACAAGATCAGAGACCGACAGCTCTTCCTCAACCAGGCCGTGTAGTAACGGATCCAGAATCTCATAGTCCGGAAGGCTGTCACTGTCCTTCTGATCTTCGCGAAGTTCAGCGCTTGGCGGCTTGGTAATCACGGCGTCGGGCATTACCGGGCCGTCTGGTCCGAGACCCAGTGAAGGCTTATTCCGGTTGCGCCACTCCGATAATTTGAAACATGTCAGTTTATAGGCATCTTTTAGCACTGAATACCCGCCCGCCATGTCGCCATAGATAGTCGCGTACCCCACGCTCATCTCGCTCTTGTTACCCGTGGTCAGCAACATATGTCCAAATTTGTTAGACAGCGCCATAAGGGTCACACCGCGGATGCGGGATTGAATATTCTCTTCGGTAATATCAACATTGCTGTCTGAAAAACTATCATTCAGCATCGCATCAAATCCCTCGATCGCTGGCATGATTGGAATCGTATAGAGCTTTGTGCCCAATAGCTTGGCACAGCCCGCTGCATCGTCGAGGCTTTCTTGCGATGTAAACCGCGAAGGCATCATCACACACCATACCCGGTCCGCCCCAAGTGCATCGACGGCTACTGCGGCAGATAAGGCGCTGTCAATTCCGCCCGACAGGCCCAACACCACGCCGGGGAAACGATTAGCATTCACATAATCACGCAGTCCCACGATCATGGCGTTGTAAATATCAGCGGGGTGGGTGTCCCATTTTTCCACCTCACCGGCGGCGCAGCTCCAACCCACTTCACTCCGGGTCCATTGTGTCGTGCGCATATGTTCTTCCCAATCAGGAAGCCGGTGGACAGTTTCTCCATCGGCATTGAGCACAAACGAGCAGCCATCGAAAACCACCTCATCCTGACCGCCGACGCGGTTCAGAAAAAGCAACGGCAGGCCCGTTTCCTCGACCCGTGCCTGAAAAACTTCTGTTTCCCGGCGGTCATCTTTATCGATTTCATAAGGGCTGCCATTTACGGATATCAGCAACTCGGCACCCAGCCCCGCAAGATGTTCGCAAACATCTGGCAGCCAACCATCCTCGCAAATGGGCAGGCCCAGTTTCACACCGCGAAACTCGACCGGGTCGGGCATCGGGCCGCTGGCAAATAATCGCTTTTCATCAAATGTACCGTAATTGGGCAGCTCAACTTTGTAGCGCACGTCTTTCACCCGGCCGTCTTCAAGCAAGGCAAGCCCATTATAGAGCTTGTCATCCTCCCGGAAAATAGACCCGACCAGCATCGCGGGGCCGGTTCCGGCGGTTGCCGCAGCGAGCCGATTTAACTCGGTCTCCGCTCGCTCCCACACAGCGGGTTTTAAGACCAAATCCTCTGGCGGGTACCCAATGAGCTGTAACTCGGGGAAGATGACCAGATCGCTATCCGGTGCCCCCTGCAATACTGCGATCATCGCGTCTGCATTGGCGCGCAAATCACCAACCGACTGCGTCAGCTGTGCCATAGTTATAATGAGCTTGTCCGTCATCCAGCCCTGATAGAAAGGGGCGAGGATAACGGCAAATGTTTTGTTTTAAGGCATTCAACCAAAAATCAAACTTCCCAATATCCGCCCCGGAAGAAAAGCAAAGAGGCCAGCGATTAATAGTCCAATATACGGTCCCTGCATGGCACGGTAATGCCCAACCACATCGCCTTTTCGAATGGCCCATATCCCTAAGGGAATGGAAACAAGAGTGACGATCGAAAAGATATGGATAAAACTATATCCGGTCCCCCCCAATCCGGTTCCCGGGCGACCAATCCAGAAACTGGAAATGGCGGTAACAATCATCAAGATGGCCCAGACCCGGCCCATTGCCTTGTGAAGCGCATCCCCCTTTTTACGCCACAATATATAAGCCCCCATCGGGATAGCCGGGACGACGGTAGAAAGATGTATGATGATTGCTATGCTTAGACGCGGCCGAGCAGTTTCCGGTTCAGTACCGGAGACAAAACCGCCAGAGATTGAGACAAGCGACATCAGAACCAACGTGATGAGAATGGTTGCCCCAGCCGCCAAGAATATATTCTTTGCGCGCATCCCAGTCTGGTTAGCGAGTTTGGCATGGTCCGACATTTTTCACTCCTCTTAAACATTGCTGCCACCAATTTGATCGGACATGATCGCAATACCAGCTTGCTTTCGCAGGTGGACCAAGCTTATTCGTGGAACACAACAAAACTGCGCCATCCGCCGGTTCACGAAGCGTGAATGGGCCGGCCAACAACAGAGAAATTGGGTGATGCCGTTCCGCCAACTCAGCGTTGAACTACTTATCATATCCGCCATCGGGCTTGTGCTCGGGATGCTGGGGCCGTTTGGAACTTATACCATTCCGCTGGCATTCAGGCTCCTCTACTGGACCGGCTTCATCCTGGTCGGATATGCAATATTCCGGCCTGTGACGCACGCCGCAAGTTGGTTAACCCAGATCACCGTCGTGCCTCTCTGGGCAGCTATTATACTGGCAACCGCTGTTGCTGCATTACCGCTAGCGTTTCTGATCGGCTTTGCAATGAATGGAATGCGGGTTGCAGGTCCATTGCTGGGAAGTGATTTTGCCGCGCTGTATCTTCAATGCGCCGGTATCGGTATTGCTATCTTCTTGTTGATGCGGCTCGTCTTTCCGCGATCCAGTGAAGATCAACCCGGCCATGATGTGCCCGACAAATGGCCACAAAAGCAATCGGAAGCGCAGCAGATGGAAACGGCCCAGCCGTCGCAACAGGCGAAGCTGCACAACAGATTGCCACCAGGATTTCCGGACGAGATTTTCGCGCTGCATATCGAGGATCATTATGTCCGCGTCCATGCCGCACAGCGCAGCGAAATGCTGCTCATGCGGTTCAGTGATGCGATTGACGAAATGGATATGATAGAGGGCATGCAAGTACATCGCAGCTGGTGGGTGGCAAAGGCCGCCGTGACCGGGGTCAAAAGACAAGGGCGGAATGTGAAACTTGTTCTGTCAAATAATATGGAGATACCCGTATCACGCAGCCACATCGCCCGGCTAAAACAATCAGGCTGGATTTCATGAAAAGCCCCTTTTGATTTCCTGCATAGCTGTTAAACGGAACCATTAAATAGCTATCGGGGAAGCAGCTTTATGAAACTCATGTCCGGCAACAGTAATTTGCCGCTCGCTCAGGCGATTGCCGATTATCTGAAAATACCGCTAACCGATGCGAGCGTAAAGCGCTTTGCGGATGACGAGATTTTTATCGAGATCCACGAAAATGTGCGCGGCGAAGATGTATTTGTGGTGCAGTCAACGAGTCATCCGGCCAATGACAACCTCATGGAGCTGCTAATCAGTATCGATGCGCTGCGCCGGGCCTCAGCAAAACGGATTACCGCTGTGCTTCCCTATTTCGGATATGCACGCCAAGACCGGAAACCGGGGCCACGGACACCGATTTCGGCCAAGCTGGTGGCGAACCTGATCACCGAGGCGGGTGCAGATCGCGTTCTAACCGTCGACCTGCATGCCGGCCAAATTCAGGGGTTTTTCGATATCCCTACCGATAATTTATTCGGCGCGCCGGTTATCAGTGAGGATATTAAATCCCGCCATGCCGACAAGGATATCATGGTTGTCTCTCCCGATGTTGGCGGTGTCGTCCGTGCACGGGCGCTGGCCAAGCGCCTAAACAATGCGCCACTGGCTATCGTTGACAAGCGCCGCGAAAAGGCGGGCGTTTCCGAAGTGATGAATATCATTGGTGATGTCAAAGGCCGCTTTTGTGTGATGATTGATGATATTGCCGACAGTGCCGGCACATTGTGCAATGCTTCTGACGCTTTGATCGCGGCCGGCGCGACCGACGTCGCCGCCTATATCACGCATGGCGTTTTGTCCGGTAAGGCGGTTGAACGGGTGAATAACAGCTCGCTACGCAAACTAATTATTACCGACACGATTAAGCCGCCTCAAGGAGCGCTGGATTCAGACAAGATTCGCATTCTGCCGATTGCGCCACTACTCGGCGAAGCCATAAAACGGATTGCGGATGAAAGTTCGGTGTCGAGCCTGTGGGACTAACAGTCGGTACCAAAAGGCACATTCTCTATGCCCGGTTTTGAAACCTTGCTGAAATATCGTGTCCATATCGCACTATTGGCGATATTTATTTCCGTCTTCGCCTGGGTCACCGAATTTGCCGGATGGGTCTATGTCTGTCCCTATTGTAGGGCGCAAAGGACAGTTATTGGCTTGCTCGGTCTGGCGTTGCTTGCCAATCCGCAACATTGGCTGAACCGATGGATATCATCCGGCCTTGCTGTGCTAGGTCTTGTCGTTGCCAGTATGCAGCATTTTAATGGCTGGAAGAAAATCATGGCAGGTGAATTTACTTGGGGCGAATATTGGTGGGCCAATGCATGGGTGTTGTCGGGCTGTGCACTGTTTATCATCACCGGATTGGTCCTCTATCTATGGGCTTGGCGACCAACCGAACAAGTGATTGAGGAAAAATGACCCCAAAAGATATTGCTCTCGCCGAACAATTGGCCGAAGCCGCAGGCGAAGCTATCCGCCCGTTCTTCCGCGCAAAATTTGATCAAGAAGCAAAGAGTGATTCCACCTTCGTCACCGAAGCCGACCGCGCGGCCGAAGCTGCTATGCGCAC
>CALKXX010000116.1 GCA_938003725.1 uncultured Sphingomonadaceae bacterium | reverse complement strand
TCCAGCCCAGCGCGGCACGCATATGCTATCACCCCGGACGATGTTCAAGAGTTGCCGCTTTTGCCTAAATGCATCTGTATCGGCGGCGCGGGAAATTTAAATATTCGCGCTGTTGGTAGTGACGAAGATGTGACCATTGCGGTTCAGGCTGGTCAGCTTGTCCCTGTACGGGCCAGTCACGTGCGAGCTTCGGGAACGACAGCGACCGACCTGGTGGCACTCGCCTGATGTTAGCTATTGGCAATGCGGTCACCAGCAGTGCAAGCCTGTTTCAATCAACCAATAGCGGGCCAATCGCACCAACCATTCCGGGCCTGATACGGCCCGATTTCTCGGCCATTGCGACGCCTGCATTTCTGTATCACCCAGCAACGGAAAATGTTACGAAGTCAGGCGAAGATATAACCACAGTCGCTGGCCAATCGAGCCCCGACCTGGCAACCAGTGGCACCGGCCCACAAGAAATTATCGATGCTCTGGGGCGAAAATGCTGGCGTTTCGAAGGTAGTGACTGGCTCGATCTGCCGTTGACATTCACATCCACGCCCCGCGCAATGACAGTTTTTGTGGCAGGGCGACAGCATCAACGCGCGAACAATGTCCATTTCTTCAGCCAAAGTTACGAGGCCGATGGTGTAAGCGTCGCCAATACACTGGGCAGCTTTCTCAATAGCTATGGTTCCTCGGGAAGAGCGCCGTTCATTCGCTCTAGCAATCGCACAACCGCCAATCTTCCGGGTAAGGAATGGATGGCCTTGGGATCTCAATTGTCGGTATTTGGCGTCAGCAGCCGTTCCACAACCAATGGCGGATGCCGGTTTTTTGCCAACGAACATAGCGTAGATGCGGATCAGAACCCCTCGACATTGTCCGGCTGTAGTGGTGGGCGAATCGGCGGCTATCTGCGCTCCAATGGATCAACCAACGGCTTCGACCTATATTGCATGGTGGCATTTAACGGCGAGCTAACTGATGTCCAGGCCGACGCAATATCCGCGCTTCTGGTCAATCATTATGAAATCGCGCCCCTCACCCGCCAGATCATTCTGGAAGGAGATAGTATTGTCGATGGTATAGATGAGGTGACCAGCGGCTACAATCTAGCCATGGCGATGACCGAACCGGGTAATGATCTTTTGCCATCCGACTGCCGCGTCATAAATATGGGAATTTCCGGGGCGCAGACCGCGAACCTGATATCGCGACGCGATGCCGCTCAAGGTTGGCCCAATACCATCCTGCCAGGTGGAAGTGATCGGAATATACTGGCTGGCCAGATAGGGCGGAACGATTATGCAGCTGGCGGGAAAAGTGACACACAGATTCGTGATGAGATTGTCGGCTATTTGAATCAACCCGGCTCCGGGGTCTTTGCACGCGGATTTGATGTGCGTTGGGCCGTCAACATCGCCAATGGAAATATGAGCGTGCTTGGCCCGCTGCGCGATTTGTTGCGCGATTCGACATTTTTTACGCTCAATCAGGCCGACGACGGCAGCGCGAACACAGGCAGGCTCGCAATTATCGATCTCGCTGCGATTGAAACGCCGGCCGGGTCGAGGCGCTTTGATCTACCGCTCCATACATTTGACGAAACATATTACCAGAATGGCGATACAACACATCCGAATATCACAGGGACGGCACTAATGGCCTCTGGGGGTTCAACGCCGCAATATGGATATGGCGCCATATTCTGAGAACGGCGGCCTAACGGTCCGGTTGAGCGATCCACCCCCTAAGGTAGTCAATTAGTGCCGATGGGTCGGTGGTGGCGCGAACGGGCGTCGAGATTCGCGCGTTCTCAAGCGCCCGAGTAAATTCTTCCGGCGTATCTGCAATCTGGATCAAACCCCGATCACGGAAAACCTCGGTAATTTCGCTCTGATGGTCATCATAATGCTCACCTCGCTCGAAACGCCGAGGGACCGCAATGACTTTACATCCCGCACGCAGCGCCGTGATCAAAGAACCCGTTCCGCCATGACACACAACAATATTAGCGCGCTGAAGGATTGATTTTACCTCCTCAAATGGCAGTGTTTCAAACGTCTCAAGCCCCTTTGGTTGTTTGCCGCCCTCACCGGTTTGGATGATGATATTTTCAGAGATATTGCCGCTTGTAGAAGCACCGGCGACCAAATCTACGAGCCGGTCAAAGGGCAATGTTGCACCAACGGTGGCGAATAGCAGCGGTTCTTTGTCGGCGACCGCGCCGTCCATTTTTCGAAAAGGATCAAAAACAATCGATCCCGGCCAATGCTTTGCTGATTCGCTGGATTGCGCAATACGGATATTCGCAAAGGGACCCGCCAACTTGGCGAACGCCGAGGGTCGCTTGAAGCGCGCAAACGAATCCACCAGAGCCACGCGTGCACCAAATAAACGAGCCCAGATCGCGATAAAGAACATCGATCCGGCACCCGTCGTAATCACCACATCGGGTCGCTGTTTTCGCACTATTGAAAACGCCCGAAAGCAGTTTTTGACGCCGGCAATCACCATTTTGACAGGGTTGCCCAGTTTGGCCTGCCCCAAGGCGACATGCGGCACAAATTCACATTCATGTTCGGCCGCTATTGACTTTCCAAGGGCCGTGTCTTCACTGACAAAAAAATAATCCTGATCTCGCCAAAGAGGCTGCAAGTCCAAAAGCTGGCGGATATGGCCGCCTCCCGAAGCGGCAAGACATAGTTTCATAACAGTCTCATTTTATTACGTGCACCATGTCCAATATAAGATTTACGGTTAATCGCGCGGATAATGAGCTAATGATAGCTTTATCTTATAAAAATACCTTCGATAAAACGAAAATCACGTTAAAGGGCTAATGAGAATCACACCATCTTGTCTTATGGTGTAAACAAGGAGGATGACGATGAGAAGAACATCATTGGTACTAACCGCAAGTGCTTTAACCATGTCGGTGTTATTGGCCGGTTGTGGAACTGGTGACGACGAAGCGCCAACCGGGCAAGTTGTGGCCACCGTCAATGGCGAAGAAATTACCCTGTCCGAACTAAACCAGGAACTCGGCAACGCCAAATCAGAGAATGCCGAAGAGCAAAAGCAGATTACGGCACTTGCCTTGGCCTCAATCGTAAACCGCTATCTTCTGTCCGACGCTGCAGAGGAACAAGGTTTGGATAATACGCCGGCCGCTGCAATGACAAAAAAGAAAGCCGAACAGCTTGCTTTGATTGATTTGCTGAACAAGCAATTTCAGTCATCTGCCCCGAAGCCGTCGGCGGAGGAAGCGCGCCAATTTGTCAATGACAATCCACAAACCTTTTCTAAGCGCGAAAATATCATTGTGCAGCAATTGATTGTGCCTGTGATCGATCAGGCTGTGGTATTGCAGATGGAACCGCTGGATACGCTGGATGAAATCGAACAGCTTCTAGCCAATAACAACATAGAATATACGTCCACATTTGGAACGGTGGATACGCTGACAATTCCGCCCGCCGCTGCGGAACAACTCGCCCAACTTCGTGTCAATGATGTCTATGTGACGCCGCAAGGCAAAGGTGTCCGGGTCAATGAGATTCGGGAAAAACAGGCTTCTCCCTTGTCCGGAGACGCAGCCATCAAGATTGCCCAAGAAATGCTGGGGCGCCAGCGCGCAGGAGGGATGGTGCAAAGTCAGATTCAGTCCATCTTGCAGGCCGGACAGGAAAATGTGAATTACGGCGAAGGCTATGGTCCGCCGAAACAGCGTCAAGCGGCACCGCCACCCGCAGAGGCAGGCGATGCTGAAGGTGACGGCA
This sequence comes from uncultured Sphingomonadaceae bacterium, assembly GCA_938003725.1. Lineage (GTDB taxonomy): Bacteria > Pseudomonadota > Alphaproteobacteria > Sphingomonadales > Sphingomonadaceae > Parasphingorhabdus. Next base: position 23,085 of record CALKXX010000116.1, on the reverse strand, counting down.
AACCCGCAGATGGTGGCAATTCCAACTCTTGAGCTACAGGCCGATGCGCACTGCAGATACCATACGCATCGGCCTGCTCTGGCATTCCCTGACGTCAGGCAATCTGGGCGTCGGCGCCCTAACATTAGCCAATATCGCAATTGCTCGTGATGTCGCAGAACACCTAGAAATGAAACCGGAATTCGTCGTCCTTGGCATGCGCGACGGGGATACCCAGCCAATCGCAAAAGATATCGATAGTTTCGAGATCAATCGCAAATCACTGTTATCGCCATCTGGTTATCGTTCGGCAATTGCATCGGTTGATATTATATTGGACATTGGCGCGGGTGACAGTTTTGCCGAAATTTACGGCCCAAAACGCTTCACTTTTTTGTGGCTGACCAAATTGTTCGCAATCGTGCGAAAAATACCGCTTGTTTTGTCGCCTCAGACCATTGGGCCCTTTACAAAGCCGATATATCGCAAACTCGCCGCGCATGTGATGAAACGAGCGACAGCCGTGGTTGCACGAGATCAAACATCGCTCGACGTCTTGCGGGATATAGCGCCGTCGTCAGATTCACATTTGTCGGTTGATGTCGCGTTTGTCCTGCCTTTTGATGATCGTTCATCGGAAAAGGGAGGGGTCAAAAAGCGCATCGGCATAAACGCTTCGGGCTTGTTATGTACGCAAGCGGAAACCGGACAGAATCGATTTGGGCTTTCGTTCGACTATCTTGCTTTCACGCGGCGATTGATTGAAGCGTGGATGAAGCGCGATGACATTGAGATTCATCTAATTCCCCACGCCACGAGCAAGGGCTTGCCGGAGGATGATGATGGCCACAGAGCAGATCTGTTGGCGAAGGAATTTCCCGGCGTCATTCGCGTCCCGGATTTTGCGGGGCCGAGCGAAGCCAAATCCTATATATCGAGCCTCGATTTTCTCGTCGCGGGCCGGATGCATGCGTGTATTGGCGCATTTTCCAGCGGCACAGCAGTTGTACCTGTCGCCTATAGTCGCAAGTTTGCTGGACTATTTGGGATGCTCGATTATCCGTGGGCCACGCCGGTCAGCGGCATGGACGAGGATGCGGTCGTCCAATTTGTGATGGAGGCGTTCGAACAACGCGATACATTATCGACCGATGCGAGCAACGGAATGGAAAAGGTTGAAAACTTGCTTGACAATTATCGCGAGATATTGCGCCGGGAATTCACAAAACTGTGCCGGAATCAGTGATGACAGAAAACTCTCCTGTCATTTCACGGATATTGTCGGGCGAGCTGTGCAGCGGCTGCGGACTGTGCGCAGGTGTTTCAGAAAGTGCGATCTCCATGACAACTGTCGCGCCGGGTTATGGTAGGCCGACACAAAATGCACCTCTGACGGATGAAGTCGAGAGGAAGATCGAGACCAGCTGTCCCGGTTCGCGCGTCGCAAGCTGGGTGGACGAACCTTGGCAGGATGCGACCCATGACGATATGTATTGGGGGCCGTGGCGAAGGTGTATGACCGGGCATGCCGTCGATCCCGAAGTCCGATATGCCGGCTCGTCCGGTGGGGCCCTGTCCGCAATTGCCGGATATGCGCTAAAAAGCGGATTGGTCACAAAAGTGCTTCATGTGAACGCCGATCCTGAACAGCCGACACGAAACCGCATTACCTTGTCTGACAATATGGCAGATATCGTCGCAGGCGCGGGCTCTCGCTATGCAACCTCTTCGCCATTGGCCGCGATCCAAGAGCTTCTTGACCAAGGTTCGCGTTTTGCCTTTATCGGAAAACCTTGCGATATCTCGGCCTTGCGCCAACTTTCCAAAATAGATGAACGTGTCAACAAACTTATCCCCTTGAAACTATCGTTCTTCTGTGGCGGGATACCAAGTCATGACGGTGCAGATCGGATCGTACAGGCGATGGGACTTGATCCGAAGCAAGTCGCAACTTTTCGCTATCGCGGCCACGGTTGGCCCGGATTAACCAAAGTGGTTAGTAGCGATGGCGAAATAGGCGAAATGCGGTACGAAGACAGCTGGGGCGGGCATCTCTCCAAAGAAGTGCAGTTTCGCTGCAAAATTTGTGCAGACGCTGTCGGAGGCGTCGCGGATATCGCATGTGCAGACGCGTGGTACGGCGGTGAGACCGGTTATCCCCAGTTCGATGAAGCCGATGGCCGCAGCCTGATCATGGCTCGCACAAAAATTGGTGAGCAGCTTGTCAAAGAAGCGGCGGCGAATGGGATATTGGCGGTAAAAGACTTGCCCATTGACGAAATTATGCTGATGCAGCCATCGCAGGCAAGGCGAAAGCGTCTGGTCGGAGCCCGTATGGATGCTAGTCGGTTAATGCTGCAGCCCGTTCCCCGAACGGAAGGACTGAAAGTAAAAACCGCGCAAAAACAGGCAACTATCAAGGAATATCTGAGAGATCTGTTAGGGACTATCCGCCGCATTGTCCTAAAACGACGCTAATTTGTGCGCTGCAATGACAGGCCTTTATTATTGGGGGATAGTATTATATTACCCCGAAGAGTTAGTTTTGGAGGATTCGTGGGCATGAAGGCCACAACATTTTGGTGGCATTTTGCTTGTGCGGTCACGCTTGCAGGAACTTTGCAAACCACCGCTCATGCGCAGGGTCCAGCCGGAGACAGCACCGGGCGCCAATCTGACATCACGTTCAGCGTTACGGCACGGCACGACAGCAATGTCGCACGGTCAAGTGAGGAACGTGCGGCCATTCGCGGGGTGGAACGATCCGACCAACGGCTGACACCAACGGTATCATTTGACATCATACAACCAATCGGGCGTCATTCGGCATCTATTTCAGGCGTTCTGGGCTATGACTTTCATAGTCGGAACAGTCGCCTTGATAGCGAGCGAATACAGGTAGATGGCGGGTTTCAGTTTGATGCCAATTTTTGTACGATCGGATTGAATGTAAGTGCCGGACGACGGCAGAGTGAGCTGGGCGACCTGTCATTTTTGCTCGGTAATACTTCTGCTGCCGTTGAAAATACGGAAACCCAAAAAACATTTGGCGCGGATATATCGTGCGGAAATTCCACCGGACTGCGCCCAACCGCATCCATCGGCCGGGATATCGGTGATAACGATAATATATTGCGGCAGCGCTCAGACTACCGGACGACATCCTATCGCACCGGTATCGCGTATACACAGCCCAATATTGGCGATCTCGAACTCTATGCATCCCGCAGTGAAACGCGTTTTCCAAATAACGATCTACGCGGTGTTCGACAAAATTTCGATCAAATTTCTGCCGGCGGTACTTTCGAGCGAACCATTGGTACGCGAATCACTGCCAATGTCGGCGTTGCCTACACAAAGGTGAACTCCGCTGGTGGACTGTTCGGTGACTTTTCGGGCGTAACTTATAATCTTGCGTTAACGGCAACGGTAACTCCGCAACTACAGATTAGCGGGGATTTCAGCCGCTCGCCCCAAACCTCGTTGAACAATGACGCCTCCTTTACCGTCGATACCAACTACGGCGTCAATGCAACTTATGCCGTTAATGACAGGATAAGGCTAAGTGCGGCATACAGACTATCGGACCGTGATTTTGTAAGTAATTTTGTCGATGGTGTGGCCCCCGTCACAATTTTGCGCAGTGAAAAGCTGCATATAGTCTCCGGGTCAATAACTTATTCTCGCAGCCAGCGCCTTAGTTTGGTCTTGGATGGCGGGTATGAGACGCGCAACGCGAATGGAACATTTTTTGACTATAGCAATAGCTATGTCTCGCTTGGCATTCGCACTAGTTTTTGAGTATAAATACAGGAAGTTTTCATGATCTTAGCATTCTCACATTTTTCAAAGGTCGGTGCGTTTTTTGCCGGAGTGCTGCTGCTCGGTGCATCATCGGCATGGGCGCAAACGGAGGCTGCACCGGCACCTTTGGCCGGTGTTCCAGAAAATCCTGCGACCATTGATGCCACTTCCGAAACCGTAGCGGAACCGGAAGATCCCACATTGGAAGAATATGTGCTTGGTCCAGGAGACTGGGTCGGTGTGAATGTACTCGTCAACGGCTCTCCGGTTTCCAGCGGTCTGGATCGTGCAAAAATCGATATAGACGGCACCGTAACCGTATCTCTGCTCGAAGACGTGCAGGCGGGTGGCAAGACCCTGTCTCAACTGCAGGCCGACATTCGGAAAGGCTTAATGGATGCGGAGTTGTTCGTTGATCCGACAGTGATTGTGAATGTGGCGAGCTATGCCAGCCGCTATGTGACCGCGCTGGGCGCTGTCGCCACGCCGAGCCGCGTGGTTCTGGATCGTCCAAAACGGGTTTCCGATATTTTGGCCCAAGTGGGCGGCGTTCGCGCCAATGGAGCGGAAATATTGACTTTGCGCCGTAAAACAGGCGAGCTCATGGAGTTGAATATACAAGAAATTGCCATTGGCGATGAAGATGCAGATCCATTCGTGAAGGCGGGCGACAAGCTTTTCGTCGGGGAAGCGAAAAAATTCTACATCGAAGGCCAGATTGCTGGGCCGGGCGCAAAATTGCTGCGCGGCAATATGACCTTGCGCAAAGCGCTGGCAACCAGCGGCGGCATAACCAGCTTGGGTTCGCGGCGGCGTGTGAAAATTTTTCGGGACGGAAAAGAACTAGAGAATGTCGATCTCGGTACTCAGATCAAAGATGAAGATGTTATTTTTGTGGGCGAACGGTTCTTTTGAACCGATAGGGAATTAAATCATGGGTTTTATTCAATTTATCAATATCCTTTGGGCACGCCGGCTTATCATTCTGCTGACGACGATCGCTTGTTTTGCCGCGGCCATGCTCGTCATCAAAATATTGCCGCCGCGCTACGAAGCCAATTCTCGCATCATGCTGGAAATCGTGAAACCGGATCCGGTGACCGGGCAGGTTATCAGCTCAAGCTGGGCGCGCGCTTACGTAAAAACGCAGATTGAGCTTATCAAGGATTTCCGCGTAGCCGGTAAAGTTGCCGAGGCAGCGGGCTGGCTAAACTCTCCAATAATGGCAAATGAATTCCGCCAAAGCGGGGCAAACCAATCGACCGACTTTTCAGAATGGTTGGCGCAGCGGGTGATTGACAACACAAGTGCACGGCTCATTGAGGGCAGTAATATATTGGAGATCACCTATTCTTCAACGTCACCGGAACCAGCCGCCAAACTGGCTGATTTGCTTCGCGATGCCTATTTCGAACAAACACTTTCGTTTCGACGGGATACAGCGGCCAAGAATGCTGAATGGTTCACCCGGCAAACCGAGAAATACCGGGAACAACTGGCTGAGGCCGAACGGGCGAAAACCGAATTTGAGCGTGCAAATGGGATCGTTCTGAACGAAGACAATGTTGATGCGGATACGTCACGCTTGCAAGCACTTGCTGCGGCCGCAACGCCGACGCAGAACATGATAGCGCCCGCACCGGTTGTTGGCCCAGCGCCGTCAGCTGCGCAATTGGCCTCTGTAGATGCAGCCATTGCGGCGGCGTCAGAAAATCTTGGGCCCAATCATCCCGACATGAAACGGTTGCAGGAACGCCGCGCAATCCTGGTCGGAGTGGTTGCCGACGAACGATCAATGATGGCCGCCAATTCCCGGCGCCCAACGGTGAGCGGCCCATCAATAAATGCTCTATATTCTGCGCAACAGGCAAAGGTATTGGCCAATGCCGGAAAAGTAGGTGAGGCAAAAAGGCTCGCTACCGATGTGGCCGTCCTTCGTAGTCAGTTCACTAAATCCGCAGCCCGTGCAGCCGAACTTAACCAGGAAGCTGAATCGAACGAGTCTGGGCTGACCGTGCTGGGAAGTGCCGTTGCTCCACAATCACCCGAATTTCCCAAAATACCGCTGATCACATTCGGCTCGCTGGGTTTCGGCTTGGCGCTTGGTGTACTCGTATCCCTGCTTGTCGAACTATTAGGCCGGCGTGTCCGCGACATTTCGGATCTTGCTCTAACCGGTGTACCGGTGTTGGGTTCTATGGCCCAGGATGCGGACGAAAAACCGAAACGCGATTTCAAATATTGGTTGGGCTTCCCCGGCCGGCTAGTCCGAACTTGAGAGTGAGATTATGGTAGACGCACAAGATACGCAGCCCGTCGAGGCGGATGTGGTCAATATGGCAGACGACGATATGATGACCGATGTGACGGCAGAAGCAGAATTGTCGCCAAAGCTCGTCACGCTATCCAAACCAGGCTCGATACAGGCGGAGTCCATTGGTGCTTTGCGCACCCATATTCTTGCCCAGCACGTTAATGATGGCAAACGTTCGCTGGCCATTTGCGGGCCCAAAAGCGGCGTCGGGACGACCCATATTGCCGCGAACCTGTCCGTAGCTATGGCACAGGCGGGTATCAAAACGCTGCTGTTAGAAGCGAATTTGCGCAATCCAGCGATCAGTGACTATATCACTATAGCCGGTGCACATAACGGCTTGCTTCAATGTCTCGATGAAAATGAAGCCTCGTTAGGCGATTCGGTTTACCGGGACGTGATACCCAATCTGTCGATTCTTTATGCCGGAGGCACAGTGGCCAATGCGCAACAATTGCTGGCCAGCTCAAATTTTAAGGAACTTGCCAGTGCCTGTATGCGCGATTTTGACCTCGTGATTGCAGACACCCCGGCGATGGACAGCTTTGCCGATGCGCGTCGGATTGCTAGCGTTATGCGCTATGCCCTCCCGGTTGTCAGGCGCAACGATACATTCGTCAGCGATGTGAAACGCCTTGTCGAGGATTTGCAAGCCGACCGCGCGCAAATTCTAGGCACGTTCATGAATGAATATTAGGGGGCTAGATTGGCAACCGCTCTCCCTCGTCCGACCAACTGGAATCACTGGCTAGCCAGCTATTGGCCGCTGGCTGCTGGTTTTCTGGTGATCGCCATACCAACCTTCCTGCGACTTGGTGAACAGACTTGGTCAACCGATGCCGGTGCACATGCGCCGATCGTTCTTGCCACGGGTATTTGGTTACTTTTCCAGATTGGCAACGACCGGCTGCAGAAAGACCAGGCGGAGGCCAATGGTTTTTTACTCGGCCTGGGGCTTGTCGGGGCATTGGCGATATATATTTTCGGGCGGGCCTATGACTTTATCAGCCTTGAAGCAGGGGGGCTTTATCTCGTTTTTCTTGCTGCCGCCTATCGCTTTCTAGGCGCCAAATCGCTGATCGCTAATTTCTTCCCTTTTCTCTATCTCGGTTTTCTTGTCCCACCGCCCGGCTGGATGATCGACCAGATTACTGCCCCTCTGCAGACATTCATTTCATGGGTTGTGACCTCGGGACTTCAAGCGCTGGATTTCCCGATTGTCCGCCAAGGTGTCACTCTTTATATTGCGCAATATCAACTGCTCGTGGAACAGGCATGTTCGGGCATGAACTCAATCATAGGCCTTACTGCGATAAGCCTGTTTTATATCTACATCATGCATCGTGCTTCGTGGAAATATGCGGCCTTCCTGGGGCTTTTGATCATTCCAATCGCTGTGCTGGCCAACCTGATACGGGTGTTGGTACTTGTCCTCATCACCTATTATTACGGTGATGCCATGGCACAGGGCTTCCTGCATTCCACAGCCGGTATCCTGTTGTTCGCCGTGGCACTAATGCTGATCTTTGGTATTGATATGCTGGTACAGGCAGTGCTTAGACGAAAAGGATCCGAAACATGATTAGCCGCAGAGACATGTTCATTGGCGCCACCTGCGTGGCAGCTTTGGGAACTGCTGAATGGCTGCGTCCACGCAGACTGGTTAAGTTAATGGACTCAGAATCGCTTGAGGAGATTGTTCCGACCAAATTTGGTAACTGGTCGTCACAATTTGATCCCGGTCTGGTGGTGCCCAAAACACCCGGAAGTCTTGCCGACAAATTGTACAGTGAAACGATAACCAGGCGCTATGCCAATGTCGAGACCGGTGCACAGGTAATGCTGCTGATTGCTTATGGCGGTGCCCAGAATGATCTGTTGCAACTACACCGGCCGGAAAGCTGTTATCCTGCTGTCGGCTTTGAAATCACGCAACGGAGGATGGCGGCAGTTGAATTGGCGAAAGCCAGTATCCCGTCCGTGTTCCTCACCGCTGAAGCTCGGGGCCGGATAGAAGATGTGCTCTATTTTACCAGAATTGGTGAGTTTTTGCCGCGCTCCGCCGGTGAACAGCGCAGCGACCGGCTGTCTGCCGCAATGCAGGGTTATGTTGGTGATGGCATATTGGTCCGGGCTTCTACTCTTCGCAGAGACAAATCGGACAGCCTGCCACGACTGAACGATTTCCTTGGGGGTTTGATGGCCGCTGTTTCTCCGGATTCGCGTAAAGCGTTTATCGGAACAAAGCGCGCCACCGCATTGGTTTAATCAAACCGCAAGCTTATCTCCGAATTCCAAAGGCCAAAGCATGCTGATCCCAGAACCGCCACAAGCGAATGGCGACCAAGATATTCAGCGCTTTCCATCGATCCGAAAGTCCGTCTAGTTTGGGTGACGAAAACACTTTCAATGCGTGCACAATAATAGAAGCGGGAAGAAGCCAGGTAAGGCCAACCCACCGCAACCATCCCCACCGCTTCACGCGCATCAAAAGATAGCTCTCCCGGTTAACGCGCCGCCATTTTCCAACCAGTTCATCCCATGTTGTTCGCGCAGGATGACCGACGCCGGCGCCGTGATCATAGCTGATCCGATATCCTTTCGCACCGGCCCGGTGGCTCCAGTCCACATCCTCTGAAACTGCCGCGCGAAAGGGGCCAACCGCTTCAAAGATTTTGCGCGGACAGAATAAATTGCCCGACCCGGTAAACCCCTTCTGCTCAATATAGTTTTTGTTGTTAAACGCAAAAATGGATTCGAACGCTTCGGGACCGGTCAACTCGCGATCCGGGTCGACCAATACATCGACACGCCCGCCAACAATATCGGACTTCGCAAGCGCCGCGATCCCGCTTTCCAGCCATCCAGGCTCTGGAACGCAATCAGAATCGGTGAATGCCAATAAGCGCCCCTGAGACGCAAGCACGCCAGCATTGCGCGCTGGCCCCGCTCCTTTTTCAGTTGCCAGAATTACCTTGGCTCGTTCTCCGGCACATTCCTGAACCGCTTCAAGTCCCATAGAAGATGCATTATCGGCAACAATGATTTCCGTATCGGCCGATGGATACGTCTGTTCCGCCAATGCCGCCAAACAAATATCCAGGCTTTTCAGGTCATTATAGTGCGGAACAATGACGCTGACAGTCGGAGCGGACATCGGACAAATCTATCTGGATTTAGGAGCGTTGGAACGCAGCCAAACATAAGGCACGACACCATCTTCCCTGAAACAATAAGCTCCATTCGCGCTGTCGGTAATCGGCATTATAAACTCACTGAAATCATCAAAATGCCCGTCAAAATCCTCTTCCAGGATCTGTCCGGCATTTGCCATTGATCTCGCTGCCATAGCGGATAGGGCACCAAAGCTTCCACTGGTGGCCGCTTTGTCGACGAGTGCCACATGATGCGGAGCAATGCGAAGACGCACTTCGTCAAGCGCCTGTCTTACGGCTGATTTAATATCTTCTGCATTCACACGTATCGCATCGCGCTGAGTGGCCGCCAATCCAGCATGCTGCCCCAACAAACTGGCGAGATAAGGCGATCCGTTTGATAGCTCGATGATGTTCTCAATTGCTTTGGGCTGAAATTTCAAGCCGCTGGCCCACTCACCATTCTTGACCAACTCCTCGATTTCGTCGGCATTCATCACATCGATGGGCAGACCCATGATGTTGCGCCGTATCGATGGAATATGTGCAATTAATTCGGTGAGGTTAGAGGCCACACCGGCAATCACCATTTGCACAGCAATTGATCGATCGGAGAGGTTTTTGATTAGCTCTGCAACTTGCTGACGGAATTGCGCTGAATCCGCACGATCAAATTCGTCTAAGATAATCAAGATACGCGTACCATGAATCTTGCTCAGCAAATCGGTCATCTGCGCAACCGACAATCGCCCTTCCGGTAATTTATCAGCTAGCGTACCGCCATGCTCAATCGCTGGGTCCGTAGGATCATAATCTTCGTGATATAAAAGCGAGATATCCGCAGCTACCGCACGAAATATTTCGCTAAACTCAGTACCCACGCCGCACGAGGCGTAACGCACGGTATATTGTGCCTCCTTGGCCAACTGCGTCAAAACATGCAGCATCGAGGTCTTTCCGATACCGCGATCTCCGTAAATCACGGCATGGAGGCGTTGATCTTCAATCGCTCTTATCAGCGTCAACAGCAGGTCTTCCCGACCGGCAAACATACGAACATCAGTGACCGGATGAGAGGGGGTAAAGGCATCACGCAACTTCGCGCGAACCCGTTCGGCATCGGTCTTGTGGTGTCCGCCATCGATCCCACCAACCATATTCTTGAAACGTGGTAGATTTATCTCTGCATCATCTATGTGCGCTCGGCGTGCAGGTTGCGCGACTGCTGGAGCTTCTTCATACAGATATTCCTGTTCGTCCGACCGGCGAAACAGTTTTGAAATCCAATTCACATGCACTCCTTCGATCTGGCCTATCATCGACCGGATCCGAATGTTCAATATAGCAACTTGCTGGAACAAAACCAGATTTCGAGTTTACTCAGTTGCCAATTTTTTCTTCACCAACTTTGTCTTCAAATATATTCCTACCGGGCGCTCATATGTGAAATAGATCACAAAACCCCCGACAACGCCAAAAACAATCAAAAATATGTGGCCTCCGCCAAGCGCAATAGCTTGATCCGGCAAATAAGTCACCAATCTCTGCAATATACTGTTGAGCGGCGTATGGACCAAGTAAATTGCATAGGATGCTGATCCAAGCGACACCAGATAACTTGGCGCTGTAAAACGGCCCTCAAGGCGGAGCAAGCCATGCAAAATGATTGCGAAAATAAGCCCCAGAAATAATGTGCCCACTGTTGCAGCCGGAGAAACATAGTCTGTCTCTCCCAATCTGCCAAAGCCGGCATATTCCATGGTCAACAGACTTCCTACTAACAGCAAGATACCGGCTAATAGTGGCAGCGCGGATTGGCCGAATTGCCGGCGCCCGTGTAGATAGGCAATGCCCATCCCGAGCGCAAAGTCGAGCGTATAGCTTGATAGCCAAAACGACCATATTCCGCCAATCGCGAGTCCAAACAGGCTAAGGACCAGTTGCACAAGCGCAGCGCCAGTCCACAGCGCAAATATCCATAAACCTAATGTCCGGGAGTAGATAAGTGCTACAAAAAGTAGATAGAAGACAATTTCATGCCGCAACGTCCAAACAACCATTGGAGATGCAGGTTGCAATGAGGGATAGGGGAAAAGCGAACGGAATATCTGTTCTGCATAGACGGCGCCTCCGCCAAAATATCGAAGTGCCGTATAGCCCGCCACAACAAGCCACAATAACGGCAGCAACCGGATCGCACGCTTCTTCAGATAATCCGCGACCGCAGTTCGGTTCCCTATATCCTGTCGATGGGCGGTTAATATTATGAAACCCGATAACACGAAGAAAAAGTCGACGCCGTGTTCGAGCGTCGCCATCCATTGAAAATACGGGCCACCATATTCATCTGCGCTGGCATTGCTGTGAAAGAATACGACCGCCAGAGCCGCCAAACCGCGCGCCACTTCGACCAGCAAAAACTTTTGCCGGGACCGAGGAACAATGCCCTCAGCCGAATTCACCAAGGGCGTTTGCGAAGTGGTCAATATCTAGCTTTTTTGAAACGGTTTCAATACAAAATGGACATAGACGGCCACCACAACCAATATAGCTATGGAGAGCCAGCCATAGCCCTCATTGCCGACATAGTTCGCAATCGCGCAGAATATCGATGGAGGCATATATTGCCAAATTGTATCGGGCGGCTCATCCATAGAGGAACGCTGTAGGAACAGGGTGATCAGGCCCGCGAAGACCATGATCGTCAGCCAGTCATATAGTGTTTCCAACGTCTTTCCCCCGGATTGTTATCCGACCCATCGATTCATGCAATGCTGCTATATGGCGGCCTATAGCAGTGTCAAATTCTAAAGCTGCAGAATAGCCCGATTGTTCCATTTATGGAAAGATTTGGCAACTATATTAACATAGCGGACACGGCGCCAAATTTGACTGGAAAATAAAGGTGCAGCGCCAATATTATATGATGTTTCCGGCTTTTGCCGTTATGAACCGATCAACATGTTTAAATATCTGATTAAACATATCGATTCGCTTGGCTCGATCGGTATTCGCGGCCTGTCGATCCTCGCCGGCTTCGGTATTACATTCTATATTGGCCGGGAAATGGGACCAGTGGCGAATGGGCAATATGCGCTTGTGACCCAAACCGCGATGTTTCTGTCGATTGTCGCCGTGGGCGGTGTCGCCATTGCTATCTCGGCTTTGTTGATCGGACGAAATTTGGCCAGCTTTTATGCGGTTTATCGGTTAGTAGGCATCAACATTCTTACGGGCAGCTATGTACCGCCCTCGCAAGCTGCATCGAAATGAACTATTTCGGAAGCGCCTTATTCGACTTTGCCACCATTAGGAGATACACTTGATCATGAAAGTTGGCCACTGGCTCATAACTGTTCTTATCACTATCGCATTGGTGGCGGTGATGGCGCTCACTTTGCCCTTTTCTTCGGACCCGGCAAAATCCAATGCCGCACGTAAAGCCTCTTTTGATGCCATTTCGTCGATCAAGGATCTTAAATCGGCCCTGGAAATTGCGGAAAACGGGGACGTCATAAAAGTTCTGCCGGGAACCTATCCTGTTACTGAATTGAAAACACAGGTGGAAGGCGGACAAGTCATTATTCAATCCGCGAATCCGGAAGATCCGGCACAGTTTGACGGACTAGTGTTGAGCAATGCGAAAGGCTTGACGCTGCGAGGCATTGCCTTTGCAGGGCCAGCTGCCGAAAAAATGCGCTACAAACTTTTGGTGATCAACAGCGCGAATATCAAACTGAATAACCTTTCTTTTACCGGCTCTGTTGCTGCTTACCAACGGCGCACCATCTCTGCGGTGATGTTACGCGATAGCAGTAATGTAGAATTTTCCGATTCCGTCTTCTCACTATATCGGCATGGGATCGCGATGCTGAACCTTATAAACGCACAGATCACCGGGAATGAGTTCACCGAAATGCAAACCGATGGCGTGCGCGGCGGAGGGGTATCTCAAGCAGTTATCGCCAATAACATATTCGCACATTTCAGGCCAGCACCCGGCGATCATCCGGACGGCATTCAACTATGGTCGACGCACCAAAAGACCGCTGCCCGGGACATTATCATTCGGGACAACCTGGTCGTTCGCGGAAAAGGGGCACCAACGCAGGGAGTTTTCGTGCGCGACACCCATGAAAAACTACCTTTTGAAAATTTGGAGATCAGGGGTAATCTGGTCATCGGGAGTCTGTACAATGGCATCGCCGTAAACGGACTTCATGGCGGTGTGATTGCCGACAATGAAGTTCTGGCATTTCCCGGACGGAAATCCTGGATCCGGCTGGACAATGGCAAAGATGTGCGCCTGTCGAACAATAAAGCGATGGCCTATGTCAGCCGTAACAACGAGCGTATCACCGAAACTGGAAATATCGTTACAGAACCAAATGACAAAGACGTCGCCCGGCATATCAGGACATGGTTGCTGTCCAAGGGTCTGAAGCCGGAAGAGCAAAGTGCTCTTCTGACCTCCCTGTCTGCAGAGTGATTAAATTGTCCGCTGGCATCTAGCTGAGTAAGAGCGCGGTCGTACCTACGAACCCAAGCCCTAAGGCTACAATTCCAGAAATGCGCGAAGTGTGGCGAAGCGCCGTTTCGGGCACAGTTAACTTATAGTGCCAGGCCGGTTCAGCGGCAGACTCAATGCCCAATTCAGTCGCAAGACGTTGGTGCATCGCACCAACAGGCCCTCCGACTTCGGAAAATTCAGAACCAGCATCAACCGACAAAGACCGTTCCGGTTCGGCCGGAGCATCCGGGGCATCGTCCAAATCCCAATTTTCAATGCGCTCTGCGTTGGCCATATCATGTTCCTTTGCGGTTATTGAACAGAATTATGGCAGCGACGTTTAGAATTGGTTAATTTCTGGGCCGAGTGATCATTCATGCGCCGGCAGTTTGCGCGCCGCCCACCCAATAAAAAACCCGCTGGAAAACCAACGGGTTCTTTATCCATCAGATGGAATATATTTTACGCAGCAGCAAGTGCCATTTTCTTGCGGCGCTTGGAACTACGCAGCGAAGATCCGATAGCACCAAAGCCAATAATCAACATGCCCCAAGTCGCTGGTTCCGGAACACCGCCACCGCCAATCGCACGTGCAGAGAATTCAACATTGTCCACGCCGACATTGTATGAATCTGGCCCGAAGCGCAGGATATAGCCATCCGCGCGGTAACCCAACGCAGAGGTATCAAAACCATGCCCTGCTCCGGTTCCAGGGGTCGGCAACACCGTGCTCAGCAAAAGATCTCCACTGCCGCTGAAAATTTCAAACGGGGATGATGTCACACGGCCAAGATAGCTAGCGGTCACCAAGCTATCCAAAGAAATCTCGTTGCCTGCGGTTGGCGTGAATGCGATTTCAGCAATGAAATTAACACCGTTAGTGCCGCCATAAACAACACCGCTCAGATCGGCGTAACCGCCTTCCCAATAACGAAGTCCTTCAAACGTCTCTCCGCTATCCGCAGTAATCGAACGGTAGCTGACGTCTGCCAGTGCGCTGTCGCCATAGCTATCGCTGATCAATTGCCCGTCAGTGCAAGGGCCGTCACAGGCGCCGTCAAAATCAAGAAGCGTGGTGGCCGCGCTTGCAGGGGCCGAAACCGCCGCAGCTGCCAAAACTGAAATGCCTGTTAAGGACTTGAGAATATTTGTCATTTTTAAACTACTCCTCGAAACTACGCCGATATTTATAATGAGATAGGTTTGCACTAGTTGCACAGGCCGTTAAAGTCAATTCAGGTTAACCAAGATCCGCAATTGTTAGAAAAGTTTACATATATATAGGCCAATAGGGGTCATGCATCGATAAACTGTGACATATGTCACACCCACCAATGCGGCGGGCACAGAGGCTGTCCGCTCGCACCGGTAAAGCTATTGCCGCAGCAGCAGGCAATTCCCCGACCTTATCCATAAGTCTGACAAAGTCGGCCATGTACTTTCATCGGGACGACCGCGTTTTCTGGCCGTGCTGGCGAACTGCGCTATAAACATATCGCCAGCAACATCTATTTGATGGGTGATACAAACGGACATGGTTCGTTTGATTTTTGGATAAGACTGGATGGTCAATTGACTATCGCTGGTACGGACTTGGTGCTTTAACAGCCCTCGATTGCCATCTTTGACTACCCCAAAGGCGAACCAGTAAATCCGCCCGACTTTTGGCATCGCCTTTGAGGCGGGCTATATCATTGCATAGTCCTTTTTCGACCAGACAGGCTTCTCCGGTGTCCAGTCGCAAAGTCGTAATCCGGTCACCACTTTGCGCCATGCCGATCTGCGTCGGTTCGTCCAGTTCGCCAACAATCATCAATACTGGACCGCCTTCGGATTTAACCGGCTTGTCATCCATCAAGCTCAGGATCATCTGACGATAGTCTCGCAATCCAATGGGTCCCGCAATGTCGACATCTGCTTTGTTGGTCACGAAAAAGGTGCCATATTGCCGTTTGTTGATGATGTGTCCGTGGCCAAGAAAGCCTTTTTCGAACAAATCCTCGCCATGATCGCCGGTGACGACGACAATAGTATTTTCCCATAGCTTCTTTTCTTTCAGATCCGAGACCAGTTCCCCTAAGCGTTTGTCGGCATAAGCCACTGCATTCCAATATGTCTCCCGCAATGCTTCCGCGTTTTTCGCCCGAATTTCGGACCTTGGTAACATGCGAGGGACCAATGAAGCCGGGATCTTGTCGTGGGCATAGGGGAAGTGCGGCGATTGAAAGTTAAAGTACAGAAATTGTGGCCTCTGCCATTTCTCAGGATCTGAAAAATTCTTCGCATAAGCGTCCAGAATATACCCCTCATCGATCAAGATGGAACCCTGCGCACCGTTGCTGAACGCACGCAAATCCTTCAACACGGTGCCATCCACAAAGATATCGGCATTCTCCTCCATCCCTACGGTTTTTGAGATGTCTCCGAAATCCTCCGGCTGGCCTGAAAACACGCCGATCTGATAGCCGCTCTGCTTCAGGTCGCGAAACAATGAAGGGCTTTCATTCCCTGGTCGAAAGTCTCCGGTAAAGAGTGATTTTAACGAGGCGGTTGTAAAACCAATATGGCTAAATGCCGGCACGGTTGAGCTGCCCTCGGCAGCAATCGCCTCGAGATTTGGCGCAACCACTTGTCCATTTACACGTTTGCCCAGTACATCATATCGGACACTCTCCATTACGATGATAATGAGGTTGGGCTTATCGCCAGTTATGACTTGGCTAGGCGGAGCGGTCGGCAGCGGTATCAACGCAAGATCACCGCCGAACCCATCTTCGTCAATTCCATTGCCCGGGATATCAAGCGCCAGCGGATGGCGGGATGAATCAAAAGGTGCATCATCAGCCATGCGCGCAACCATGCCATACCCATCCCCATCAAAGTCGGTGAGCTTATTGGCCGCGCTCGAAAGGGATTTCCATGCCAATGTTCGGTTAAGGCCGTTATAGCTGTCCGCAGACCAACCCGGTATTTGTACTAGGAAGAAAAGGCATAGGATAAAAAACCCGATTGCGGAACGACCCAGATAGGGAGGCATGGCTCCGCCCAGAGAGGGGGGATAATGTTTGCGCAGAAACCTGAATATTATCCAACCTGACAAGACTGCGACAACGAGAGCTGCCAAACCTACCGCCACCTCATTGGCCGCGAACATAATCGCATCCAACAGGCTTCCTCCGCCCAGATTTGCCATCAACTGAAAACTGACGGCATCGCTGAAATAACTGTGTAGCTGATATTGCAGGGCAAGCAGCGATATGAAAACCCCGCCAGCGAACAGGACCAAGTTAAAGCCGGGCACCCACGACGTCTTTGCGCGTGATATTCGCAAGATGATCCAAAAAGCGGATATAAGGGCAAATGACAGAGAACTTAAATATGCCGCAAAAAATATGAACCTCTCAGCAACTTCGTCAACGGCCTGCGATTGTCCAAATCCCCCGGAAAAAAGTCCATATTTTCGATCGGCCAATAGCAATTCAATCAATCCCAGCGCTGCGATAAATAGTAAAAGCAGAGCCTTTTGCGATCGCTCCAGCATCAGAAATATTGAACGGATTTTCATCCCGGTAATATCTCAAAGATTGATGAAATCGCGGTTAACAGCGGTTAAGCGAATTCAATTCTCACCACGGCGATTTCATCCTATCGGCCATTGGTGATATATGTGCATATGGTGACGCGTCCGATTCGAGGGAAATCGGGCTAGTTTTAGTAAATGTACAAAGTCGGTCGTGCGTAGAAAGAAGGCTTGAAAAACCTTGCGACGCATGGGTTGGATTGTCGTTCTGACTTGCTGTCAGAACTGATCCTGCTTGTCTAATTGCTGGTACCTTTGACTTCTTTCACTTCAATTTGATCAACGGACGTTGATCACTCGGGGCCAGCCTTGCGGAAATATGACCCGCATGGCTGAAATTCTGATGAGCAGGAGGAGCGGGTATGGAACGACCATCCGCAAAGGAAGATCAGGTCATCCACATCGTGGGACCACATGGACGACAGAAAACGCACCTCGTCAAACTCGCCGAAAATGCTGGCGTGACCGGTAAGTTCTATCTTGTGATTGATGATCTGAAGCTCGACGAGGCGTCTAGGCAAGACGCTATTTTGATCATTGGAAGTAATATCGAAGCGGTCGCAACTGCCCGGGCCAAATGCCCAAACGCGACAATAATTTGTTTTTCGGACGTGACAGATCAGAAATTTGCGGTTGATTGCTTTCGGGCGGGTGCAGATGATTTTCTCGCGCTACAGGATGGAGATGTCAGTTTACTTTCACGCCTCTCTCTCCATCTGAAAAGCCACTGCCCGAAAAGCCAAGGGAAAACTGTCTCCAGCCGGTTGATCGGCGATAGTAGGCAAATGAAAGGCATAAGAGATTATATTGCCAAAATAGCAGATAGCGATGTGACCACATTGATTACCGGACCAACCGGAAGCGGCAAAGAAGTGGCGGCGCTTGCGCTGCATGAAAAAAGTGGTCGCGCCAAGGGCCCCCTAATCGCTCTGAATTGCGCTGCCATCCCGGCCGACCTTATAGAAGGCGAATTGTTCGGATATGAAAAGGGGGCATATACCGGTGCAACGCAATGCTATCCCGGCAAAATGAAAATGGCGGACCGGGGCACGTTATTTCTAGATGAAATTGGCGATTTATCGCCCGCCGGTCAGGCAAAATTATTGCGTGCAATCGAGACGGGCGAAGCTTTCAAACTAGGTGCGCGTCAGGCTACTCGGTTTGATGTTCGCATCCTGGCGGCAACCAATCGTGATTTATTCACAGAAATGCAGGCGGGCCGTTTTCGGTCAGATCTCTATTACCGAATTGCCGTCGCCCAGATCGCAATGCCGGCGCTGGCAGAAAGACCAAATGATATCCCTTCTCTGGCCAATCATTTCATGCGCCTGATGAGTGATAAGGCCTCTGTGCCGACGCCTGTGATCGCGGATTGCGCGAAACGCGCAATGCAGAAATATAGTTGGCCCGGAAACGCACGCGAGCTTCGTAACTGTATAGAGATATCTCTTCTCGCTTGCGAAAATGAACAGCTTCTCGCCAAACATTTGCCGCAACATATCGGTACTAGCACTTTAGCCGATACAGATCGGGTCTGCGATTCTAAGTCAGAGCGGCAAATGTTGTTTGATATCCTAAAGGAATGCCGCGGGAATAAGAGTTTGGCAGCCAAAAAACTCAACTGGTCGCGGATGACGTTGTACCGGAAACTGGATCGTTATGGCAAAGCTTCTTCCCACGATCAAATCCCTTTAACAGTGTAACAAACTGTAACATGTTCGCGTTACAAATAGTGTAACTGCCCAACAAGATTTTCAAATAAATTGATGTTATTCAACGATTTATGGTGTTGGCACGCCGTTTGCGTTAACATTTGCGCGTGCTCGATTCCCGGATGCGCTGCTATCGCGAAGGAGCGTCCCGAGTGAAAGATACAGGAGCGACCTTAGGCCTGGATACCGATCCAAAGCCCAGGCGCACCTATGTGAATCATCTGGATATCGAATTCAGTCTGGCAGAAGTCTGCTTGAATATCGGGCAGCTTTTTGACGCCAACGACCCTCCACGCATCAGTGCAAAGCTTGTCACCAGCCCGGTCCATTTAAAGCGGTTCAGCGACATTATTTCGGATACCTGCGTGCGTTATCAAACTGAATTCGGGAGCGAAATCAAATCCACCGATCCCGATCCTTCGCGAAAGAGGTCCGGGTAAATGGCCAGAATTGGTGCCATAACTGATGTCGGCGAAAGCATAGTCGCCTTGCTCCGGTCCCGCCGCGACCTTCTTGAGAGCGCAGGGCAGCTCGCACCCGTATCGGCAAGCTTGGATATTTCACAGCTATCGGTGGCTGCTCTCTCCAGCGGCACAGCTCCCACAACGGGCCTAACGCTTACCTGTTATCAAATCAGTCATAGTGACCATCCCAAAAACCAGCACAGATTGCCGGGCGAACCGGTTCGCCCGGAAATTGCAGTCGAATTACAATATGTGCTCGCATCTTGGTCGTCGCGAGCAGAAGATGAACATGCCTCCATTGCCTGGGCGATGCTGGAGTTGAACAGCCATTCCGTACTCGACCGCTCTACTTTACGCGGATCCGATATCTGGGAATCGGATGAAACCGTTCAAATTGTGCCGAGTAATTTATCTGCGGATGAACAGTATAAGCTTTGGGATGCAACCGGGCAAAAGTTCCGCTTAAGCCTTACTTTTACCGCACGGGTCATTCGCCTGCGCCATGGATTGGGAGATGAATTTGCTCCGGTTGTGGCGAGCCGGTTCGGCTTCTCCGACACGGACCCACTGCAACGGGAGCCTGTATGATGGCGACCAGTTTTGACTATCTTGATCGCAGAATATTGAGCGCTGTTTTGCTAACCGATCCACTCGGTCGTCCAATTTCGGAATCCTTTCACGTCAGCAGTGATGAAGCCGATGTCTGGCAGAAGAAGCCAGGCGAGCTAATTGTGCGATCTGCGCCCACCCTGGCTGGTCATGATCGCGCTTTTGAAACAGTTCCCACAAGCCCGCCGTTGGCGTCACAGAGAATCAATGTGGATGTTCGCGCGTTGTCCAAGGCCTATTTGTCGCGGCGCTTTTCTTTAAGGCTCCCTCTCGATCCGGATCCGGCCAACAAAGCAAATGACAATTCGCTGTTCAAGCACCAGCAGATTGTAATGCCGCCCTCTCCATCGACACCGGTCACCGGCGGTGCAGCGGCTCTTTTGGTACGTGTTGTGCGAACCACCGATGGCCACGCGATTGAAGGAGCAGTGGTTCGCGTAAGACCGTCCGGCGCCCTTCCAGAGGTCACCTCAATGACAAATGCCATAGGCGAGGCGATGCTGATCATCCCGGCCGTTCCATTGTCGTCTGCTGGAGCGGGGGCGACGGTTACGAGCGACTATGCGGCCATGGCCGACGCAGTGATCGATCCCGATCTGGTTCGATTCCATTCCGCCGATGGTCATTTTTTGGCGCTGAAAGAAGCGAACGACCAGGTGCGTGATTTTATTGACCCAGACGATGTCGCTGCCCGGCTATCCGGTTCTGCAACCGCAGAGCAATCGGTCCAGCTTGCCAGCGGAAAGACGCGATCGACCCTGATCGAATGGACCCCGCCATGATCGCACCAACAATTTTAATTTACCCAATCAAGCCATCCCAAGGAGGCCACCCATGCCAGAATATTTAGCACCAGCCGTCTATGTCGAGGAAACAAGTTTCAGATCCAAATCCATAGAGGGTGTTGGGACAAGCACAGCCGCTTTTGTCGGCATGACAGCGCGCGGTCCTGTTACCGCTGGCACTAATCCCGCCAAACCGGTGCTGTTGACATCGTTCACCGATTTCGAGCGGCTATATGGGGGTCTCGACGATCTGCGGATTAGCGGTAGCGCTGCCACCAATCATATTGCTCATGCGGCCTTCGCTTTTTTCAACAATGGCGGTGGGCGGCTATATGTTGCAAGATTGGAAGGCGCAAATGCAGCCAATTCCAATACCGGTGTCCTAAACGATCCGGCGACCGTTGCGGTCGGAAAACAGGTTCGGTTTGAAAGCCGTTTTGCCGGCGGTACCGAGATCGCTGGAGAAGCTGGAATCAACCTTACGGTTCAGTTGGTTCAGGAAGAACTGGCAACAACCAAAGAGCTGGCCGAACGGCAATCCCCCGGAACGATGGTACAAGTCGGCACCGATTATTATATCATCGGCACGACGCCGATGGTGACCAGCGCTGCGAATGCCGCCGCATATAATGCGCTGGAAGATACAGACCCGCTCACCATCATTTCACTGGGCATTGTGGTCAGCGATTCCACAGGTGTTGTGTATGAATCAGGCGGCCTCGCCTTTCACCCACTGCATCCGCGCTATGCCGGAACCGTCCTGGGCGCAAATCCGCCAAAAGCAAATGACGCGCTCTACAATCCAGTTGTCCTGAACATTGGCAACACCGCGTTCGCGCATGAGATACGAGCAGCCCTTTTTGGTGCGACAAGAGGCCGGACGGTAAATCTGACCGGTGGATCGGACGGCAATGGCCCGCCCAGCACGACCGATTATGAAAATGCACTCAACACCCTGCTGGGGCTTGAGGACATTTCCATCATCGCTGCTCCCGGATCGTCCAGTTTTGCGGCACCTTTGCCAGCAGCCGTCAATCAAGCGCTGATTTCAAGCGCACAACAACGCCGTTCCTATCGTATTGCGGTTTTGGATACGCCGCCGGATCTGGACATTCAGGGCGCCCGCGACCTGAAAAGTGGAATCGATAGCACCTATGCAGCGCTATATTATCCATGGGTAACGGTGGCCAATCCGCTTGCCGGAACCAACCCGTTGGCGCCCAGTGAACTCTCTCTACCACCTTCGGGTTTTGTAACGGGAATTTACGCACGGAACGATATCCAGCGCGGCGTATATAAAGCGCCGGCCAATGAAACCGTCAGCGGCGCGCTTGGCCTGGAACGCAGCATACGGTTCGGTGAACAGGAAGTACTTAACCCACTTGGCGTAAATTGCATCCGTGCGCTGCCCAATCGCGGAATAAGGGTCTGGGGCGCACGCACAATCAGCTCCGATCCAGAATGGAAATATGTCAATATTCGGCGCTATTTTCTGTATCTGGAAGCTTCGATTGACCGGGGCACCCAATGGGCGGTTTTTGAACCCAATGGCGAACGGTTGTGGGCCAATGTCCGCACCACAATCGAGGATTTTCTCTACAATGAATGGGTGAACGGAGCGCTACTCGGCGGATCACCGAAGGAAGCCTATTTCGTTCAGTGCGATCGCTCCACCATGACGCAAAATGACCTCGATAACGGACGCCTGGTCTGTTTGATCGGTGTCGCCGCGCTCAAGCCTGCCGAATTCGTCATATTCCGGATCGGTCAAAAAACCGCAGATTCAAGAGACTGAGGAGATTGAAACATGCCTACTCGTGATACCCCATATGGAGCCTATAACTTCCTCGTGGAAATGGGTGATGACCCTCCATCAAATACGGCGCTTGGCGGCTTTTCAGATGTGAGCGGCATCGGAACCGAAGTCACCCTGATGGAATATCGTCAGGGTAATGACAAAGAGAACCGGGTGCGCAAAATTCCCGGACTCCATAAATCCTCGGATGTAACGTTCAAACGCGGAATGATGGGTTTGAAAAATTTCTGGACCTGGATTGAGGCCACCAGAACCGATCCACATACCCAGCGCAACCTGTCCATAACGCTGAACGATGAACAGGGTAACGCCGTCATGCGCTGGAAATTATTCAACGCCCGTCCCATGAAATGGACC
>CALKXX010000115.1 GCA_938003725.1 uncultured Sphingomonadaceae bacterium | reverse complement strand
GGCACCTTTAAATCGTGGAGCCCGGACTTTCCTCTCGCTTTCGCTTTTACTTCGGCGAGAAAACCCGCCTACTATTACGAAAGCCAGCGACTGGCCGACCCTCTGGTGAGGTCTATTTAGAGATTCCGCGCTCCCTGTCCAACATTAAAGAGAGCAAAAGTGAACGACATTCCCCGTCAATCACCCCATCAACATTTTTAGGACGGAAACGGCGCTGAAACGCTACCACAGCATCTTTCTGATCAGTGATATCATAACCAAACCGTTCCAGGGCCAACATGAAACCGCCATCTGACCAAGGCGGATCGCCCAGTTTCAGGCCCGGTTTCTTCAAGGCAATGCCGTGCCGTGCCAGTCGTTCCCAATCAAACAACTCTCCCGGATCCTGTTTTCTGGCAGGCGCCAGATCGCTATGTCCGATGACATTCGATGGTTTGATATGATGGCGATCGACAATTTCTTTTGAGAGGCGGGTTACGCTGTCCATCTGCTCCTCCGGAAAAGGAACATAACCATGCTCGTGTCCCGGATTGACGATTTCAATGCCTATGCTGGCGCTGTTTACATCCGTAATTCCGCGCCAAAAACCCCTGCCTGCGTGCCATGCCCGATTCTTCTCATCGACCATATGAACAATCTGACCATCCTCGGTCACGACGTAATGCGCCGAAACTTTGGCTTCGGGGTTGGCCAACCAGTTGATTGCGGAGGCTGCATCCTTCATCCCGGTATAATGCATGACGAGTATTGAGATCGGCAGCTTACGATCGTCAAAATTTGGCGAAGGCGTCCAGATCATATCCATAAATTCCCCTCCGCTTTCAAACTTTCGCTTAACCGGTAACGATGGCACCCAACAGCAGTTCCGTACCCGATTCCGGGGAAACGCGCAGGTCTCCTCCATTCTGTAGGGTCAAACCCCGCGTCATATGCGCCGCAGCCGTACGCGCACTTAACTCCGCATCCGGTATATTCCCTTCCAACGCAGCACGGATCGATTGGTCCAGAACCACCTTGGCTCCCTCTGCGCGGACGACGACTTCCACGCCTTCATCGCCTTCTTCCGCCCCGATATCCAGCTTTCCGCCACGCACCAGCGCTTCACGTGCGATCAGCGATAGATTGAGCAGGATCTTTACCGCTTTTTTGGGCAATGTTCCGGTTTGTACGGCCCAGCCCAAGATTATCTTACCATCGTCACCAACCAGGCTTTCAACCAGCCCTTTTGCTTCCGCAGGATCCACATGATCCCCGAACCCGCCTGCAGCACCAAAGGCGAGCCGGAAATATTTCAACTTATTTGCAGACGCCTTCGCGCTATCCGCGAGGAGTTCCAGACAACGATCCCGCATCTCTGGGTCCGTTTCATCTTCCAGCAATTCCAGGCCATTGTTGATAGCGCCGACCGGGCTCAACAAATCGTGACAAAGTTTCGAACAGAGCAATGCGGCAAGATCAACCTCAGATTCGGACATTCACACAGGCCTTTTTGATAAATTTTCAATTGGCGCGTGTTTGCCGATTTGTTCACGTGCAATCAAGTGTGATCGGGGCGAACGGGCCAAATAATTCAGGATTTTTGCACGCTTGCCAGGCGGAGGCTTCATGGCCGTTGAGGATGAGCCATATCCGGTCATCCGGCGCAGCATTTTTGGCATCAGTTTCCGACGGTTTTACCTGACCGGATGGGTGGGAGTGATAATAGCCAACAATCTCTGGCCCGCCTGCCTTGGCCTCCCGTTCTGCGGCTATCAAAACAGCAGGATCAATTTCGAAATGGCGATGCGCCTTTCGCGCTACGTTTCTAGCCTGTCGAACCGCGGTTACCCGTGTAGCTTTGCCTAGCAATAGCCCGCATATTTCCAAAGGGACACCATGGCGCGTTTGTCGCTGCAATTCCTCTAACATGGTGCTTGATATGCTTAGCTTCATGGCCCACAGCTACGCCAACATGGCGCATCAATCCATAGAATCCGGCATCATTCCCAAAATTGAGAAAAAGCAGCGGCTGGACGCGGCTTTGGCTGGGCTATTGCCCGACTTATCTCGCGAGCGTGTAAAAGCACTTATCTTGGGCGGTCACCTGATGATCGAGGGACAGAGTTGCACCAATCCGGCAGCGAAAACGCATGCGGGCAAGACATTCACCCTTGCCATTCCAAATCCAGTCGAAGGCCCTGCCCAACCACAGGATATCCCGTTGGATGTGGTATTTGAGGATGAGCATTTGATCGTCGTCAATAAACCCGCGGGTTTGGTGGTTCATCCAGCGGCCGGACATGCCGACGGCACTTTGGTCAATGCGTTGCTTCACCACTGCAAAAGCGAGTTGTCGGGCATTGGCGGTGTAATGCGTCCGGGGATCGTCCACCGCATCGACAAAGACACATCCGGTTTGATGGTAGCAGCCAAAACCGATGCCGCTCATCAGGGTTTGAGCGCGCTGTTCGCCAAACATGATATTGAGCGGCGCTATCTCGCCATTGTGAATGGGCGGCCCAACCCGCCAATGGCAACGATTGAAGGAAATATCGGCCGAAGCAATGTCAATCGCAAGAAAATGGCCGTCGTGGGTGATGACAAAGGCAAAGCGGCCATGACCCACTATACCGTCAAAGAGGCGCTCGATAGCTCCGCTTTGGTGGAATGTGTGCTGGAGACCGGACGCACCCATCAGGTGCGGGTACATATGTCCCATATCGGGTATAGTCTAATTGGTGATCCCCTATATGGTGTTCGTAGAAAATCTTTGCTTTCCCGGCGAAAAGATATTCAATTTGGACGGCAGGCACTTCATGCTGCTAATCTTGGATTTGTTCACCCCATAACGAAGGAGAAATTGATGTTTTCTATCGATTTTCCCGAAGATATGCAGG
>CALKXX010000114.1 GCA_938003725.1 uncultured Sphingomonadaceae bacterium | reverse complement strand
CATCTTCGTCGCCTTCCTCTTCCGCCATTTCGATAAATTCCAGGGCGTCACTCATTTCCTGTTGGATTTCATTCGCAGCTGTGATGGATTCATCCAGTCGCCGACGTTCCGTCATCACAGCTTGCGCCGCGCTTTGATCGTCCCAAAGGGTCGGATCTTCAACACGTGCATTAAGTTCATCTAGGCGGCGCAAAGCGGCGTCCCAGTTCAGTGAAGTCTTTAGCAGTTCCAGTGCGGCATTGATCCGGTCCACAGCCGCTTGCGCATCGGCACGCATTGCAAAATCTCCAAGTTACTGGATGCAGCGATTAGACGATATGACAGCTAAGTAAAGTGGTGCCTTCAACATTGTCTTTTTGTCAGGTGAATTGGTAGGTGCTACACTTGGACAAAACAAAACGGAGGAAGATATGCCGATACCAATTACGGGATTGTACGTTGGGCTAACAGTCATACTGGCGATCATATTGGGGATGCGCATCGGGATGCTGCGTGGCAAAACAGGAATTTCCATTCTCGATGGTGGAGATATGAAAGTTGCACTGGAAATGCGCCGGCATCAGAACTTAATGGAAACTGCCGCTCTAACACTTTTGGCAATGGCAGTTATTGAGTTAAATGGCGCTAGTGCAATCCTGCTTCATGGATTGGGAATTGCCTATATTATTGCACGAATATTGCACCCCATCGGTCTGAAGGCTGACGATATCACTCCACCCCTTCGTGCCATTGGAGCTGGTTTTTCGACATTGGCGATGCTCATCGCCAGCGTCGTAGCAATCTGGCAGTTTGTCAGTTCATTATAGCCGGTACGAAAGGACATATGGCCTTAAGGATTTTTCGAATCCACTTTACTTGAGCGTTTGGCTTCGGCAGAAGACAGCATTTAATCGGTCAGTTAAAGAGGTGCCCGTTCCATGAATTTTGATTTTTCCGACGACCAGAAATTTCTACGTGAAGAAGCACGGAAATTTTTGAGCGCTCAGTGCACCACCAAGGAAGTGCGTGAAGTCCTGGACGATGAGGAGATGAGCCATCATGCCGGCGTCTGGCAAAAAATTGTCGAAATGGGCTGGCTGGGCGCGGCGATTCCGGAAGAATATGGCGGGCTTGGGCTTGGAATGCTTGAGATGTGTGTGATTGCTGAGGAATTGGGCCGGGCGCTGGCGCCAGTGCCATTTGGTTCAAGCGCATTTTTCTTTGCCGAGGCCATAAAACTTGCCGGCAGTGAAGAGCAAAAGAAAACGCTGTTGCCAGGTGTGGCAGATGGATCGATCGTCGGTTGTATCGCGGCGTCAGAGGGTCCGGGTGTTGTCGATACTGGACATATCAATGCTACATTCAAGGATGGAGCAATTAGCGGCGCCAAAGTACCTGTGACGGATGGCGACATCGCCACCCATGCCGTTGTGCTTGTGAAAGAGGGCAGCGGCCAGTCGCTGGTGGTTGTGGAATTAAACGGAGATGGTGTGGCTCGAAACTCTCTTGGTACGATCGAGCCAACACGTAGTCATGCGGAGATAAAATTCGATGGCGCCAAAGCCGAACGATTGGGCGATGCAGGACAGGGGATGCCGCTCTATGATCAGATATTGAACAGAGCTGCTGTCTTGCTGGCGTTTGAACAACTGGGCGGCGCGTCTGTTTGTCTGGACATGGCCAATGATTATGCCAAGGAACGCGTTGCCTTTGGCCGGCCTATTGGCGGCAATCAGGCGATCAAGCACAAGCTTGCTGATATGTATGTGAAAAATGAAGTTGCGCGTTCGAACTGCTATTATGGTGCATGGGCGCTTTCTACCGATGCATCGGAGCTTCCCGAAGCAGCTGCGGCAGCGCGGGTCGCTGCCTCAGAAGCCTATTGGTTCGCGTCCAAAGAAAATATCCAGACCCACGGCGGGATGGGTTTTACTTGGGAAGTGGATTGTCACCTCTATTATCGTCGCGCGAAATTGCTAGCGGTACAGGCAGGTGGCCCTGCAGTGTGGAAAGAAAAATTAGTCAGCGCGCTCGAAGCGAAAAACGATTAAAAGAGAAGGTCAAAAAATGGATTTTCAAGACAGCCCAGAAGAAGCAGAGTTTCGCGCAGAAGCGAACGCATTTTTGTCGAAGCATCTGCAGCCGAAAGACGGCAACAGCATTCGCGAACGCGGTGATGACTATCTGCAACGAGCCAAGGATTGGCAAAAAGTTAAGGCCGAGGGCGGTTTTGCACAGATAACCTGGCCCAAAGAAATTGGTGGTCGCGGAGGATCGCCGATGCAGCAAGTGATCTGGAATCAAGAAGAGTCTCAATTTGACGCTCCAACAGGCCCCTTTGCCATCGGCCTTGGCATGTGTGTTCCCACGGTGATTGCTTTTGGTAGCGACGAGCATAAGAAGCGCTTTGTTGGCCCGGCTCTATTGGGTGAGGAAATCTGGTGTCAGCTATTTTCCGAACCATCTGCTGGTTCTGATGTAGCAGGATTGAAAACAAAAGCCGTAAAGGATGGCGATGATTGGGTCATAAACGGTCAGAAAGTCTGGACCACTGGCGCGCAATTCTCCGACTACGGCATTGTATTGACGCGAACTGATCCAGATGTGCCGAAACATAAAGGCCTGACGATGTTCATCATCGACATGAAACAGGAGGGCGTCGAAGTACGTCCCATCCATCAAGCATCGGGCGGTCGCGAGTTTAATGAAGTCTATTTTACCGATGTTCGTATACCAGATAGTGACCGGTTGGGTGACCCCGGCATGGGTTGGAAAGTTGCGCTAGTTACTTTGATGAACGAGCGCCTTGCTGTCGGTGGTTCGCCGGGGCCTGATTGGAAAGAAATCATGGATTATGCCCGTGATGCCGGCTCTATGGGCGATGCTGCTTTCCGTCAAAAACTGGCCGATTGGTACGTCGCTGCACAAGGATATAAGCTCACCAAGTTTCGGACGCAAACGGCGCTTTCAAAGGGCGAAACACCGGGGCCGGAAAACTCCATCGGCAAGATTATCACAGCGAACCATCTGCAAGATATCTGCAACAGCGCAATTGAAATGCAGGATCACTATGGTCTGATCACTGACAAGGACAAGGCGCCTGCTGAAGCGATATTTCAGCAGAGCTTCATGTGGGCACCCGGTTTGCGTATTGCGGGCGGTACAGATGAGATTCTGAAGAACATTATCGCCGAACGTGTGCTCGGTCTGCCGCAAGATGTGCGTGTCGATAAAGATAAACCATTCTCGGCTTTCTAGTTTTGTGATAGATATCATCTATCAGAGATGGCCGGTATGATGCATTTGATGCGCCGCATGTATCTGCTATGGTCGTGCGCATGCGGAGGATATTATATATCCGCTCTAATGAAACAAAAAATAGGGTAAGACTATGAAAATTCGATATTTTTCCGGCGCATTGCTGGCGGCTGTTGTTGCAACTGGTCCGGTGTTGGCCGAACATCACAGTAAATCCAAAGCATATGATTATGGTGATCGCGGCCCAGAGCTTTGGGGTCAATTGCACGGTGATTATGCTATTTGTGAAAAAGGTGACATGCAGACCCCAATCGACCTCGCCTACGCGAATGCAAAGGGCAATGTCGCACTGAGCGTGGATTACAAGACCGGTCCGTTGACTGTTTCCAACAAAGGCCTGACCGTTCAAGCTGATTTCGCAGCTGGATCTTCGATCAACAGTGCCGGGACGCAATTCAACCTGATCCAGATTCATTTTCATACGCCGTCCGAACATGCCATTTCCGGAAAACGCTATCCGTTAGTAGGCCATTTCGTGCACGCCACAGAAGGCGGCAAGCTGGGCGTGTTGGGCGTGATGTTTGAAGAAGGTGCTGCAAATGCGGAACTGGCCAAAATCTTGGCCGCGACACCATCAAGCAAATCTGGGCCTGCAACAGTTGCCGGGCAAATGATCGATCCCAATGGCATGCTGCCGGCTGATCGCTCAATTTATCGTTACATGGGTTCTCTGACCACGCCGCCATGCAGCGAAGGCGTGAACTGGCATGTCTTGAGTAATCCGATCACGGCCAGCAAGGCACAGATTGAGCAATTTGAAGCTTTGATGGGGGACAATAGTCGTCCGCTTCGCGCCGTTAACAATCGCTTGGTTGTTGCACCGGAATAACAGCTTTCTGAGCTTAGGAATTCCCTGACCCTAAAATTCCCTGACCTTAAAAATTCAATACGCCGACAAAGCAAATTTGCCGGCGCATTTTTATGTGTTTATGCTGTTATCCAAAGCGTCGTTTGTCAGCTAGCGCCCGATGCGCCATCGCCATTGTGGTCAGCTGAGCATTCACCCGGATGCAGCTCGGCATAACGCTTGCGTCTGCCACATAGCAATTTGTCGTGCCGTGAACCCGCTGGTTTAGATCAACGACGCCTTTTTGCGGATCTGCGTTTATGGCGTTGCCGCCATGGGGATGGGAACTGGACAGAACCACGTCATCTGGTTCCTGAATCGCGTCCTCGTAAAAAGCTTCAATCTCCGTTTCGCTCATGCCCCGACGAAGCGTCTGGCCTTTGAGCAGGGCTGGATAGACTTCGATTGCGCCGTTCAGGAAATGCACCTGGGTCATCGCGGTAAGCGCGCGGCGTAACAGAGCAAGTTCAGGCTTTCCGATTTTCAACTTGAGCTTGCCGTTTTCCATGTGCCCCAAACGATCCGCTGGGAACAGGACACCGGCGGACACCAGGCGATTATAGTTGAGCATCCGTTGAAAGTGATCTTCAAACCAGCCTGGAACCAGAGTGGCCATACTCATCGGTGGCTGGAAGTGGCTTTCGATGAGATAATCACCGCGGTCTACATAAGTGGCCATCTGATCTTCATTCCACACGTTCATGTCGACGCCTTCGGGCATCAGCGCGACGACCGGACATGCAATATTAAGTGAAATATTTGTGCCGGAACCCGAAATCCCGCTCTCGTTCAAAAGATTGCTGGAGGCCAGTGCACCTGCGGCAATGACGACGCCTTTGCGGGCACGAATTACCCTCTTGCGACCGTCCTTTAATGTGATTTGCACCGCTTCAGCAACGCGTTTTCCGTTGGCGCCTTCGCTCCAGACGATTTCGTTAGCTTCTGCCCGATCTAGAATCCGCGCTGGTTTTGCACGGGCTTCGCTAGTCGCATGGGCCAGAAAGCTCTCTGGCATCGCCTTTTTTCGGCCATAGGGGCATCCGGTGTTACAATAGCCGCAATAGACGCATTCGCTGTCCGGTGTCTTTGGGCCATAATTTTTTTGGAACCAGGCGGTGATCGCCGTTTTATCTTTTGGGTCTCCCGAAACAGCGGCATATTTCTTCCAACCCTCAATTAGATGCGGGCCATTGTTGCGGCCGGTTACAGGCTCGATCTCGGACACATCCAGCGCGCGTTCCACAGCTTCATAGCTTTTGGTCAATTCCGCTTCGGTTACCGGGGCACCCATGTCCGCCCACGTCTCATAGACATTCTCAGCATCGGGATGAACCAAACCTTCATGCTTCATCCTTAGGCAAATACCATTGTTGATCACAGTGGAACCGCCAACTACTTTTCCCTGAAACACGATAATGTCGCGGTCACTGGTCGTCTGCAAGGCGCCATCTTTGAACAATTTGGCGGTCATTCTGGCTTCTTCGTGGGTGATGCGTGCAGATGGATAGTTGCTGCCCGCTTCGATAACCAATGCTTCATGGCCTTCGTCGGCAACACACGCGGCGGCGACCGCGCCGCCAGCGCCTGATCCTACAATGATGACATCGGTTTCCTCTGGTATCGCGTCGTGCCCGACGAATATCTCAGGTTTCAAATCCCTGCGAGATTCCCGGCGGACAGGCCGTTCCCCAGGTGCGGAGCGATCGCGCTGCCCCGGTAGTTGATATTTCAGTCGTTGATAGACAGGGTTGTCAAAATTGCTTTCTTCATCCCCCTTTTCCCAATGCCCATAATAGCCAGCCAGGATGACGCCTTTTGTACGCGCGATATCTTGCAACAGATCAATTCGTGAATTTTGAAATCGGCGGCGTAATAGGGTTTGACGTAATTTTGGCGGCGCAACAAAGAAAAAGGGCCCGCCCAAAACAGCAAAGAGCCCGTATAGAGCCAAACCAATTTCTTTTGGTTTGCCGCCATCAATATTGGAAAAATGCTCCTGCAGATTATCCACCACTTGTTGCGGTGAAATGGCCATCGGCATCCCGTGGAAAAGGGTTTTTGTAAGTTCTTTCA
>CALKXX010000113.1 GCA_938003725.1 uncultured Sphingomonadaceae bacterium | reverse complement strand
TCGCTGCTCGAAGTCGGACAAGCAGCCGGGCTACCGCTGGAGGGAACCTGCGAAGGACAAATGGCCTGTTCCACGTGCCATGTCATTGTTGATGCAAAAGATTTTGATCGACTACCAGAGGCGTCGGAGATGGAAGAAGATATGCTCGATCTAGCCGCCGATGCCCGCCGGACCAGCAGGCTTGCCTGTCAGATTACACTGACTGAGGAATTGGATGGGCTAACCGTAAAAATTCCTTCTGAAAGCCACAATATGCAAGGACGATAAATGTGATTGATCGCCGATCTCTGCTGATGTCTTCATCATTATTGTTGCTGAGCGGCTGTGTGACGGGTCAGCGTCAGGCCAGTATTGTCAGCAATCCCCGAATTGCTAGAATTGAGGAGCGCATAGGCGGCAGAATGGGCGTCGCGCTTGTTGATAGCAGCGGCATATTGATCACATCTCACCGGGGCAGTGAGCGTTTTGCAATGTGTTCGACATTTAAGGCGCCATTGGCATCTGCATTATTTGCGGCCCATGACCGCGGTGCAGTGGATATGTACGCGAAGATTATTCTGACCGAGGCCGATTTGGTGCCCTATGCTCCCGTTGTTGAGAAGATATTACAGGCCAAACAGCCGGCGACATTGTTCGATATGGCAAAGGCAGCGGCAGAAACAAGCGACAATGCAGCGGCCAATCTGGTTCTAAAGGCGATAGGCGGACCCGCTGGATTTACCGCGTTTGTGCGTTCCCAAGGTGACTCTGTGACGCGCCTTGATCGCTATGAGACGGATTTGAACGAAAATGTGGTCGGTGACCCGCGAGATACGACCACGCCGGTGGCTATGGCGCGCTTGCTGCAACAGGTGTTGATCAAAGATTCGGTAGAAGATGTGGACAAATTGAATCTGCAAAAATGGATGAAGGATAGCAAAACAGGGCTTTCACGGATTAGGGCAGGGCTTCCGGCAGGTTGGCCAGCGGGCGACAAGACCGGGACAGCTCCGGGCGGCACAGCCTATAACGATGTGGCAATAATCTGGCCATCGCGCGCAGAATATGGCGTATCGCCGCTAATCCTGACGGTTTACACCGACAGACCAAAGGCGTCCGCGAAAAGGGTCAACGCGGCTATTGCGGATGTTGCACGCGCCATTGTACCGCTTGTGGCCCTGCCGGATTAGCGGTCCGCAGCGGCGTAAAGAGCACTTGAAATACCCGTCACATCCCGCCATATGCGCGGTGGGAGTCGGGTGGACGTAGTGTTCGCCAACCCGGTCAGATCCGGAAGGAAGCAGCCGTAACGATTTTTCTGCGGGTCGCCCGGCTCCTACTCATAAATTGAACAGCAAAAACGCTTTAAGCCTTCGACAATTTGACGGCGGAAGCCTAGACTGAAACCAATGTCCGATTCCCAAGATATATTCGCAGCAGGCGGCGTCGAAGCACCGGAGCAACCGGCACCTGGTTCTGCACAGCCGTACCGCGTATTGGCGCGGAAATATCGACCTTCCAGCTTTGCCGAGTTAATTGGTCAGGATGCGATGGTGCAAACGCTGGGCAACGCGATAAAACGCGATCGGTTGGCCCATGCATTTCTTATGACCGGCGTGCGCGGAGTAGGAAAGACCACCACAGCGCGCCTGATTGCCAAAGCACTGAACTGTATCGGTGAAGATGAACAGGGCGGTCCGACTATTGATCCTTGCGGTAAGTGCGAGCCTTGCCGGGGTATCGCCGAGGGCAGCTTTATCGATGTCATAGAGATGGACGCTGCCAGCCACACCGGCGTTGATGACGTGCGGGAAATTATTGAGGCTGTTCGCTATTCCTCGGTTTCGGCGCGTTATAAAATCTACATTATCGATGAAGTTCACATGTTGTCGAAAAATGCGTTCAATGCGCTGCTCAAGACCCTGGAAGAACCACCGGCGCATGTGAAGTTCATCTTTGCGACAACCGAAGTCAATAAAGTACCGATCACTGTGCTTTCGCGGTGCCAGCGGTTTGATCTGAAGCGGATTAAAGCAGCGGAATTATCGGAGCATTTTGGCAATATTATCGCCAAAGAGGGTGTGTCGGCAGAATCCGAAGCACTGGATTTGATCGCACAGGCCGCCGAGGGGTCGGTGCGCGATGGTTTGTCCATCCTCGATCAAGCTATTGCCCATGCTGATATGGACGGGGATGGCGAGGTGAAAGCCGCGCAAATACGGGAAATGCTCGGTTTATCGGATCGCAGTGCGGTTCGGCGATTATTTGGATTGCTGTTGTCCGGCGAATCTAATTCCATGCTTGACGCAATTGATGACCAATATCGCATTGGTGTAGAGCCGCTGTCGTTGATGAACGGTCTATTGAACCTGACGCATCAGGTTACTTTGAACAAAGTCGGCCGCGTGAATGACCCGACTTTTTCGGACGAAGCCAGAGCGCAGATGACGGAATGGGCTGATCGCCTTTCCTATCCTGTTCTCCACCGGTTATGGCAACTTCTTCTAAAAGGATATGAAGAGGTTCAGCAGGCGCATATGCCGCGTGAAGCCTGTGATATGGCGTTGCTGCGTGTGCTATGTGCAGCGGATATGCCGGACCCCGGTGAATTGGCAAAAATGATTGCTGATCGCGCGGTTGAACCAGGTGGCACAGCTGAAACGGGCGACACGGGCGCTAGGCCAACCACCGTATCTGATGTTGCCCCGACCCCACCGAAGCCAGCACATACGGAGCAACACTCTGTTCAAGCGATGGACGAACCCAGTGCCAAGATCGGTGCCAATGCCAATACCAAGATCAGTGACGAACCCGTTGACAAAGTCAGCGACAGGGCCAGCGACAGGGCTGATTTACCAGATGATTTTGACACAGTTGTCGACATTGTGGGCCGGGTGTCCCCGGTTTTGGAAAGTATTTTGATCGCAGATATGCGGGTGGTGAGCTTTGCGGCGCCCAATATTTCCTATCAATCCGCAAGACCTATCTCCGAATCTGATCTGAAGAAAATATCTGAAGCGTTGAAAGATGAGACGGGCGTGCAATGGACAATATCCGAAGGGCAAGGCAACGCACAGCCAAGTCTTGCCGAACAAGCCCAGAATATAAGGGAAGCCGCGCGGCAGGAAATATTAGACACGCCCTTGGTAAAAGCCGCGTTTGAGGCATTTCCGGATGCAGAACTTTTGGAAGATGATGAAGATGGTCGGCATGATGC
Source organism: uncultured Sphingomonadaceae bacterium (assembly GCA_938003725.1). Taxonomy (GTDB): domain Bacteria; phylum Pseudomonadota; class Alphaproteobacteria; order Sphingomonadales; family Sphingomonadaceae; genus Parasphingorhabdus. Next base: position 2,113 of record CALKXX010000113.1, on the reverse strand, counting down.
CAGCAGAGAATCGAGGAGCGCATAGACGTGAAAGACATTAACGAAATGATGAAGGCGGCACAGGAAGCCGCAGAAACCGTCCAGAAACAGATGGAAGAAGCTCAAGCCAAGCTTGATAGCGTCGAGGTAGAGGGAAAATCCGGCGGCGGACTGGTTGTGGTGAAGGCAACTGCCAAAGGACGTATATTGGGTGTCAGCATCGATGACAGCCTTATGAAGGCCGAGGATAAAGGGATATTGGAAGACCTAGTCGCAGCTGCTTTCAATGATGCCAAAGATCGGGCCGATCAGGTAAGCGGCGAAGAGATGGGTAAAATGACCAGCGGAATGCAGTTGCCCCCAGGTTTTAAACTGCCTTTTTAGCAAGTTGGAGAATCCTCGCTTCCGATGGTTGAAGTGCCTTTGAAGCGCCCCATATAAGGCAGGAGGGCGCAGATTACGTGTCATAGTTTGGAGTATCAATGTCTCAATCAAAATCACTTCCGCTACTGCCGCTTCGCGACATTGTTGTATTTCCCAATATGATCGTTCCTCTTTTTGTAGGACGTGATAAGTCCGTAGTGGCCCTCGAGAAGGCGATGGATAGCGACAAAGAGATTTTTCTTGTTGCTCAGCTTGACCCTGCGGAAGATGATCCGGGGCATGATGATCTTTACGATTTGGGCGTGGTCGCAACGGTATTACAGCTGTTGAAACTACCTGACGGCACGGTTCGGGTGCTTGTAGAAGGGCAACAGCGTGCCAAACATAAAACATTGGAGGAGCAATCCGATGGTTTTGTGCTCGCGAATATCGATCTGGTAGAAGAGCAAGCAACAGAGGGAGCGGAAGCGACTGCTTTGATGCGTTCCGTGGTCGAGCAATTTGAGAATTATTCCAAACTTAACAAGAAGATGCCGGCGGAAACCGTTGTGCAACTTGGTGAAATTGACGATGCTTCACGGCTGGCCGATGCGGTTGCGGCAAATATCAACGTCAAAGTATCGGACAAGCAGAGTCTGTTGATCGAATCCGATGCGGTCAAGCGTCTAGAAATGGCTTTTGCCTTCATGGAAGGTGAACTTGGCGTCCTGCAGGTTGAGAAGAAAATTCGCGGCCGTGTGAAGCGTCAGATGGAAAAAACGCAGCGCGAATATTATTTGAATGAGCAAATGAAGGCCATTCAACGCGAGCTGGGCGACGGCGAAGATGGTGAGGGCGACGAAATGTCCGCTCTTGGTAAAAAAATTGAGGAGATGAAACTCTCCAAGGAAGCCAAAGAAAAAGCCAAAGCCGAATATAAAAAGCTGAAGGGCATGCAACCCATGTCGGCTGAGGCGACGGTTGTGCGCAATTATCTGGATGTGCTGCTCGGCCTTCCATGGGGCAAGAAATCGCGTCTCAAAAAAGATATCAAGCAAGCTGAGAAAATTCTGGATGATGATCATTTCGCTCTGGAAAAGGTAAAAGAGCGGATCATTGAATATCTGGCGGTGCAGGCGCGGACGAACAAACTTAAAGGCCCTATTCTTTGCCTGGTTGGGCCTCCTGGTGTCGGTAAGACGTCTTTGGGCCGGTCCATCGCACGGGCAACCGGACGGGAATTTGTGCGCCAGTCATTGGGCGGTGTTCGTGATGAAGCGGAAATTCGCGGTCATCGACGCACCTATATCGGGTCTCTGCCCGGTAAGATCGTATCGAACTTGAAAAAGGCCGGTGCATCCAATCCATTGTTTCTGCTGGATGAAATTGACAAGCTTGGACAAGATTTTCGTGGTGACCCGGCGTCTGCGCTATTGGAAGTGCTAGACCCGGAGCAGAATGACAAGTTTCAGGATCACTATCTCGAAATTGATATCGATCTATCGGACATCATGTTCGTGACGACGGCCAACTCGCTGAACTTGCCGCAACCGCTACTTGACCGGATGGAAATTATCCGGCTCGAAGGATATACGGAAGACGAAAAGATCGAAATTGCAAAACGCCATCTTTTACAAAAGCAGATTGATGCGCATGGCCTGAAAAAAGGGGAGTTTGCGCTCCGTGATGACGCTTTGCGCGATCTGATCCGCTATTACACAAGAGAAGCGGGCGTTCGAACGTTGGAGCGCGAAATAGCAAAACTGGCCCG
>CALKXX010000112.1 GCA_938003725.1 uncultured Sphingomonadaceae bacterium | reverse complement strand
AAGGTTGACCCAAAACGCGAAAACGGCGCACGGCCTTTTCCAGCTTGAACTTGCGTGTTGGCAAATCCAGTTGAAACAGGCTCATCCCGCAACCGATGTCGTTCCCGATCAGCTGTGGGTAAATACGATCCGCCAACACAGCGCAGCCGACGGGGCCGTATTTTCCGGGATGTAAATCCGGATTTATTCTACTCCGCCGTTACCGGCGCCGCGGATCGATTTTTTACCGGACGGCTGGTTTGGACCTATTGCTATGGCCGCACTGATTTTGATGAACGGATGCGGGACGCCTATCGCGAACAGACGGTTGATCTGATCATGAACGGAATTTTGAAGAAGTGATGTGCTCCGGTCGATAAGCCGGAATTCTTGCAAATGGTAATGCAGGTGGCTTTTGCCACCGAAGCTCCGGATCAAGTCCGAAACATAATAGGAGACTGTCATGAAACGCGCGATATCAGCTTTGGGAATATCCATTGGACTGGCAATGTCTGCACCTGCCTCCTCCCATGATGTAAAGACGCCTCCTCCCCATGGCCCGATCATGACGCTCGAACAGATTGAAAAGGCCTTTGGTTGGGATTTTGATAAAACCGAAATCAAGACCGAGAAAGTTGTGGATGGGTTATATGTCCTGTTCGGGGCTGGCGGCAATATCGCGGTGTCGGTGGGCGAAGACGGCACGCTGATCGTCGATGATCAATTCCCGCAGCTCATGCCCAAGATCAAGGCGGCGCTGAAAGATATTGGTAGCGAGAATGTCGATTTCGTGATCAACACCCATTGGCATTTTGACCATGCGGACGGCAATCTGACGCTGGGCAAGGAGGGCACTTGGATTGTCAGTCAGGCCAATAGCCGCGCAAAAATGCTCAAAGATCATATTATCAATCTGGGTTTCGTTGCTTACGAACAAAAAGCCTATCCGGCGCACGCGGTCTCGGATATCACGTTCGACACAACGATGCAGTTTCACATAAACGGCGAGAAAATTGACCTGCTACATTTCGGTCCTGCCCATACGACAGGCGATACGGCGATAATCTTTCGCGGCAAGAACGCAGTGCATCTGGGCGATGTGTTCAATAACTCCGGCTATCCTTTTATCGATGCCGACAATGGCGGCGATATTGCGGGCATGATCGCATTCTGTCAGGCGGTGCATGACACGATCAACGACGATACAAAGGTTATCCCCGGACACGGTGCTGTGACCACACGGGCAAAGCTGGCGCGCTATATCGAAGTGCTGACCACCATCCAAAACCGCGTGCAGGCGATGATTGACGACGGCAAGGATCTGGACGCGATCGTCGCGGCGAAACCGACAGCGGAATTTGACAAGGAATTTTACGGGGCCGAGGTGACGACGACTGCATTTTTAGGGCGGGTTTATGCGAGTTTGACTGCAAAATAGAGGGATTTGCGCTGTCTGTTGTGAGCGCAGAAGAAGATACTAGAGCATCGCAATGAGAGGTTCTTAATGAGAGCAGGTCGAAATCCTACCCGCCGAAATCGAAATATTGGTACTGCCAAACAAGGTCATGGGCAGGATAATGAGATGGTTGTGCCACAGTCTTGGCATACGGACCGATTGGCTCAGGAGACGATTGGGAACTTCAAGAAAGTTGAAAAACGCCTAGCTGGCCGTAATCTGACTTTCTTCGTTGAAGAGAATAGCGGTGGATGCGAGCATTCATGTAGTGTTTTAGATGTCTGTCGAATATTCGAAAACATACCATACGCGGACTGGGCTGGACTAGAAACAGTGGTGTTCCGCCAGCCAACCAAGAAACAGCGGTTACTGAACCCAGTTTGGGGACGAATGTATTACTTCGCTCAAATTGGGCAAAGAGTTGGAAAACACATTGCTGAAGGGCCTGCGATTTTTTTGGAAGCAATGCCGACAGAAAGTAAAATTGTTTGGTCGACATCCCTTAATCCAGAACGAGCGTCTGAGCTTCAAAGACTAGAACAGGATGGCCATACATTGGAACGAGCTGGCAAGAAGCAATATGTTTATACGAATGCAACCGCCATTCGACAGACACAACTGTTTCGAACTGTGACCCACGAAGTAGGGCATTGGGTAGATTATCTAGAAAAGGTCGAACGACCGGGAGATAAGGGGATTGAACCCTATGACATTCTCGAAGATCGTTACTTCGCTCGACCTAAGCAAGAGCGGGAAGCATTCGCTCATCGCTATGCGGACGAGTTGGGAGACAGGCTAAAAGCCATCGGTGTTATCCCTTTTGAAAGAATTGAAGATAACGAGGTTTAGGCAAATCCATAGTCCGCCTTGGGATCAGCCCGCAACCACCAACCGATAGCCAGCGTCGAGACTTTCATCCTCCATCACATGCCCGTAGCGCTCTTCCCAAGCGCCAGACGTCAAATCCTGCTCCAACTGCGCCATCGGCACCGACACATCGCCCAATTTCGGAAAGGTCGATATCGAGGCCCGAACTTTCGGATCGAGATAGGCGTGCGGGCGTCGCCAATAAGCGCCCAGAAAACCGTCACTACAATCATGCGGAATGGGAACCGGTGTGATGCTGACATCGCCCAATAGCCTTCCATATTCGGTCATTTTGGGCATGATCGGCTGGTCCAGCTCGACAATTTCCGGAATATAGTCCGCCAGCCAGAAATAATGCGCCTCCGGATCAAAGGTCAAAATGACCAACCTCCCCTTCGCCACCCGCCGCATTTCACCGAGGCCCGCTTCCAGATCGCTCCAGTGATGCACCGTCAGCACCGCCATCGCCGCATCAAATTGGTTGTCGGCAAAGGGCATGTCCTCGGCGACACCCTGATGCGCTTGTCCCGATTCCGCCGGACGCTGACCGATCATTTCGGCAGAGGGTTCCAGTGCCGTCACTTCGCGATCTGATGGTTCGTAAGACCCGGTTCCCGCACCAACATTCAATATCGACCGCGCATCACCAAGTGCCGCATGAATGGCCTTTGCAATATGCGGGTCCGGTTTGCGCAGGTTTGCATAACCGAGGCCAATTTTATCATATAGTGCGTCCATAGCCGGCTACCCTCTGGGCGGCAGGCTATGTACCATCGTCAGAAACTTGAGCTCCGTCCCCTCGCGGCGATGTACCGAAATTCCCTGATATTCCGGATCATGATACCATGCCCTTGCCGCGGCCTCATTGGGGAATTTGAAAATCACCATCCGGCCTTCGCGTGGTTCCGATCCTTCAAAGGTGTGATGCTCATCATCAAAGGTTAGAAACTCCCCGCCATGTTTCTTTAGGATCGGAAAGAAACCTTTTTCATAAACACGATATTTGGCCGCATCGTGCACGGTGAAATTGGCGACAATATGTACGGGTTGACCGGGCATGTTATTCTCCTCGTTTGACCTTCTCCCTTGAGGGAGAAGGATGTGCAGACTTGGCAACTTGTTTGCCTAGTCGTAGCTGGATGAGGGTGATCTGGCCTCGACCTTGCGGTGCACACTCATCCGACTGCGGCTAATCTTTCAGATCAACCTTCCTATCCTTCTCCCTCAAGGGAGAAGGGGGCTAATCATCATTGGCCGGCATGCCGATAGCACCGCGAATTTCTTCATTATCCGCGCCCAATGTCGGCGGATCGGCATAGATATTGGCGGGGCTGGCCGAATAATGCACTGGATGTTTGATCGTCCGGTATTTGCCCATCTTCTCGCCTTCGCGTTCTTGCCAGAAACCGACCTGTTCCAGATGTGGGTCGGTGAGCACATCTTCCATCTTGTTATAACGCATCGCCGGAATATTATGCTCATCGAGCAACGGCAACCATTCTTCGGTCGTCTTGGTCGCGGCAATTTCCTCGATAATCGCATAAAGCGCGGTGATATTCTTGGTCCGCTGCGAATAATCGGAAAAGCGCGGCTCATCGAACACACCCGGCTTGCCGCCCAGTTCAAAAAACTTCCGCCACTGGGCATCGTTATAGGGGACCAGTCCGATATAGCCGTCCTTGGTCGGATAAGGCTTGCGGTTCGCGTTGATCGAGCGCGTATAGGCGAGCCGTCCGTTGCCGGGTATAAAGGTCTCCCCCCACAGATTTTCGACCATGTTGAACCAGGTAAAGGCTTCGAACATTGGCACCTGGACAAATTGCCCTTCGCCGGTTTTCTCTTTGTGATACATGGCGGCCAGCGTGGCATTTACGGCAAACAAACCGATGGTTTTGTCGGCGACCAGCGACGGCATATACAGCGGCCGTCCGCTATCGCCGCGTTTTTCGAACAGGCTTGCGAAACCCGATGCGCATTGGATCAGATCGTCATAGGCTTGTCTTTTCTCATATTCACCGCCTTTGCCAAAGCCTGCGCAGTGGACATAAACAATGCCCGGGTTGATCGCCTTGACGCTCTCATAATCCAGCCCCAACCGCTCCATTCCCGCCAGCCGCACATTGTGAAAAAACACATCGGCATGTTTCAGTAGCTCGACCAGCACTGCTTTGTCGTCTGCATCCTTTGCGTTGATGGTGATCGATTTCTTGTTCCGGTTGAGCGAGGCATAGATCGGCCCCAGATCGCCGGTGGGACTGTCTCCGGCATGGCGCATCATATCACCGGCAAATTTGCCCTCGCCATTTTCTACCTTGATCACATCCGCGCCCATATCCGCGAAATTGAGCGTCGCAAACGGGCCCAATACCACGGTCGACATATCGACAATTTTCAGTCCCTTTAACGGGCCCGTCGGCTCCGTATCCCACTCCAGTTTTGGCCAGCCGCTCATCGTATTTCCTTCAAATAATTAGGTGCATGTATTGGCATTGCTGTTATCAGTTTTAATCGATTGATGAACTGTTATTTTGAGGGACATAGGAATGGCAATTGCAGACCCAAAGGCTCCGGTATTGGTCGGTGTAGGCGAAACCAGCGGCAAGGCGCTTGGGTTGGAATGGCCCTCGACCGCCGATCTCGCATCTGCAGCGGTCAAAGCGGCACTGGCGG
>CALKXX010000111.1 GCA_938003725.1 uncultured Sphingomonadaceae bacterium | reverse complement strand
ACTGCAGCACTTTCACCGCCCAGTAGTGCGGCTTTTTCCTGACCAATTTTATTCTGTACCGAATAGACAGCTACGGCGGATGAAATCATGCAACGTTTGCCGATCTCCACGCCGCCGCCGCCGGCTATCACTGTATAGCGTGCTGTATGGCTGTCATCACCTATCGATACATGACCGGTACTGCCTGCGATAACCTGGCTGCCATCATTTATTCTGACATTGTTGCCCAGGTGTATGCGATTGGCACCTTCAAATTGAACATTTCGGCCGACAAGTAACTTCCGGCAGCCAAAATATAGCCCCCAATAGCTGCCGCGTATTCGGCGTTCCATCGGATAGGCCAGTTCAGGTCGCGCAAGATTGACGAGAAACCCACCAGCACGTGCGAGGGCTTCAACGAGCCAAAGTGGGATAAATCGCAAGAGATAGTTCATACATGCCCCTCTCGCCGTTTTCGGAACAATGAAGCCAGCGCTGCAATCGGTCCTACAGAAAAGAGGGTTCCAACCAAAATGATTTTGTATATTCCGTCCATACTACCGATAGCCGATAGGCAGGTCCAAACCACACCCGCCACCATTGAAAAGAGCATGAACGGTTTCGCGAGTGGAGCGTAGAGATTGGACAGCGGGATGTTGAGTTGCCGCGAGGCAATCCGTGCGACTATCAGGCCATATGATATAATATGGAGGACCAGAAATGCGGTTGCTACGGCAATTAATGGAGTGTCCTGCAGCAGGAAGAGCGCGCCAACGCACACCAAAACCGGATTGGTTAATGCGCCGAGTAACAACCATGGGGCATATCGTCCAACTTTCCCCTGACCGTTCATTGCGTTCATCCACACTTCGGAAAAACCGCGTGCTACTATCCCCAACACCATTAGCATAGTAACGCTCGCGGTCGTTTGTACAGTTTGTGGCGGCAAGGCATCAGCGCCCAACCACAGCAGAATCAGCTCATGGGTACAAAAAATGAAAATACCCGCGATAGCCAATCCAAAACTGGCCTGAAGTCCTGACAGTCTTGCGATTGCAGCCGCTGCTGTTCTGCCGCCAACGTCATTTTTTTGCATATGTGCGAACGAGGAATCGAGGCCGCCTACCAGCCCGTTTGTCACCTGTTGCACGATACCGGTTGCCTGGACGGCGAGGCCAAATGATGCGGTGGCCAAAGCGCCGATGAAATAGTTTACGAAGACAATATCAAAGCGGAGATACAAGTTCATTGCCAATACCAATGTCACCGTCCAGCCGAACAGTTTCAATGTGCCTTTGGTGTCGGCAAATGACATGGCTTTGGGGTTAGGACGAAAATCTTTGTCGCGCAGCATCAGAATGCCGAGAAATGTGCCGTATAAGACGATGAGGCCGGCCAGAGAAACAAAACCGACTTGCGCCAATCCTCCGCCAAAATAGGCAGAACTGCCCCAATGTATGAGCCAGATGATCGACAGCAATTCTATCATCCGTTCGGCGATCAACAAGCCGTTGGCGACAGCGAACCGCCGGGCAATTAACATCAAATTGAGTGCGGGGGAGAGGAACACCACCAGAAAGGCCTGTAACGCCCGAAAAAACAGGAATAGCTGTGCGTCTTTCAGGTCGGCGGGCTTGATTGAAAAATAAGGAAGCACGAAGATCAGGCTTATCATCAATGCTGCCCCCGATAATCCGAACAATCCGGTCGTAAGGAAGCTGGAGGAATAGGACCTTGCGAACCCGTCTGGATCGCTTTTGAAGGTCTTGCTGAGGCTTGGGACGACCGCAATACGGGCGAGTTCCTTTAGCATCGCGCCGAAACCGATACCGACGACGATCAGGGTATATATGCTGAATTTGTCAACGCTATAGCGCAGCAACAGACGAACCAATATCAATCCGATGGCGAAATTGAGTAGCAGCCGAAGGTAGTTACTACCGACCCTGATAAAATTGTCTTTGCCCGACATATTTCCCCCGATAGTGCCCGGACATTCGGGTGGCCTTTATGCAGGTACCTGTACCTGTCTGACTTGGTTTCGCCGTTTCGCCTTGATGCGCTGGCTCTTCACCTTTTCGCGTTCTTTGCTTAGCCAGTATCGCGCTGCGACATAGATGGCAATCTGATATCGGATGAAAAACAAGACGGCCATCGTATAGTCGACCAAGAAGAACAGAACGACACACAGCATGCTCATGGCATAGGGAATGCGGGCGAAACGCAGGTCGGGAGCCCTGCGATAATTGCGATATAAAGTAAAACTGATCATTCCGGCAATGAACATGCCCAATATGATCCCCAGCCAGCCGAAATTTAGATAGAGTTCCGCCAGCCCGCTGGGCGGGACACCGGAATTGATCCTAAGATCGAGCACCTCCTCGGCAATGAAGAAGCTATTCCTGATCGGCGGTTTGTCGGCCCAAATTGCCCTCGGGATTGGTGCAAGGATAAAGTCCAGATATGTCCGGCCATAGAGATATAGATCCTTATCTCTGGTCTGATCGATGATGACGGCAGTTTTGGCGGGATCCATGAAATAGCTGCCCGACAGCGTCTGTTCCGTCGTCTTTGCTATCGCAGCGGTCAGCTCCAGTTGCGAAATATCTTTCTGTCCCCCGCCCGCACGAATGATGCTGGCAAAGGAGAGCGCGATCATCGCGAACCCGATAATCGCATATTTTATCAGCGGCGCGGCGGACGACCATTTCGTTTTTTTGATCCCGGAGACCATCAGGAAAGCGATTGCGATAATGATAACCGCATTTCGCCGGCTGGCCAGAAAATAGCAAAGGCTACAAAATGCTATCGCCAGACAAAGCGGATGCAGGAAGTTAAATTTCTTGCTGAAAACAAAATAGTACAGGAAGAATATCAGCAGCATATCACCGCCAATGGTCAGGAAACCCAGGGAGCTTTGCCCGCCTTCTTCCAGATCATAATATTTTACGGCCTGAAACTGAAGGCTTAGCAGTTGATCCACGAAACCCATTTGATAGAAAAACGTTACCATTAGCGCGATACTGCCAATCAGGATCATATGGTATAGCAGTTCCGGCGGGATGCCATTACGCTCGGGCAGGAGGGTTATCTTTTTCTTCAGAGGATATGTGCGCGGAATAACGGCGTAGCCCGCGACAAATGCCACAATGCCTAGCATTGTCGCTGCCGTTCCTAGGTCCACAATACCATTACTGGCGTACCAAAGCCTGTGCGGAGCACCTGTTGCCGCCGAATAAGCCAGGTACAGGCCTTTTAGCGTATATCCCAAGAGTAATGCCCAGCCCAATATAAACGTCGGTGTGGGCGCGTATCTCTGGTCCTCATGTAGTGCGATCCAGAACATGAGTAGGACAGGTAATATGGAGAATGCGGTTATGATTCCGATATACATGGTGATCCATTATCCCGTTTGTATGGATCAATCCAGTGATCCGATGCAAAACGCTACGTCAGCTGTTCCGAACCCAGGATGAATTCGTTTCGTAACCCAGTGCAATCAATGCTTCACCCATGTGATGATCGAAAATCTCACGTGACTCCGCACTAAACTTCTTTTGCCAGTCACCGACTATGCCTTTGCGCAAATAGCTTTTGGTATTTTCTTCACCCGGCTTTCGCTGACTTTGAGCTGTGAAAGAATATTGTCCTGCTATGACCTGCGCCTTCTCTCTTGAAATTTCCATGCCAAGGTCTGTCACGGCCTTGGTTAGAGCCGCCGCTGCATCTGCTTTCATCTCTTCATATTTAACGGCGCTGCAAACCTTTGGGTTTTGGTGCCATTGGTCGCAGAAGTCCGACCAGCTGTAATAGGGGTATATTTCGCGCTTTCCGACCGCCTCGATAAATCGCGGCAGATATTTTTCGACATCTGCGGGATCATCAATGCCGAGTTTGGTGATCAGTTCTTCCTGCATTTTTGAAGCGGTGAACTGATTACCGACGATTCGGTGATAATAGAGGGAAACCATGACATCACGACCATCACGGTTTACGATCACGACATCGGTGCCAATCGATTTTTCCTGATAATGGCCATGGAGGAGGCAAGATGTGGCGTGGGGCAGGCGATTTCGGGGAAAACGGATTTCGAGCGCATCGGCGAGCATCTGAGCCATCCATGAACCACCGCATTTTGGATATTCATTCAGCAGCGGGAACCACCCCCATTTCGCCGCTCCCGATGCCAGAAACAGGCGGCTGGCTCCGTTCACCTTA
>CALKXX010000110.1 GCA_938003725.1 uncultured Sphingomonadaceae bacterium | reverse complement strand
GTCTTACCACAAGCCTAAGACCCGCCTATAGAAGCGCGCATGACACAGGTACATATTATTGGCGGCGGCCTCGCCGGAACAGAAGCGGCTTGGCAATTGGCGGAACAGGGCGTGAAAGTCCGCTTGTCAGAGATGCGGGGTGGCGGAGACATGACGCCCGCACATCAGACTGATGGGCTGGCAGAATTGGTCTGCTCCAACAGTTTCCGAAGCGATGATGCAGAGAAAAATGCGGTTGGGCTACTGCATCAGGAGATGCGCGATCTAAACTCAATCATCATGGCCGAAGGCGGCAAGCACCGCTTGCCTGCTGGTTCTGCCCTTGCCGTAGACCGCGATCATTTCTCCAATGGGGTAACCAAATCCCTGTCCGAACATCCAAATATCGAAATTGTGCGGGAACGGATCGATAAACTGCCCGAAGATGGCCTGACTATTGTTGCAACAGGCCCCCTTACCGCAATGTCATTGGCACAGAGCATCGGCGCGGCGACCGGCGAAGATTCCCTAGCCTTTTTCGATGCAATTGCCCCGATTGTTTACAAAGACTCCATCGATTTGGACACCGCGTGGATGCAATCACGATGGGACAAGGTTGGACCGGAGGGCGATGGCAAGGATTATATCAACTGCCCCATGGATAAAGAGCAATATTATGCTTTCATTCAAGGCCTACTCGACGGAGAAAAAACCGACTTTAAGCAATGGGAGAAGGACACACCCTATTTCGAAGGCTGTATGCCTATCGAAGTTATGGCGTCCCGCGGTCCTGAAACTTTACGTTATGGCCCGATGAAGCCGGTTGGCCTAACCAACTCGCATACTGGCGGTAAAGCCTATGCAGTTGTGCAACTGAGGCAGGATAATGCACTGGGCACACTATGGAATATGGTCGGTTTTCAAACCAAGCTCAAATATGGTGCGCAAACCGACTTGCTTAAAACGATTCCCGGTTTGGAAAATGCCGAGTTCGCTCGCATGGGCGGCCTGCACCGAAACACATTTATCAATTCACCGAAGTTGCTGGACAAAGAATTACGCTTGAAAAAGGCGCCGCATATTCGCTTCGCCGGGCAAATTACAGGCTGTGAAGGCTATGTAGAAAGCGCTGCCGTCGGTTTGATGGTCGGGCGTATGGTGGCCGCCGAATTAAAAGCGGAACCGTTTTCTTGCCCGCCGCAAACGACTGCATTGGGCGCGTTATTGTCCCATATTACGGGAGGAGCTGACGCGCGAGATTATCAGCCCATGAATGTGAATTTTGGCCTTTTCCCGCCGTTTGCACAACGTATCAAGAAAAAGGAACGCAAAGAGGCCTATACCCGCCGGGCCCGTGAAGATTTTGCGAAGTGGTATCAACCAATGTCGACCAAAGGGCTCCAATTCGCCTGACGACTCGGGTGAGAATCTGACCAAATTTGACTAACATTTGCATTTTGGTGTTTTTCGCTTTGGCCGCGTGGTGCGAAACTCGGCGCGCGTGAGCTGTCCGTTACCATTTTTGTCGGCCCCGGCAAACCGATCGCTGGTCGCTTTGGCCCATTCTTCAAAGGTCAGCAGGTTGTTCCCATCGACATCTAGCTTTTTGAAAGCCTTCGTTCGGCTACTCATAAGCTCCAGACGGGTAATTATCTCGTCCCGATCCCGGTCGTAACGATTGAATCGTTTCTCTTCCCGCGATGCCCGATAGGCCTTTGGCGGAGCCGGCGGTGCTGGACCGTCCTGCATATCTGTCTCATCCGCGATGGGCAGAACCTGTTCGCTTTGAGTGTCAAAAATTTGCGGCGGAGGCGGCGCATCGGGCAGTGAAACATCCTGACTTTGTGCACCCATCCACACAAAAAAACCTGCTGTCATCAGCAACATCATTCCGCCAGCACCTGCGATAAATCTATTCACGCGGGCACTACTCCTTCAAAAATCAGACCTGATTACAATCCCGTCAACCCATGCCAGACTAACTTGCGTGCAATCGCAGGCGTGTAGAGGTCATCGGACAGCTTTCCATTTTTTACATCTATTCCAACCAATTTACAGAGAATTGAAAGCGGCCGTCCGTTTTTGTCAAAACTAAATGCCCCTGCCTTTTGGTAGGAGGCCCTACATCGCTCAAACGCATCTTCACGCATGTTCCGATCAGAGCAGTGCCGAGCAAAATCCCACAATGCCCACGATTCTGCGGCAAAGCATTGGTCTTCCGTCAGCTTTGCAGTCTGCCCCAAAGCAAATTGAAAAAACCCCTTACCGCGGCGGTTTGCATAGTGATTAAACTGGCGCTCATCCCAAGGAAAATCGTCCAGCATGATCTCCCAGCCGTCCAGCAAATCAAAGATTGGCGCCAGTGAATGGCCCTCATCTTGGATGGCATTGAACGACGCTATCAACGGTTCTCCGCTTGGCCGCTGATCTGGGTTTTTGGTTAAAATGTCTCGCCACCAGGTTAACCGCATTTGTCCAATCAATGATTCAGACGTGGAGCGGATAATCTCTCCACATCTGGAGTCGAAGTTGAACAGAAGGGCATATCGGTCGCGATTCTCCCGTTTTGCATAGGCACAAATTAGCTTATGCAGCGGGTCCAATTGTAACTTCTGTTCAAACATGAAGATGTCGTCGACAGATTTCCGCGGCAAATCAAGGTAAACATCGCTTTAACCAGGACTGTTGGTGAGCAGCTAACCCTTTTCCAAGTATCTGACACGCTGAATTGAAATTAATTCGCGTTCGTTCACGCAGAAATTTGTCAGGGGGCGTTGGTATATGCCAGCCAAAATTAGTATTAACAATGTGAAGACCTTCTATAGCGCACTGCGCTCGGACATCGCCGGTAACACATTGGCAATGGTCGCCGCGGGCTTGGTCCCGTTAGCCGGGATTATCGGCAGCGGCGTGGATATGAGCCGGGCCTATATGGTAAAAACACGCCTGCAACAGGCATGCGATGCCGGCGTTCTTGCTGGACGCCGGGCCATGGGTGATGGATCATATAATTCTTCCGCACAAACGCAGACGAGCAACTTTTTTGATGCCAACTTCCCAGACGGTTATATCAACACGAAAAATAAGACATTTACGGCAACCAATCCAACTGGGACATCGGCTGTTGTTGGTTCCGCAGAGGTTGAATATCCAACGGTCATCATGAAGATGTTTGGTTCCCCCGGCATTAAAGTCGCGGTTTCCTGTCAGGCGGTCCTCGAGATTTCTAACAGTGATATCACCATGGTGCTCGATACAACCGGTTCAATGAACTTTAGCATTGATGACGGTGCTGGCGGAACTACGACACGGATAGATGCGCTTCAGACTGCCACCAAGAGCTTCTATGATATCGTTGATTCGGCAGCCACCGGCACAGGAGCGCGCATTCGTTATGCGATGGTACCCTATACTGGTACTGTGAATATCGGTGAAGAGCTTTACAATTTGGATCCCACCTATCTGATTGGTGGATCGAGTGGCGATACACATCCCTATCAGTCACGCCGCGCCTGGTATGAATATGAAGATACCGAAACGACAGTTATCCCGGCAGGGACTGTGACCGAAACCTATGAACAGTTGCAATATGTAGGCAATAATAGCTGTAACACGTTTGGCAATAACAACAACGCTGTGACGGTTTATGGGCGAAATGCCGGCGGCTTCTACTATGTGGATTACACTTGGTATCCGTCACACTTTGGCTATTCAAATGGCGATCCTGCGACAAAAAGTGGGGATCCCGACGCGACATATACTTTTGATCGCACCGGGTTTACGGATTTCCCAAACTATATATGCACCAGGCGGGCTACACGTACCACAACGGCGCCAACAACGGAAACCACGACGGTGACGAAATATACGCTCGATCCCACCGTTCCTGGTGCAACCTTCTCCTATTGGGAGCATACGCAAATTGATCTGCCAGTAGATGGTTATGTCAGTTCGATCGCAAAAGATTCCGGCGGAAGCTATATCAACAGTGCCGTAACGTTACCGTTTCAGGTCAGCGCATCGCCAACACGTTGGGGCGGGTGTATCCACGAACGGGATACAATTGCCAGCGACAATGTAGTTTACAACTCGTCCTCAGAAATGATCACACCGGGCGCAACCAAGGACCTCGATATTGATGCTGCGCCAACTAATGATGCAACACGCTGGCGGCCATATTGGCCCGAAGCGACCTATTTCCGGGATGCTGGAAATGCCACTCAAACATATTCATCATCAACGAACAAATCACAGGTGTCTTGTCCGCTGAAAGCGAAACTCTTCAGCACCATGACCGAGACTGAATTTGACAACTATGTCGATGCTCTGGTTGCCGACGGTGGTACATATCATGATATGGGTATGTTGTGGGGCGCGCGCGTGAGCTCACCAGAAGGCATATTCCAAACGAATGTGACTGAAGCGGCTACCAATAATGGCTATGTCAGCCGCCACTTGATCTTCTTCACCGACGGTCAGTTGGATATCGGCGATAATTATCACAGTGCTTACGGCGTTGAACGCCACAACGGCTTTATCGGCGGGGGCATAGAGGCCACCGCATCGCAAAATCACAAAGAGCGTTTTCTGGCTCTATGCGATGCTACGAAAGCGAAAGGTATTCGTGTCTGGGTGATTGCGTTTGCAACATCGCTTTCTTCGGAGATGAGCAATTGCGCCAGTGCAAACAGCGCGTTCACATCCACCAACGCTAGCTCTTTGAATGATACATTCACAACCATCGCACAGACGGTTGCAGATTTGAGGCTCTCACAATGATTAAGTTGATCAGAAAATCCGATCTTTCGCAGAACGAAGACGGCGCCACATTAGTCGAATTTGCGATGGTCGCACCTGTGTTCATGCTGATGCTACTTGGTCTGTTTGACCTTGGTTACACAGTATATGTGCAATCAACGCTAACCGGTGTTGTGCAGCATGCTGCCCGCGAGGCTGCGCTTGAGACAGGTCCGGCTGAGCTTGCAGCGATCGATAAAGGCGTAGAAGATCAAATCAAGAAGGTTAGCCCGAAGGCCGTCATGACGTTCGAGCGCACCAGCTATTATGACTATAATGGCGTGGGACAGGCCGAGGCATTTACCGATACGAATGGCAATGGCAGTTATGACAGCGGCGAATGCTATGAAGATGTGAATGACAATAGCAGTTGGGATGCTGATATCGGGGCAGATGGAATCGGCGGCCCGAATGATGTTGTCCTCTACACCGTAACCACCAGCTATGATCGGGTTTTTCCCCTTTGGAAAATGATGGGTTGGGAACAGGAAAACACAATTTCCGCGACCACGGTATTGAAAAACCAGCCTTATGGCGATCAAAGCGGTATCACGACCGAGGTAATTTGCTCATGAATATTTCTATTCCAAAATCGGGAAAAAGGTTCAAAGGATTTCTATCCCGCCTTGCTCGAAACAAATCCGGCCTGGCGCTAACAGAATTCGCCTATGCTTTGCCAATCTTTACGGGCCTTGGCATGGTTGGTTTGGAAACAGCGCATTTTACCGTCACGCAATTGCGCGTTAGTCAGGCAGCGTTGAATCTGTCCGACAACGCATCCCGCATGGGTCAGTCTACATCTTCTGCGACCGCTCGAACGGTCTTTGAAGGTGACGTGAACCAGATGCTGACGGGTATGGAATTACAGGCTGCGAATATCGAACTATTCGAAAAAGGCCGGGTCATTCTGTCGAGCCTGGAGATGAACGGTGATGGCGGTCAATGGATACATTGGCAGCGCTGTGCCGGTGATCTGGACACTTATGTTTCGGCCTATGGCCCCGAGAATACCGGCGACACCGGAACCGCATTTGCCGGTATGGGAGAGGCGGGTAACGAGATAACGGCGACTAGCGGATCGGGCGTTATGTTCGTTGAAGTATTCTACGAATATGAGCCACTATTTGGCGAAATGTTCTACAAAGACCGTGTCATCGAACATCAGGCGGCATTTAATATTCGTGACACACGCAATCTGACCGCTGGCGTGGGCGATGATGGTGAGACACCGTCTGCCTGCAGTTAAGTCACTTATTTATAGCAGACCTTTTTCACGGCTTCGATTATTCTATCGCTGTCGATAAGCGCAGCTTTTTCAAGATTGGCTGCATAGGGTAGCGGGACATCTTCGTTGGTAACGCGCATAATCGGTGCGTCCAAATCATCAAAACCGTGTTCCATGCAAAGCGCCGCGATTTCGCTAGCGATAGAACAAGTTGGCCAGCCTTCTTCCGCCACGACCATCCGGTTGGTTTTTGCCAGGCTCCTCAACACCGCTTCGCTGTCCAATGGGCGCAAGGTTCGCAGATCGATAACTTCGGCATCAATCCCCTCTCCTGCCAGATTATCCGCCGCTTCCAGCGCTAACCCTACGCCAATTGAATAGCTGACGATCGTAACGTCATTTCCCTCACGCATGATCCGCGCCTTGCCGATAGGGAGCGTATAGTCGTCAATCTCGGGTATTTCGAATGAACGTCCATAGAGCAGTTCATTTTCCAGAAACACAACCGGATCAGGGGATTGGATAGCAGCTTTTAGTAAGCCCTTTGCGTCGGCGGCGTCATAAGGGGCGATTACGATTAAGCCAGGTACGCTTGCATACCAAGGTCCGTAATTTTGACTATGCTGTGCGCCGACTCGTGACGCAGCACCATTGGGACCACGGAAAACAATCGGACACCGCATCTGACCACCCGACATATAGTTGGTTTTCGCAGCGGAATTGATGATGTGGTCAATCGCCTGCATCGCAAAGTTGAAGGTCATAAACTCGATAACCGGGTTTAGACCGCCCATCGCTGCTCCGGCTCCTATGCCGGCGAAACCATGTTCTGTGATTGGTGTGTCAATCACACGTTTTGCACCAAATTCGTCCAACAGACCCTGAGTCACCTTATAGGCGCCTTGATATTCGGCAACCTCCTCACCCATTATAAAGACATTTTCATCCTTGCGCATTTCCTCTGCCATAGCGTCCCGCAAGGCTTCGCGGACCGTTATGGAAACCATATTCGTGCCTTCGGGTATGGATGGGTCTTCGGCTCTTGATATTGGGGCAGCAGGCGCTTCCCGCATGATCTCTGGCGGTTTTTCCTGAGCTTCTGTTGGCTCAGGTTCCTTGTCAGCCTTCGGCGCCGGAGAAGGGGCAGAATCTGCATCTTCGTCTTCACCGGTCATTTCGGCAATGACTGTGCCGACCGGAACATCATCTGTACCTTCGGCGATCAGTATTTTTGAGATGACGCCTTCGTCTACCGCTTCAAATTCCATCGTAGCTTTATCGGTTTCAATCTCGGCCAGAATGTCTCCCGAGCTGACCTCATCGCCCTCTTTGACAAACCACTTCGCGAGCGAACCCTCTTCCATAGTAGGAGACAGAGCGGGCATTTTTAGTTCAATAGCCATCAATATTGCTCCACCAAGACGTCAGTATAAAGCTCTGGCAATTCCGGTTCCGGCGATTCTTCGGCAAAATCAGCGGCTTCGGAAACTGTCTTCCGAACCTGTTTGTCCAAAGCTTTCAATTCTTCTTCCTTGACGCCTTCCTTCACCAACATCGCTTTCAACCGTTCGATCGGGTCAGATTTCTCGCGCACATCCTGCACTTCATCCCGGCTGCGATATTTGGCTGGATCGGACATTGAGTGACCTCGATAACGATAGGTTTTCAGTTCCATCAAAACGGGACCACCTCCGCTGCGCACATCTTTCAAGGCTTCTTCTACCGCACCACGGACCGCCAACACATCCATCCCATCAACCTGCATGCCGGGAATTCGAAAGCTCTCGCCACGCCGATATAGTTGATCCTCAGCAGATGATCGATTGACGCTAGTTCCCATCGCATATTGGTTGTTCTCAATCACATAAATGACCGGTAGCTGCCAGAGCTCCGCCATATTGAAACTCTCATAGACCTGCCCCTGATTGGAAGCTCCGTCACCGAAATAGGCCAGACAGACACCCCCATCTTCTTTATATTTATGAGCAAATGCCAACCCTGTTCCTAGAGCCACCTGCGCGCCTACAATACCGTGTCCACCGTAAAAGCCATGTTCAACCGAGAACATGTGCATGGATCCGCCCTTGCCTTTTGAAATGCCCGATGCACGCCCGGTAAGTTCTGCCATCACAATATTCGGGTGAATGCCGCAGGCCAACATGTGACCATGATCCCGGTAGCCCGTAATCACGCTATCTTTTCCCGGCGCGATTGCTGATTGGAGTCCGGTAACGACCGCTTCTTGCCCAATGTAGAGGTGACAAAACCCGCCAATAAGGCCGAGGCCATAGAGCTGACCGGCCTTCTCTTCAAACCGCCGAATAAGAAGCATTTCTTTGTAGAAATCCATCATCTCGGATTTATCGGCTTTGTAAATCGGCGTTTTTAGGCCGCCGGTACTTACGGCTTTTTTTGATGCCTGCTTGGGCTTTGCGGCAGCCTTTCTTTTGGGAGCCGCTTTTTTCGTTACGGACTTACTTGGTGTTTTTACCACGCGGACCGATTCCTCTCTGTTGGGTGCAACGGCACCATAAACGGAATGACCAAATTTCCAAGGCCTTTACACTCGGAAAAATAGTGGAATTTTTTTAGCACCAAAGGTTATTTTAGTGGAACAATGATCTCATCGGGATGTACGACATTGACTTCTTTCCGCAACAATTCGCCGATCAAGTCTGGGTCGGCGCCAGCTGGATCAAGTAACTCGACGCGATTTTTAAGGGCGTCACGCTCAATCTCCAATTTTGCGAGTTGCATACCGCGCTCATCAAGGGTCGCTTGATAGTCACCCCAAGCCAGAATGCCCGTAGGCCCCAACACGGCATAGCCCGCTATCGCGAGCAGCGTCAGCAGAGCAAATCCCGGCCCTAATGCCGACTTGACCAAACCTGTGATTTTTTCGCGCTGTGCCATAAGTTATCTTGAATCAGAATATTGATTCGCTGGCAAGCCCGTTAATACTTTAATTCACACAAACATGAATTTTGTCGATGAACCGAGTCTATCCAAAGATAGACCGTCCACCATATTGAGCAACATTGCCCAACTCTTCTTCAATGCGAATGAGTTGATTATATTTCGCCAAACGGTCGGAACGCGCGAGGCTGCCGGTCTTAATCTGTCCGCAATTTGTAGCAACCGCCAGATCGGCAATCGTCGCGTCCTCAGTTTCACCGGAACGATGTGACATAACCGATGTGTAAGACGCGTTCTGCGCCATCCGCACAGCTTCCAACGTTTCGGTAAGCGTTCCAATCTGATTTACCTTCACCAGCAACGAGTTTGCCAAACCATCCTTGATCCCCTGTGAAAGACGCGCCGGGTTGGTCACGAACAAGTCATCGCCGACCAATTGAACTTTGTCACCAATGGCATCTGTCAAAAGTTTCCAACCTTCAAAATCATCTTCCGACATCCCGTCTTCAATCGATTTAATGGGATAGTCGCGACAAAGCTCAGCCAGATAGTCAGACATCTCCGCCGGACTCAATATTTTTCCTTCTCCGGAAATATTATATTTGCCGTGATCAAAAAATTCAGTCGCGGCGCAATCGAGGGCCAGCACAACTTCATCACCAGCTTTGAAGCCAGCCTTTTCAATCGATGTCATAATGAAATCCAGCGCATCGCGGGTCGACGCAAGATCAGGCGCAAAACCGCCTTCATCACCCACTGCCGTTGCCAAACCTTTTTCAGCCAGTCCAGATTTCAATGTGTGAAATATCTCGGAACCCCAGCGTACGCCCTCGGCCAGGCTATCAGCACCAACGGGCATCACCATGAATTCCTGAATATCGATTGGATTGTCGGCATGTTCGCCGCCGTTGATGATATTCATCATCGGAACGGGAAGCACATGCGCAGATACACCGCCAACATACCGGTATAGCGGTAATCCTCGGGCGTCCGCTGCTGCTTTTGCCACCGCAAGGCTCACTCCTAAAATCGCGTTGGCCCCAAGGCGGCTTTTATTTTCTGTTCCGTCCAGTGCAATCATCGCACCGTCAACTTCTTCCTGATCTTCTGCGTCAAGACCGATCAGGGCTTCGTTAATCTCTCCATTGACAGCTTCGACGGCCTTTAGGACGCCCTTGCCCAAATATTTATCTTTGTCGCCATCGCGAAGTTCGACGGCTTCATAAGCGCCTGTGGAGGCGCCAGATGGCACCGCCGCTCTTCCAAAACTTCCATCATCCAGCAGTATATCCACTTCGACCGTAGGATTGCCGCGGCTATCCAATATCTGACGGGCATGAAGATCGAGAATTGCTGTCATTTGGTATATCCTGTTTTGATATTTTTAATGCGAAGGCCCTATCGCGCTGTTGACATCAAAGCAATGCCAACCCGGCGCAATTCAGGAGAAATGCAACCTTTTGCCTCTTGAATTGTCGCAACAATGTGCCACTTAAAGAGTAGAAGATTATTCGAGGAAGGATCAACATGACCGCTAAGACAACAAAATCGACCACTGCGAAGAAAACTGCCGCGAAAAAGCCGGCTACGAGAAAGCCTGCGGCAAAGAAAGCCACAGCTGCCAAAAGAACAGCTGCGAAAAAAGCAGCACCCAAGAAAACCGATGCCACAAAAGCCGCAGCATCGACATCCAGTGAATTCAAGGACCGCGCTGTAACGAAAGCAAGATCGGTCGCTACCGACGGCAAAGCAAAAACTAGCGATGCGATGGGCGGCCTGAGCAAGATGATCGAAAATAGCGCCCATACAATTGATGAAAATGTCGGTGCAAAATATGGTGACTATGCGCGCTCTGCTGCGGACGCTGTTGCCGACCTTGCCGAAAAGATCGATTCAAAAGAGATTGATGAAATCGTTGAAGACGCACGCGGCTTTGTGAAAAAGAGCCCTGCCGTCGCAATTGGTGCCGCTGCTGCGATTGGATTTGTGGTCGCCCGCCTGATAAAATCGGGTTCTGATAAAGACGTCTGATCCAAGCGGTTGACGGCAAAGTATAGGTAAGGTTGAATTTTGGCATCAGAAGATGATCCCGATCAAGCTTTGGCGGTGAACGACGAAATCGCGGAACAGCGTTCTGCGACTTCGGCGGGTACAGAACCGTTGCGGTCAGACCCATCTGTAAAAATAGATGAACGACCGCTAGCCGAACAAATTCAGGAAATCGCCGACGACGCCAAAAACTTGGTAGGCACTGAAATTGCTTACTACCGCGCCAAAATGACCGCAAATGTCGACGCAGCAAAGAAGATTTTGATCTTTTTTGGCCTGGGCATTGCCATTTTGACAGCTGGTTTGACGGCCTTGATATGGGGGGCGTTGATAACGCTGGCATCCTGGATCGGCCCCGGTGCGGCGACCGCGGTTATTGGAGGTGTATCCCTTATCGGCGGCGGAGCTTTGTTACTTGCGGCGATCGGCAAAGCCAAAAAATTGCCGTTGGACGGAGAGGAAAAATAGTGGGCAAAAATGATAACATAACGTCCCTACGTAACCTGTCCGCAGCGCGCAAAGTCCGGCATGAGCAGTTTTCCAAAAGCCTAAACAATATTCGTACCGAGCTAAAGCCGGACAATCTGATGGATCGTATATCGAAATCCACAAAGGAGAGAGCCGCGGTTATGGGAGACAAAATAGGCGATAAAGCGCGGTCTAATCCTGCTGCAATTCTTGCTATCGGCGGTGCTGTTCTGACGGCCGCTCTGTACCAACCGGTAAAGTCGGCGATAAAGCGTTTAGGTGATGACGGCGATTCCGAAGCTGATTATGATGATATTGACTGGAGCGCGTGAGGGGTAGTCCGATGAATAAACTGACAGAAGGTTTCGACAAAGCTCGGGAAGCATCTCGAGAGAAGCTTAGCAATGCAAGAGATGTCGCAACAGATTTCGCAAGCGAACGCAGATCGGTAGCAAAAGAACGCATGTCGGAGGGCAAGGAGCGCGCTACGGAATTGCTGGGTCAGGGAAAGGAACTCGCGAGTGAGAAAGCTAAGGTCACCGCTTTAGTCACCCGCGACGCGACGCGAAAAGCGGCTGAAAAATCGAGCGATACAATCAATAAAAATCCATTAACTGCTGTGCTGGGCGGATTGACACTAGGCGCGATTATCGCAGCTTTGCTCCCCCGAACCAAAGTCGAAGACAAAATGGTTGGCAGTGCAGGGAAAGCCATTAACGACACCGCGAAAAAAGCAGTGGATGCGGCCAAAGATGCTGGCCAGGAGAAAATGGCCGAAATGGGTTTGAGTTCCGGCAGTTTGCGAGATCAATTCAAAGATTTGTTTGGCAAAGCCCTCGAAGTTGCTAAGAGCGCGGCGATAGCTGCGGAGGAAGCAGCAAAAGAAAATAAGCAGGACAAATAATGAGCGAAGAAGCACGCAGCAAAATCCACTTGGTCATGGGCGGACGCGTCGAAGATCCACGTGGGATTGAATTTGAAAATCTATCAGAGATCGACTTGGTTGGCGTTTATCCGAACTATGAAGAAGCAGAAGATGCCTGGCGATCAAACGCCCAGCGCACGGTCGATGATGCCGAGATGAAATATGTCATCGTTCATCTGCATAAATTGCTAGCGCCGGACCTTCCGTCGGAAGCATAGCTGCCGGAGCGATAGTTGGTTCTAGGCGGAGCGAAACCGCCATTGCAGCAAGGGTCGAACAAGCAGCAAACCCGCTACAAACCCGCCAATATGTGCGTATATTGCTATCCCGTTCACATCGCCATAGGTTGCGATGCCGATCATCATCTGGATTGCAATCCATGCGAGGGTTAGCCAAACAATTCGGACGATATATCCTGGTATCGGCCCCAGGGGCTTCACTTCATTGCGTGCAAATAACAGCGCATATGCCCCCAAAATAGCGGATATTGATCCGCTCGCGCCGACCACGGGAATGTCGGACAT
>CALKXX010000109.1 GCA_938003725.1 uncultured Sphingomonadaceae bacterium | reverse complement strand
GAGGACAAAACGGAGCGACATCCGGAATTAAAACCAGCATAAACATGCTGGGTCTCGTTTGCCCCAGAAACCTCGGTTATGACTGCTGGGATCGCTATACACTCACCGTTGAAAATCAGGGGGCCAACGAAAAATATATTGCTGTCGTTCGCTTTGACAATGAAAATAACACCAGCATCTTACGACCGCTAAATCCCGATAGACAAGTTGCATTGCGGCCGGGAGGCATTGAAACGCGCGATGGTATAACCTTAGAGGGAGACGATGATGACTTGACCCCAGATTCGTCCAAAATCTATGTCTATATTACTATTGCATCCGATCACCCCATTGACCTTAGCCTTCTGCAATCTGCCGACGGAACAATTCAGCAAATCCCAGATCACTGGCAAATTTCCGCATGGACATCGGATGTTGCTGCTCCGGAACGTGGCGGCGGAGGGTATAAAGCTGCCCCACTGTCGGCACCATGGCAGGTACAACTCTACGCAACCAATAACGCGACCCCGCCATCTCTCCGCGCCAACGCGACCCTCAGCAGGGTAAACTGGAAGCTATATGAAAAAACCCATCGCTGTGGCGGAACGTTGATTGCACGAAATATCGTCCTGACGGCGGCTCATTGTGTTGCAAATCGACCGTTTGCAGGTTCGCCGGCCGCACGGCAGAGTGTCCTCAAATATCGCCGCGTCAAGCTGGGGACCCAGAACCTTAGCTACGGAGGAACCACATTCGCTATTGATTCCATTGTTGTGCACAAAAACTATCGACCGGGCAGACATCCCAACGACATCGCGCTCATCAAGATTAAGCCAGACCATAGCACTGTGCGCAGAATCTGGAGTAAGGCCAAAACCATAAAATTGCCGTCGGCGCGCGTTGCGAGCGACAGCAAGGTAAGCTGGTATGGATGGGGCGTAATGGCGGAAGTCGGCGGCTCGAATACGCGGATGACAAGCGCCGGTGGAGCTCAGCGCAACCCCGCTGCCCTAAGATATGGAGAGATGGATATTCTGACACGCAAACTTTGCAAAAGAAGACCGGGTTACGGCAGGAAAGTAACCAATTTTATGTTGTGCGCAGTCACACCCAAAAACTCTGCGGCAGCCAGGCAAGGTGGACGTATTTTCACGTGCTTAGGAGACAGTGGTGGACCGATTATTGGTTATGAGGGCAGGACAAAGGTTCAAGTCGGTATAATCTCTTGGGCTGTTGGATGCGGCGCAAATGACAATCCATCGGTATCGGCTTATGTATACCCTTATTTGAGGTGGATTGCCGCCGCCAAAACGAAGTTCGAACCCGGTCGGGTGGTCCCGCTATGACCAAATGGGAAATTACGGATGTCTGAACCCAGGGATCCCAAAGATATGGTACTTGACGATAGTATCAACACTGACGTGTTTTTTAGCTACTCGCGCGCCGATATCAAGGCCGCCAAGCCAATAATCGATGCGATTGAAGATGCGGGAATTAGCGTATGGTGGGACGGACTGTTGGAAGGCGGCGCGCGATTTAACCGCGTCACTGAGGAAGCACTTAAGAACGCCAGTGCTGTGGTGGTGTTATGGTCTAAAACATCGGTGGCTTCTCATTGGGTTCATGACGAAGCGACAAGTGGGCGTGACCGCAGCTGCCTGGTCCCGTTGTCAATTGACGGTAGTGAGCCGCCGCTAGGATTCCGGCAATTTCAATTTATTAACATATCTCGTGCTGGAGCGAAATCAAACTCTCCCGAAATGCAAAAGGCGCTGCAAGCCATTCGCACGCTGGTCGACAGATCACCTGTATTGGCCGATCCGGCGGGTGCGGCAAAACCAACTGTTAATCGGCGGCATTTGCTGGCTGGCGCAGCAACACTTGTGATCGCCGGTGGCGGTATCGCGCTATGGCAAAGCGGCCAGTTTTCCGCGAATGATAGCGAAAGGCGGATCGCCGTCCTACCCTTCGTAAACCTGACCGGCGATCCCGAACAAGTCTATTTTTCGGATGGAATGGCATCAGAGATTCGCTCGGAACTCTCGCGCAACCGGTTGCTGGAAGTGATGGGGCAAGCATCGTCCAACAATTTTCGGAACTATGAGGGAGATGTCCGCAATATTGCCGAAAAGCTTGGCGTCACATATTTACTGGATGGCAATGTACAAAAGTCCGGTAATCGGATCAAAATCGCGATTGATCTAACAAATGGCAAAACGAGACTTAGCGAATGGGCAGAGACGTTTGAACGACCGATGATAGATATTTTTGCACTTCAAACAGAGATTGCGACAGCGGTAGCATCCGCCCTATCCCTTCGGATCGACAATGATTCCATCGGCGATGGTAAAACGCATATTGGCGGCACCGAAAGTGTTGCCGCCTTTGATGTTTTCCTTCGCGGTCAAGATATTTTTGCTTCCCACGTTGATGAGGTTAGCGAACGCAAAGCTCTTGCGATGTTTGACAGGGCCATCACCATTGACGCGAACTATGCCGCAGCCAGAGCGAGCCGTTCGCGGTCATTGGCGGTCATCGCCAACCAATATGCCGATCGCGGTGAAAGGGAAAGATTGTATACCGAAGCAGTCGAAGAAGCAGTGCGAGCAACGAAAATCGCGCCGGAATTTGCAGCCGGTTTCTCAGCACTCGGCTATGCCCTATTTTATGGACGGCTTGATGTTGGAGGCGCCCGCGCGCCTTTTGAAAGGGCCTACGCATTGGCACAGAGCAATGTTGATGTGTTTAGTCGCTATGCCATTTATCAGGCGCGGACAGGCGAATTTGACAAGGCAAATGCAGCGATTGAACGTGCCTCTCAGCTCGACCCGCTAAATGCATCCATCTTCAAATCTGCGGGCGTAATAAAATATGCCGAAACGCGCTACGATGACGCGATAAATTACGCGCGAAAGGCCCTTCAAATCAATCCGGAACGCAATAGCGTCAACGGTGATATCGGCAATGCTTTCCTCATGCTTGACCAACTGGAAGAGGCGAAGAATGCCTATGCGCAGGAAAGAAATAGTCTAATTTCTTTGCCCGGCCGCGCTGTCATAGCAAATCGTGAAGGACAAGACGACGATGCTCAAAAACTATTTGATCGGTTGGTTGAGGAATATGGAGACAATGGTCTTTATCAACAGGCACAGGTGCTGGCGCAGTGGGGTGAAACCGACGCTGCCTTTAGCACCTTGGCTAGAGCGCAGGCAGAAGGCGACTCAGGGCTTGTTTATCTTCTCAACGACCCATTTCTCGAACCGCTAAGATCAGAAGAAAAATATAGAACCTTGCTATCAAAGCTAAATTTCATATAGTTTTTATATCTAAGAGGGAGATCAATATGCGCAAATTTCTTACTATTTCATCCGCAATATTTCTTGCTGCTGGCACAGCCGCCTGCAGCGAAGCAGCCGATGAGGCTGACAATTCAGAAGCGGCCGCATCTGAAGAAGGTGCGATCGGACCCGACCAATCCATGGATACCATGGCTGGCGATGAGTTACCGTCCGACGACGGCGGTTCAGCGGAGGGAAGCTCAACAGATCAAGGGTCAACGGATCAGGGCTCCACTGATCAAGGGTCCACCGATCAGGGCTCGACTGATCAGGGCTCCACGGACCAAGGTTCAACCGATCAAGGGTCCACTGACCAGTAAAATAACGAAAGACCT
>CALKXX010000108.1 GCA_938003725.1 uncultured Sphingomonadaceae bacterium | reverse complement strand
GTTGACGGAGTTGATTATGGAGGTTGGCTGCAAAACTGATGCTGCGACCAAGGCACTAAAAGACAGCAACAAAGACGAATATGATGCTGTTTGTCACGACGTCCGCGCCGACGGCCCCTATATCGATGCGGGTGAGAATGACAATCTTATCGTTCAGAAGTTAAAAGCAAACCCGAATAGCGTCGGGATTTTTGGGTATAGCTTCCTGGAAGAAAATACCGATAGTGTTCGCGGTATCGCTGTTGAGGGTGTGGCTCCCGAATATGATGCGATCGCTTCGGGTCAATATCCGGGTGCACGACCTTTATATGTCTATGTAAAGAAACAGCATATTAGCGTTATCCCTGGATTGGGTGAATATATGGCTGAATTTGTCAATGCCGGCGGAAAAGATGGCTATCTCATCAAATCCGGACTTATTGCCTCTCCCGACGACGTTCGTGCCGCAATGGCGGACAGAGTTAAAAACATGCCAATATTGACTGGTACAGAACTGAAATAGGTTTAAATAGGGGCGGGCTGTGATGCTGGTCACGGCCTGCTCTGAACAGGGATTGATTCGTACATTGTGAACACAACGACCCTCCTCATATTGGTAATTGGCCTGGGTTTGTTGGGATGGGTTGTTGGCCGCGCTAAAGCTGCGCGACTGGTTGCGGCTAGTTCGTCAAAAGGCAGCGTGCATTCGCTCCCTAACTATCATGGTTGGTATGTTGCATTGTGGGGCGTTGTGCCTGCGATTCTTTTCCTATCAATATGGAATATTGTTAGCCCCGCTCTGATCACTGATGCTGCATTGACCAGCCCTGCTGCCGAAGCTCTTCCCAAGGACGGATTTACTCGCGGTTCCATTCTCGCGGAGGCTCGGTCTATCGCCAATGGTGATCAAACCAAAGCATTTAACCCGTTGTCGACGTCAATGGTCGAGCCCTATCAGGCGGCAACGAGCTATTATCAAACAATTGGTATGGTGGCAGCATTGCTGCTGGTTTTTGCATGCGGAGCATTTGCCTGGCTCAAGATCAAACCGGAATTGCGGGCAAGGACCAAAATTGAGCGCGTCACTATGATGACTCTACTCTTGGCATCACTGATCGCAATCGTGACGACAATCGGCATTTTTGTCTCCCTGATATTTGAGTCTGCCCGTTTCTTTTCAATGGTTTCGCCTATCGACTTTCTTTTCGGGACCGAATGGAATCCAAAAGCAGTGGCGGGCCCGCGCGGCGAGAGTGGATTCGGCGCAATCCCTCTTTTTTGGGGGACCGTCTTCATCGGTGCGATCATCGCCATGATCGTTGCCATCCCGTTGGGGTTGATGAGTGCAATTTATCTCACGCAATATGCTCCACCAACATTTCGTGCTTGGATGAAACCAATTTTGGAAGTGCTGGCCGGTGTACCAACTGTCGTTTACGGATATTTTGCAGCATTAACGGTGGCCCCTGCCCTTCGTGACTTCGCCGTTTCCATAGGTATCTCAAACGCGTCTTCGGAGTCCGCGTTGGCGGCCGGAGTTGTTATGGGAATCATGATCATTCCTTTCGTATCCTCGATGGCAGATGACAGTATCGCCGCAGTGCCCAGCGCGATGCGTGACGGATCGCTGGCCATGGGGGCGACGAAAAGCGAAACCATCAAAAAAGTGCTTATCCCGGCCGCGTTGCCCGGTGTAGTGGGCGGCGTACTGCTTGCCGTCAGCCGCGCAATTGGAGAAACGATGATCGTGGTGATGGCTGCTGGCCTGGCCGCGAACATGACGGCCAATCCATTTTCCAGTGTCACCACTGTAACGACGCAGATTGTTCAATTACTCACCGGCGATCAAGAATTTGACAGCCCCAAAACATTGGCGGCTTTCGCCCTTGGCCTGGTGCTGTTTATCGTCACGCTGCTGCTCAATCTGATCGCGCTACGCGTCGTGAAAAAATACCGAGAAGCATATGAATAGTGCAGCGATATCACCCGTTGACCCTACGCCTACCGACTGGCGCGGAGAAGTTATGCAGCGACGTATCAAAAAACGTTATGCCGCGGAACGCAGATTCAAAACACTAGGTATCGGTTCCGTGTTGCTATCTGCGAGCTTTCTGGCGTTTCTATTGTTTGTCATGGTCGGAAACGGATTGCGCGGGTTCACTCAAACCGAGTTGCCGCTCGACCTTGATTTTCCGGCACTGACCGGCGGCGCCTCCGCTAGTCAGTTCGAAGGTCCAAATGCAGAAGCAAATCTGAAATCTCTAGGCGTGCAGGAGATCGTCGACGCCGGTATCGATATCCAATATGGCGAGAATAGCGAGCTATTTTCCGCTGGAGCATGGAAGGCTGTAAGAAGCGCCATTCTGCAAAACCCGAATATTGTGGAGCAGAAAACAACGCTGACCCTGCCGGTCGAATCGGAAATTGACGTTGCGTATAAATCCGATGGTAGCAAGGCTGCTGAACAGATCGTTGCAAAATTCGACAATGAACTATCCACCGGTTTTAACTGGAATTTCCTGAGCAACAGCGATGCCACCGACCCGATGCAAGTCGGTATCTGGGGCGCGCTGAAAGGATCATTGATTACGATGATTATTACGTTGTTAATGGCATTTCCAATTGGCGTTCTGGCGGCACTTTATCTCGAAGAATATGCTCCGAAAAACCGGATTACGGATCTGATCGAAGTATCGATCAACAATCTTGCCGCAGTACCGTCTATCATTTTCGGATTACTCGGATTGGCCGTATTCCTGAATATCTTCGGCTTACCACGATCAGCCGCTTTGGTTGGCGGATTGACCCTGGCGCTTATGACCATGCCGGTCATTGTGATTTCCGGCCGAAACGCCGTGAAATCTGTTCCCCCTTCCATTCGGGAGGCCGCTCTGGGCATAGGGGCAAGTCCCATTCAAGTCGTGTTTCACCATGTATTGCCGTTGGCCCTGCCCGGTATTTTGACCGGTACAATTATCGGGATGGCCAGAGCGCTTGGCGAGACAGCGCCGTTGCTGATGATTGGCATGCGCGCATTTATCGCAACACCGCCAAACGGCGTTACTGATCCAGCAACCGTTTTGCCGGTCCAGATTTTCCTTTGGTCAGATGAAGTTAATCGCGGATTCGTCGAAAAAACATCGGCGGCGATTATCGTCCTGCTCCTATTCCTGCTAACCATGAACGCGCTCGCGATTTACCTGCGTAACCGCTTTGAAACCCGATGGTAGAGACTGACATGAACGATATCGAACACATTGAAAATGGCAGCGAAACTGCTTCCGGCGGCGTATCGTCGATAAGCGCCGGCGAAGGCAGCCCAAAGATGACCACGCGCAATGTCGAAGTATATTACGGAGAGAAGCAGGCGATCAATGGCGTTTCCATTGACATAAATATGGACAATGTGACCGCTTTTATTGGCCCGTCCGGTTGCGGGAAATCGACTTTTTTACGGTGCCTAAACCGCATGAACGACACAATCCCTATCGCGAAGGTGACCGGTGATATCGAGTTAGACAACGAGGATATATATGCGCCCGACATGGACGTTGTTCAATTGCGCGCACGCGTCGGCATGGTGTTCCAAAAGCCAAACCCCTTTCCAAAATCAATCTATGACAATATTGCCTATGGTCCGCGGATCCATGGACTTGCCAGTGGCAAGGACGAGCTGGATCATATTGTAGAAACCTCACTCCAACGCGCCGGTCTTTGGGGTGAAGTTCAGGATAGGCTGGATGACAGCGGCACTGCACTTTCCGGCGGGCAGCAACAACGACTATGTATCGCGCGCGCAATTGCCGTGGACCCGGAAGTCATCCTGATGGATGAACCATGTTCCGCACTCGATCCAATCGCGACAGCCAAGATCGAAGAGCTTATTCACGAAATTCGCGGGAAATATGCTATCGTCATCGTGACCCACAATATGCAACAGGCCGCCCGCGTTTCTCAACGTACGGCGTTTTTCCATTTGGGGACGTTGGTCGAATATGGCGTCACATCGGACATATTCACCAATCCGACACAGGAAAAAACACGCGACTATATTACTGGTCGCTACGGCTGATCTGAATAGAAGGAACCGAAAATATGCCAAATAGCGGCACCGAACATACCGTCAAAGCCTTCGACACGGACATCAATGAACTGCGCGGGATGGTCGCGGAAATCGGCGGTCGAAGTGAGCAAGCCATTGCCAAGGCTATGAAGGCGCTGGAGAAACATGATCTTAAGCTCGCCAATCAGGTCGTCGAGGAAGATAAGTTAATCGATGATTTGGAACGCCGGATCGATGACCTTACTTTTCAGACAATCGCGCTACGGGCGCCTATGGCGGATGATCTGCGCGAACTGATTGCGACTTTCAAAATATCTGGCGTGGTTGAACGCATTGGTGATTATGCCAAAAATATTGCAAAACGCGTTCCCCTTATCACGAAGAGTAAGAAACTGGGTCCAATATCCCTATTGCCGTCGATGTCGAAAGTGGCATCGGAATTGGTGCGAGATTCCCTGGAAGCATTTGCCCGCCGCGACGCAGACTTGGCTGAGGAAGTGAGCGAACGTGATCAAGTGGTAGATGATTTTTACACGAGTATCTTTCGCGCGACCATTACGCATATGATCGAGAATCCCAAAGATATTGGCGAAGCAGCACATTTGCTGTTCATTGCCAAAAACCTGGAACGGATTGGCGATCATGCCACTAATGTCGCTGAGATGGTCTATTTCGCCGCAAAAGGTGAACAAATGCCAGAACGCGATCGCGGCGAAAACCCAACCGACATCTGGAACGATGCGGAAGCCAAAGAGTAGAGCGAACACCCATCATGCAAAATGCCAAACTGTTACTTGTTGAAGATGATGCAGCGTTGGCGGAATTATTGTCGTGGAATTTCAAAAAAGAAGAATATGACGTCATTCAGACAGCCGATGGCGAAGAAGCATTGCTGCTTGTGCAGGAGCATAGGCCGGATGTGATCCTGCTCGACTGGATGATCGAAAACCTGTCAGGTATCGAAGTTTGTCGCCAGCTTCGGCGGTCTTCCGACACCGCGAATATCCCGATCATAATGCTCACCGCACGCGGGGAGGAAGAAGACAAGATTCGCGGGCTGGAAACGGGAGCTGATGATTATATCACAAAACCTTTCAGTCCGCGTGAGCTGTTGGCGCGCGTCAAAGCCGTACTCAGGCGTGTTCGGCCGGCTCTAGCGGGAGAGAAGCTAACATTCGGGGATCTGGAAATGGATACCGTCGGGCATAAGGTGAAACGCGATGCTGAAACCATCCCACTGGGCCCCACAGAGTTCCGGCTGCTGCGGCATTTTTTAGAGCACCCGAACTGGGTTTTTTCAAGAGAACGACTGTTGGATAGCGTTTGGGGACAAGATAGCGATATCGAGCTGCGAACAGTAGATGTTCACATCAGACGACTCCGCAAAGCGCTCAACATTGGCGGACGTAAAGATATTATCCGAACCGTTCGGTCTGCCGGTTATGCGTTGGACTCCGACACCATCAGCTAGAGGCAGGCCAACCCAAACCGATATGCAGTTACTCTTCAGTTGATAGATAATATCTTAGAACGACACTTGGGCCCGAGCACCGATGACGTCGACGGAATATTCATTCGGCGCGCCAGCAACAATGCCCAATGCATTCCCATATTCCAGATGACCATAATTGATCATGAAACGCACATAGTCCACCGGAGTCCAGATCAGCGACGCCATATATCCATCTTGCGTGCCGCCAATAATCCCCGCATCCACTAAGTCTAAGCGATCATAACGGATATTGAACTGCAAAGCGCCTGCACCACCATCTCCGACAGGGTTTTTGACCTTTACACCTTTAAAAACACCGCCTTTATATTCGCGGGTATCATTGGTCAGAAACACGCCCGCTTCAATGGAACCACCAAAAAAGGTCGGATTAGGCATAGCTGTCCGGCTTACTTTTGCCCAATGTGTTTCGCCAGATGCATGAAAACGGCCAGATATGACGGCGGCTTCCAACCCATAGCTGGTTTCCGCAGTTGCACCTGTGATGTTCCCGGTATTGATGAAGCGTGTGTCAACACTATGAACCAACGGTCGCTGACGATAGCGAACAGAAGTAATGTCGTCGCCCAAGTCTCTCCAATGTGCCGATCCGCCAAAATGAAGCTGTGTATCGCCGACTTTCGGCGCGTATACGACACGTCCATCGACACCAATACTATCATTGGCATCGCTTAGATCCTCAATATTATCGGTGAAAACCCCACCCTGTAACAGCACGTCACCGGCTTTAAACTCTGCCGAAATTCCGACCTTTCGTTCAAATCCGAAGGCATCGGTAAATGCAGAACGTTCAATGAAGCTGGTATCATTGCTGGAGGAAAGTTCTTCGAGCGACTGGAAGTTGTTATGCTGACCGACCGTTAGCTTCAAATCGCCAGCTTTGTAGCTAATCAACGCATCGGTTAACTCAACGCCACTGGAAAAATCGACTTCAACTTTATAACCAAATCCGCCAGGGATTGAGCCTTGCGCACCAAGTCGCACACGCCTTGCTTCGTTCGTAAACCCCTCACCCGGTACATTTATACCATCTGGAACGGACAGGTTCGCAAAGTCAAACAGCACACGACCTCTGGGCTTGAAGCTCCATCCGTCATCGGTCTTGATTTCAGGTGCTCCCTTAAATTTAACCGAAACACCATCGCTCGCCTGCGCAACTTTTTCTACTTCAGCTACTTTTACCGCGAGTTGCTCAGTTTGTTGCTTATTGTCCGTTTGCGCCTCGCTAAGCTGAGAACGTAGCGTCTGAACTTC
>CALKXX010000107.1 GCA_938003725.1 uncultured Sphingomonadaceae bacterium | reverse complement strand
GGGGCGCCTGACGCGCGTCTGAAAAAGCGCGCGCAGAAACCGCGGTACTGATATCCGCCTGACTGCCCAGCCAGTTCACACCAACATAATTAAACGGATCGCCATCTATTTCATCTGCTTGGGCGAGATATTCCGTGACCGAAGCATCATCTGTCACCAACAAATTTATCGGCAGACGCAGCATCGCTCCATCTGGTTCGAATATCAAATGTGATTTGGCGGCAAGGCGGGTCGTAACCGGTTCGAATAAAATCTTATACAGATCTCGGGCCGCAGATACGTCAAAGGGATAGGTAACATATTGCCCGTTTTCCAAGGTAGAAATAGAAGCCCGGATCGTATCCACTTTAAAGTCCAGATCATCTTCGCTGAGGTTGACCCGATAAGCCGTCGCATATTCCTGATCTGCATAGAACATGAAGATGTTACGACCGACAATCGCCATCCGCATATAGGCTTCATCGGGCGTCATTTGTGCCCGAAGATCGTCAAGTGTGATGGCCCGCGCCGAAACCGCGCGATATTGTGGGTATTCAGCCAACTTCACCAATGTGAGCTGCTGGCTGCGTTCCAGGCCGTCAATTTCGGCAGCAAGGTCGTTGCGCTCGCGCGTGGTCGTCGCCGTCTGGGCAACTTTTCCAAGCGCGGAAAACCGGATACGCAATCGCTCGATATTTCGCGCCAAATTGGTCGATTGCCGGAATAACCGTGCTGCTTCATCCGTGCCGGCGCTCAATTCGCGTGATAGAACCGCCTGTGTTTCCGCTACACCGGGGCGGATCAATATTTGCGACGCTTTGAAAAATTCGACCGCAGAAGAATCATCGTCGCTCAACAACCGGAAATAGGGGGTGAGTTGATTGGTCATGCCTGAAATGGCGCTACGTTTACCAAGCGAGTTCTCAATAACTTCGCCGTATAGCTTGCGTGCTTCGACTTCATTGCCGCGCCGCAATAAATAGGATGCGAGCCGTGCCTTAGCTCCGTTTACGGCGCGCGTTTCGGGATATTGCACAGATAATAGATCTAGTCCGCTGCGCAGCAATTGTTCCGCATCGTCAAACTGTCCGCCGGACTCCGAAACCAGGGCTAGCTCTGCCAATATTTGCACACGCAACCGGGTGATAGACGTCACGCGGCCATCGCGGACCGCAACGGCTCTGCTATAGGCGTCAAGCAGGGCGCTGCGTGCGCCGGTCATATCGCCATTGATGCGCTGGGCCGTGCCGATGAGCTGGAGCGCCTGCGCATCAATAATCTCTGCTCGTTCCCTGTCCGTCAGTTTCAGATTATCAGAAAAGCCAAGCAGGTTAGACGTTTTGTCGCTGCCATTGATGCGAGAAGCGATCGGTGTGGTAATTTCCAGATTTTCGGCCAGCGCGGTCTTTTCAATAAGAGCCGACCGGACGGGCAAGTTTATCCGGGCAACAGCTTCGTCGAAACGCCCCTGATTGAGCAGGTGCATTCCCTCAAAATTTCGCCGCAGACGCTCCGTAACGGGGTTTCCGGAATTGAGTTCGCCGGCTTGCTCAAACAAGGAATCCGCTTCCGCAAATTCGCCAAGATTTGACTTTTGCAACGCTCGGTTCACCAGATATTCGTCGGGGTTGATATCTTCTCCTTGCATCCCGGAAGTACGTTGCTGCAATGTTTCAAAAAATGCAGCAGCTTCGGCATAATCGCCGCTCAAGTTGCGCCGATAACCTTCCGCCAAGGCCTGTTCCGGTTTGAGCGTTGAAGCTTGCACCCGGGCAAATGCAAAGGGATCGGCAACAGATGTCGTTGCCACATCGATTTGGCCGTCAGCGATCCGGTCATCCACCACAGATTTTAGGGCCAGCAACGTGGCGCTGTCATATGCCGTCAATCCTTCGGCAACATAGGCCGTGCGACCCTTATTGCCGGTGTAAACCGAAAACGCCACCGGCTCTGAGGCAAGTGTGCATTCATTGTGACGAAAACCGTCGATCAGTTTGCTTGAACCCGTGTCAGGACAGGAGACCGGATCGCTGCGATGCGGAGTGATCCGTTTCAATAGCTCGCTATCCGTTGAGCGTGATGCGTATATATATCCGACGGGACGAGCTGAATCGCGGCAAACCACGGCCCAGCTGCGATCAAAAATACTCTTTTTGGCCTTGTTCTCTAGGCTGCGATCTTGAACCTGACACAAGATGCCGTCGCTATTTCCGATCGGGAAACTGTCACGAAGTGTGACCGGCGTGCCCTGTGCCATGGCCATAGCGGGAAAGGTCGCAACCGAAAGAGCCAGCACAGAAAGGCTTAGTCTTCTCGAACTGGTCATAAATCCCCCACACAAAAACAATTACAACATAGCCCATTTGACTAAGCTGTTGTTTGCGACCCGATTTACCCTCAGCATTGGCTATAAGCAGGGAATCCGAGTCTGGTATAGTAATTTATCGACAGGTCCGCGTAAAACAGGTGACAATTGTCACCATTTGAAACATGTTTAAAAAATTATTAACATATTCAGGTGCTTAACTTCGCTAAAGACCCAAATATTTTACATTTTCGGACAAAGGTACACGCGATACCTCAAAATTGTTGATCGGCGCGGCTGGATCGCGATATCCAATGGCCATCCCGCAAAAGAAAATATGATCGTCATCAATGCCAAGAAGTTCTCGCATATAGGTGCCATATAGTGCCCAGATTTCCTGCGAACAGCTGTCCAGGCCTTCCTCGCGCAGCAGGAGCATCACGGTTTGCATCCACATGCCCATATCGGACCATTGCGGCGGCCCCATATATTTGCGGGTATACGTGAATAGCTGAACCGGCGCTCCAAAGCTGTCCCAGTTTTTCGCCATTTGTGCGATCCGACCAGCTTTGTCGTCGCGCGCCAGATCAATGGCGTCGAACATTGCCTTGCCAACGCCGCGCCGCTGCTCTTCATACCGGCCATCCAGCTCGCCCGGATAAATCGCATATTCATGACCTTCACCCATCGGTGCCTCGGGCACCTTTGCTTTAATCGCGTTGGTGATGCGCGTGAGTTCATCACCGCCGACAATGACCGCGTTCCAAGGTTGTGTGTTGCCGCCAGACGGAGATCGCTGCGCAGTTTCGAGCACGCGCTCAATGACAGACTTGTCGACCGGCTTGTCGAGAAACTGACGGATGGATCGGCGGGATGTGACGGCTTCAGTTACGTTCATTTACTTTCCTCATCAAACAGTCCGGCGAGCTGCTCAACCATTGTGCCGCCCAGTTGCTCGGCGTCCATTATGGTGACGGCCCTTTTATAATATCGCGTAACATCATGGCCGATGCCGATGGCGACCAGTTGCACCGGCGAGCGGCCTTCTATCCACTCGATCACTTTGCGCAGATGGTTTTCCAGATAGGCGCCGTGATTGACCGATAGAGTAGAATCGTCGACCGGCGCGCCATCGGAAATCACCATCAGGATGCGGCGTTCCTCTGGACGGGCGATCAGGCGGCTATGCGCCCAGAGCAGGGCCTCTCCATCAATATTTTCTTTGAGCAAACCCTCGCGCATCATCAGGCCCAGATTTTTTCGTGCCCGCCGCCACGGTTCGTCGGCTTGTTTATAGACAATATGACGCAAATCGTTGAGGCGACCAGGTGAAGCAGGCCGGTCCGCCGCC
>CALKXX010000106.1 GCA_938003725.1 uncultured Sphingomonadaceae bacterium | reverse complement strand
ATTGCCGAAGCCTATCGCAACCTCTGCGCGGTGGGTGCAAAACCACTCGCCACCACCGACTGTATGAATTTCGGCAATCCCGAAAAACCGCACATCATGGCGCAATTTGTTGGCTGTATCGAGGGTATGGCCGAAGCTTGCGAAGCACTGGATATGCCGATCGTGTCGGGCAATGTCAGTCTATATAATGAGACCACCGGAGCAGACGGTGTAAGCCACGCGATCCTGCCGACGCCAGCGATAGGCGCGGTCGGGCTGATCGATGATCTCGACAAGATGATGACCATTGGGTTCAAGGAAGAGGGCTCTCGTCTTTGGCTGATTGGCGATCCGTCACCGCATTGCCACGGAAGCGACAATGCAGGGCTCGGACATTTGGAACAATCGCTTTGGCTTAAGCAAATGCGGGAGCAGGAAGGCACCGCGCCACCGCCAGTCGATCTGGATGTGGAACGGAAGAATGGCGATTTCGTTCGTCAATTGATTTTGGATGGAATGATATCGTCCTGTCACGACATATCAGATGGTGGTCTGCTCGTTGCATTGGCTGAAATGGCGCTAAGCTCGAATATCGGAGCAAAGTTTTTCACCGAAGATCCCGCGAGCGAAACAAGCGCCCTGTTTGGCGAAGGACAAGCGAGATATCTCGTCGCTTCTAAAGAAGATATGGTTCAAAAACTGGCGGAAGAACATGGTGTGGATTGCACTGAAATCGGACAGGTTGGCGGTAAAGCATTGACGTATCAGGCCAATGGCCATCACAAATTATCGTTCTCCATCCCCCTCTCCGACCTGCGCGAAGCGCATGAGAGTTTCTTCCGCGACTGGATGACGGATTGATGCATCGCGTCACCCCAGCGAAGGCTGGGGTCTCGGGCCTCACATCGCACAGCTTGCGTTTATCCTCCTGAGATGCCAGCTTGCGCTGGCATGACGAGTGAGGAGAATATAGCTCATGCCCGCAGGATATTCCGGAACACCGCTAGCCAAGAAGCTCAACCTGAAGGACGGCATGCGCGTGTGGTTTGCCGACATGCCCGACAGCATCCGCGCAGAAATCGATGAATATGGCCTGCACCTGATCGACGAAACAAAACCCTCAAAAGGCATCAAAGCGGCTCATATTTTTGTGAGCGAACAGGCCGCGCTAGAGAAACATCTCAACACCCTACGCACCCTTATTGATCCTGCCGGGCAAGTCTGGGTGAGTTGGCCGAAAAAGGCATCGAAAATGCCAACCGAGATAGATCAGGCCGCTGTTCAAAAGGCCGGATTGGCTATCGGCTTTGTCGACACAAAAAAATGTGCAGTGGATGAGACCTGGTCGGGCCTGAAATTCGTGATCCGCAAGGATTTACGCCCCGGTTAAGACGCTCTCCCATTTTGCACAAAAACAATGTATGACAATGTAAAAAGCTGGGTCGCTCTTTGATTTGAGAGGGATAAGATATGGCAGAAATACATTGGAGTGAAGCTGGGAAAAACGCCTTTGGCCTGGTCCGCGACGTTAGCTTGATTGGCGTTCTGGGCGGTCTGGTATTTTTCCCCGGTGCGGTTGGCGATCGGCTGGACGAGGCGGGAATTGTCGGTGGCTCAGCCTTTGGCATCGAGTTCAAACGTCAGGTGGAAGAGGCGAAGCAAAAGACCGAAGACGCCATTGCTCAGGCGGAAGCCGCACAGGCGCAAGTGGCCGAATCGGAAAAAGAAACAGAGCAAGCGCTGGCAAGAGTCGACGAACTCATCGCCAAAAACCCGGAAGTTCGAGAGGATGCGCTGGTCATCAAACGCGATATTCAAGCTTCATCCGCAACGCTGGAACAAGCCCAGACCCAAATTCAATCCGCGGTTAAATCACAAGAGGTCATAAAGGATTCGCAAACGGAACTCATCCGCAAGATTAGCCGCAGGAATAGACGCAGCAGCGAGTGAGAGCTTCTATGTTAAGCAGCCTGCCCTAGCAGATCGTAGGGATTAATGCCTTCCGCCTCAAATCGCTCATGCGCTTGGTGATAAAGGGTCGGCTCACCGATATTCAAAAATGCCCGCACGTCGGCCAACGGCATCGCAAGTAATTTTTCAATATCATGATAGGCAATACGTTTTGCCGCCTTGCCCAATTTTTGACCCTGACGGATCGCGCCGAATACCGGAATTTTGGTGGAAAATTCCTTTTTCATCTCAAAGCCACCGCCATAGGCAATGAACAGCACGCCAAGATTGGGGTTCTGACTATAGGTAAATCCCAACAGGCACTGTTCGCCCAGCGCATCGCGTCCATAGCCGGTCAGGACATGAAACAGATCATGCGAGTCGCGCATCCGGTTTCCATACCATTCGGTCAGATCATTGCGCTTTTCCATACCCTCGCCATAGCGATCAAATTCGGCCACTAGACCCGCAGCGGTAAGGCCTTCCTTCTCCATGAAATGGACATAGGCCTGGCCCAGACTATCGGCGGGCAGTCTACGAAGCGCGTCATGGTCATCCAACATATCAGGCAGATATAAATTGCGATCCATGATGTGTTGCGCGTTTGGCGATTTTAAGAAATTCTTCGCGTTG
Source organism: uncultured Sphingomonadaceae bacterium (assembly GCA_938003725.1). Lineage (GTDB taxonomy): Bacteria > Pseudomonadota > Alphaproteobacteria > Sphingomonadales > Sphingomonadaceae > Parasphingorhabdus. Next base: position 8,511 of record CALKXX010000106.1, on the reverse strand, counting down.
CGGACAAACGCGTTGCCGGCAAGTGCTTCAACAATGTGAAAGACCTGCGCAGTATCTTCCTTGTCAGCAATAAGGTTTCTGAAATGGCGCCAGGCTTTGGCCGGATTGATACGGCGTGCCTTGGTACCAGCCGCCAATAGGGGAAGATCAGAAATTCGAGTCGTCATCATGTTTCACCGGATAAAGTTGTTTTAATAATTTTGGATTACCTCCTACTTACATTGATGTCAATATAGAAAACTGCTTCCCTATCAGTTCCTTGCTCTGTTAGGCTCCGCGCAAAACCATCCCAGACAGCGAAAACCGATTGTCGATGCGTTTTTGTTTTTGGGAACGACTTTAGTCAATTTTGGAAGGTGAAAAGCGATGAAACCGCACGATACCCTGCCCTATACAGAACTCCCCGACTATTCCGATGAAGAGCGGATCGCACGGTCCATATCCTTTTATGAAGCAATCAAAGTGCGCCGCACATGCCGCTATTTCAGCGATGCTGCCATTCCGCGCACCGTCATTGAAAATGCCATCTTGTCCGCCGGAACCGCGCCCAATGGTGCCAATCATCAGCCATGGCATTTTGCAGTTATCGAATCGGCGGACAAGAAAAAGGCCCTTCGCTCAGCTGCTGAACAGGAAGAACGTGAGTTTTATGACGGCAAGGCGAGCGAAGAGTGGCTGGAGGCGCTCGAACCGCTTGGCACTGATGATGAAAAACCATTTCTCGAAACCGCGCCCTACCTGATCGTCATATTCGGCCAGCGCAAAGGGGGGATGAATCCGGGAGAGATGAAGCAGAATTATTATGTGAATGAGAGCGTCGGTATAGCAACCGGCATGCTCATCACCGCCCTCCACGATGCGGGCCTTGCAACGCTTACGCATACACCTAATCCGATGAAATTTCTAAATGAACTATGTGACCGGCCAGCCCATGAAAAACCGATGATGGTGCTGGTCGTCGGAAAGCCGGCACCGGATGCCACCGTCCCGGTACATGCCACGGTTAAGAAACCGCTGGATCAGATTGCAAGTTGGCTGTGACCGCAGCCACTTCTTCAACTCCCCGCTATCTGGAACTAGACGCACTTCGCGGCTTTGCGGTCATGGGCATATTGCTGATGAACATCATCAGTTTTTCGATGCCCGATATGGCCTATTTCAGCCCTGGGATCTATGGCGGCACCGACACGCCCGACATTATTGCCTGGACATTATCGTTCATTTTTGTGGACGGAAAGATGCGCGGGCTTTTTACATTGCTATTTGGTGCCAGCTTGATGCTGGTCGTGGAGCGCGCTGAATTTAACGGTCAGAGTTCCGCCAAAACCCACTATTCCCGGATGTTCTGGTTGGCCATTTTTGGCCTGAGTCATTTTTTCTTCCTTTGGTACGGAGACATTCTGTTTCTCTATGCGGTGATCGGTTGCATTGCCTATTCGATGACTGGAATGGCCTCGGCCAAACTATTCCGTATTGGCTTGTTGATATATGTCCTTGGCTTTGTCGCAAATCTGATCATGATGGGCGCACTGCTCTTTATGGAATATCAAGCGGCGCAGCCAGGTGCCAGCGCCGCAGTTGTCCAACAATTTTCCGATGCCATGGCTGACTTTACGTCGGACAACGATCTGCAGATTGCTGAGACGCAGTCTGGCTTTTTGACGCTCTTACAAACAAAGCTGGAGGATTCCCTATTCGACCCTCTGGTCAATATCAGTTTCAACTTTACCGAAACATTGCCGCTGATGCTGATCGGCATGGCGCTTTACAAAGATGGATTTTTCACCGGCGGATGGCGTGATGCCAAATACCGGCAATGGGGTATTCGTCTAACGCTGATCGGCACTATCCTGATGTTGCCGATTGCCGCATATCTGATCGCCACTGACTTTGACTTGCTAAAGGTACTGAACGCCTCACTCGCATGGACAGAGCCTGCCTTGTTGTTGATGACCATCGGCTATGCCGCGTTCCTGATCCTGTTGATACGCACATATGCCGCCTCTCCATGGATGTATCGCATCGCATCGGTTGGGCGGACAGCGTTCACCAACTATTTGGGCACAAGCCTGTTGATGACGTTTATCTTCTATGGCTGGGGCTTGGGCTATTTTGGTCAGATCGATCGCGCGGAAGTTTATTTTTTTGTACCACTTGCCTGGGCGCTTATGCTGCTCTGGTCAAAACCATGGCTGCAGCGGTTTCGTTATGGCCCGCTGGAATGGTTGTGGAGATCGCTGGCGCGCAGGGCATTACAACCGATGCGGATATAAAAATGGCACGTCTACCATTTTTGCTATTGCGATCTATTCTCATTAGCTATATACGATTCGCATAGGAGACAAAAATGGTTGTCTGTGTATGTAATGCGATCAAAGAAAAAGACCTGCGTGCAGCGGTGCGTAGCGGCGCGGACAAGCCTAGTCAGGTCTATGCGCAGCTAGGCCGTAAACCCAAGTGCGGACAATGCCTCGCATTTGCACAGAGCATCATTCGCGCTGAAGTTGCGACCGCTTAGCATTTGCTTTAGCAAATCATTGAAATAATTGCGTTTTCTTGAAATCCTCCCTTTCCTAACAGGTTGTGGTGCAGTATAAGCTGCGCAACGCAAACGACGGCAACCAGGAAGGAAACTGCCATGAAGGGCGACGCAAAAGTCATTGAATATCTAAACGAGGCGCTGAAAAATGAACTCACGGCGATCAACCAATATTTCCTGCACAGCAAGATGCTCGACAATTGGGGCGTCACAAAATTAGCAAAATTCGAATATGAAGAATCTATCGACGAGATGAAACATGCCGACAAACTATCGGAGCGCGTTCTGTTTCTTGATGGCTTGCCGAATTTTCAGCTTTTGGGCCGATTGAAGATCGGCGAAACCGTGGAAGAAATATTGAAAGCTGATTTGGAGCTTGAATATGAAGCTCTACCGATGCTGAAAGATGCGATTGAACATTGCGAATCCGTACGCGACTATGTCAGCCGCGATCTGTTTGCGGATATTCTGGAAAGTGAAGAAGAACATGTTGATACGCTGGAACAGCAATTTGACCTGATCGAGCGGATGGGAATTGAAAATTATATCCAACTGCAATCAGAACCAGCAGAATAATGACTTAACGTCCAATAACCTGCGCAGAAAAATTGTTGGAGCGCCGACCAAAACCATGCGGTTGGCGCTTCACGACCGGGCTGGACTCTTTATCCAATGTGGCGAGCGATTGCTGAAACAATGTCCTCAAACCAGCGGCCATTTCTATAATCTCGTCCGGTGCTTCCTGATGCTCCACGCATTTGCGTGCGGTCATTTCAATCTGCTCTGCAAGCAGGCTCAACCGGACTGCGCCAAACTGACTTGATTCCCCTTTTAAGGTGTGCGCAGGGACCACAATCTCTGCAGCGCTGCGTTCGCGGATGGCTTTTTCGATCTTCTCGACGGATTGCGTGCCGTCCTCCCGGAAATAACCCAATATCCGCACAAAATCTCCGCCAAGCGCAGTGCGGGTTTCGGTGTAGACCGTCCAGTCAATGAGATCGCCATCCATCTGCGCCACGGGCACCATCCTTGCGAGCGATGACAAATTGGTCATCAGATCCAAAATAGGCCGCAAACAGTAAATACTTCATTACGAATATGACAAAATTAACCATATTTCTGGCCAGTTATCGCGGATTAGACAGTAATCATCCTATTCTTTTTCGTGATACGGGTTTTTCGGGGCGCGGATAATCAACCTGACCGGAACACCGCCAAACCCCAATTCCCGCCGTATCCCGTTCACCAGGTAACGCCGATAGCTTTCAGGCAAATCATCCACACGCGTCCCAAAAATAACAAAGGAAGGCGGCCGCGTTTTGGCCTGTGTGATATAGCGTAACTTGATCCGCTTGCCGCCTGGTGCCGGAGGCGGATTATCCTCGATTGCGTCTTCAAACCAGCGATTTAGCTTGCCGGTAGAAACGCGCTGCGACCAGATGCGGCGTACGCGGAACGCGGCCTGCATCAGTTGATCGATACCCTTGCCGGTGAAAGCGGAGACCGCAATCAAAGGAACATCCCTTATCTGTGCCAACCCGTCGTCCAGCGCAGCTCTTATCCCGTTAAACAGCTTGCTGGGCCCTTCGGCTACATCCCATTTGTTGATCGCAATCACCAGACAGCGACCCTCTTGGATAACTTGATCTGCAATCCGCAAATCCTGTGCCTCCAAACCCTTGGTCGCGTCGAGCAACAGGACCACGACCTCTGCAAAATCGACCGCGCGCTTTGCATCGGCAACCGACAGCTTTTCCAGCTTGTCATTCACTTTCGCCCGCTTGCGCATCCCGGCCGTATCGATCAGCCGCACTTTACGATCCGGGTCAATACCATCGAGCTTGTCTTCTTCACCCAGATTGGCGTCATGCCAAGTCCAGTCAACGGTTATGCTGTCGCGCGTAATGCCCGCCTCCGGTCCGGTGATCAGGCGGTCTTCGTCGAGCATCTTGTTTATAAGTGTCGATTTTCCGGCATTAGGCCGACCAACAATCGCCAGTTTTAGCGGAGCACTCTCATCTGCCGGTTCATCGCCAATCGCCGCCTTAAAGCCCTCTACATAGGGTAAAATGGTCTGAAACAAATCGGCAACACCTTCACCATGTTCCGCACTAAACGGGATCGGATCACCAAACCCAAGGGCATAGCTTTCCAATATTCCGGACTCTGCGGCATTGCCCTCTGCCTTATTGACCAACAGCACCACGGGTGTTTTTGAACTGCGCAGCCAGCGCGCAATCTCTTCGTCTAGTGGTGTCAGGCCAGCACGGCCGTCGATAACGAACAGGGCCAGTTCGGCTCCCGCGACCGCTAGTTCGGTCTGTTTGCGCATCCGGCCGGGAAGGCTTTTGGCATCTTCGTCTTCATAGCCAGCGGTATCAATGACGTTAAACTCAAGGCCGAGAAGGTTCGCCGCGCCTTCTCTCCGGTCACGTGTCACACCGGGCCGATCGTCAACCAGCGCAAGCTTTTTGCCAACCAGACGGTTGAACAGAGTGGACTTGCCTACATTGGGACGCCCGATAATTGCGATATTGGGCAGCATGTCATCTCGTCCCGATTATATGGTTGGCATCTCTAACGGAAAGCCGAAATTCGCCCGCTATTGTCTAAGATGTAGAGCGTGTTCCCAGCGACAACAGGAGGCAGTGAAACGCCGTCGTCCAGTTCAAACAGGGTTGTACTGGCGCCTTCACCGGGAGATACGGCTACAACGTCGCCCTCTGTACTTGCCACGATCAACCTGTTCCCCGCCAGCACAGGTCCGGTCCAGCTGATTGGGTTTTTCTTTTTTTCGTCATTTTTATAGGCCGAAAGCTGGCTAATCCAACGCACTTTGCCGGTTGGCCGCGCGATGCAAAGAAGTTTAGCATCATCGGTAAGTACGAACACCCATTCGCCCGCCACTACCGGCGTCGCAATTCCGGCGATATTCAATTCCCAGATACGTTGGCCGGTCACCAGTTCATAAGCTGCCATGCGCCCGCCTTGTCCCAGCGCAAATACACGTCCGCGGTCGATAACCGGGTCCGCATCAATATCGGATAGCGTAGCAACGGAGGTCGAAATACTGGTTCGAGCCAGTGCGTCATTCCAAAGGTTCCGCCCATTCTCGTAACGATAGGCCGTCAGTTCGCCGGATGAATAGCCAGCGATCACAGTCCCCTGCCCAGCCGCAGGCGCAGCAACGCCAAAAATGCCAGCAAGCCCGACTGTGCCAGCCTCGTTCCACTGAACAGCGCCATCAGCCATCGCCAGAGCATAAATCTGATTGTCTTGCGTCATCACATAGACATTGCTGTTGGATAATGTTGGTGCGCCGCGCAGCGGTCCCGCTGGACGTACTTTCCAGACTTCGCTGCCGTCAGAGGCATTTAATGCGACAACATCGCCCACACCGTTGGTGGCGTAGACAAATGAACCTTCGGCACTGACGCCGCCGCCAAAACGTGATGGTTTTCCGTCACTGTCGACTTTCATCTGTATTGACCAGACACGTGCGCCATTGGTCGTGTCAAAGGCGTGCACCATGGCATCGGTATCGACAACGAACAGGCGCCCGCCGGAAACGACCGGAGCCGCGGCAAGGCGTGCCCGTTTTGTCGTGCCGCTGACATTGACGGTCCATGCACGCGATGGCGACGATCCAAGCGCCAGATGCCCGACAGATTTCGCGGCATTGCCTCCGGATTGTGCCCAATCACTATTATTTGCAGGTGATGGGACAACAACGGATATACTGGCTAGCGCAGGATCTACCTCCGCACCACTTTCACCGCTCAAAATCGGTGTGCGCTTTCCAAGAGTTGGCGTGTCTTTCTTGTCTTCGCCATCTCCGCCGCCCAATATTCCGCAGCCGGAAACCAGCGTTACCATCAACAGGCTGACACAAATCTTCTTAAACGAAATCATTCGGCTGTCTCTCCCTCTTCAACAGCTGGAACAGGTGTTGCGTCACCCTCCGCTGCCGAAGTATCTTCCTCTTCGTCGGTCGAAATTTGCACCGCATCAATACCCTGAACACCCGCCATTTGAACGGCACGGGAACGGATGGTTGGTGGAACATTTTCATCCTTGGCAAGTTGCGCAAATAAAGGTCCTGCAAGTTCCGTTTTTCCCATATTCAGATAGGCGATAGCCACCATTTCGCCGGCGCTGCCAAACCATGGGTTGCCGGGTACCGCAAACGGTTTTAGCCGGTCGATAACCTGTTGCGGTGTCAATATATCAAATTCCGCAGCGGTTTGCCTAAGTAACGCCAGATCACGAAATGGGGTTGGTAGACTTTCATCTGCTGCGACCTTTTTGTAACCGGCGACCGCCGCTTTCGTGTCTTTCTTTTCAAGAGCAATATTTGCACTCATCAATTGCGCCGCGGCACGATATCCATCTTGCTTCGTATCCTGCAGCGATTCCAGTGCCTTGGCTGCACCATCCAGATTGTTCTGTTGCACGCTATCAATCGCTGCAACATATTCCTCGCTGCGCAATCCGGATTCTTCGTCCTGACTGTTGCCATAGAATATCCAACCGGCCAGCGAGGCCAGACCGACCACGATTAATCCGCCAATCCACACGCCATAGCGGCGACCAAAATCTTTCAGGTCATCTTCCCGCACCGCATCATCGACTTCGCGCAGAAACACTTCTTCCTGACGGTCGGATTTCTCTTCGGGATTGTCTTTCGTTGGTTCCTTGGCCACTCAGGCTTCCTTCAAATCTATACCGCATGGGTTCAGCGGACGTAATGCGCTGTCCTTTAGCGTCGGCTGTCGCAAATGTAAAAGTCTATCGTCCATTTCCATTTGCTGAACAACCTTGGCATCCGATGCAAAATTCACACTATTTTTTGGGCTGATAGAGTTGATCCGGGCCCGGGAAACTGCGATTGCGGACGTCTTCGGCATATTGCCCTGCTGCATGTTCAATCTGTTCCGATATATTATGATAGCGTTTGACGAAACGCGCGGTCCGTTCAAACATGCCCAGCATATCTTCGGTCACCAGAACTTGTCCGTCACATTGCGGAGAGGCGCCAATGCCTATCACCGGAATATCGACACTTTTTGTCACTGCTATTGCAATGGGCTCCAATACGCCTTCCGCTACTAAAGCAAATGCACCGGCCTCTGCCACGGCCTGTGCATCGGCGAGAATTTTCTCATGTTCCTGCTGGCTGCGTCCTCGCGCCGCATAGCCGCCCAGAGCATTCACCGCCTGCGGGGTTAATCCGATATGGGCCATGACTGGAATACCGCGCTGCGACAGGAATGAAATGGTGGAGGCCATGGATTGTCCGCCCTCAAGCTTGACCGCCGCACAACCGGTTTCTGCCATAATCCGGCTCGCAGATTCGAACGCCTGTTCGTGCGACGCTTCGTAAGAACCAAAGGGCATATCCACGACGACAAGACTGCGATAGCTGCCCCGTACAACCGCTGCACCGTGATTGCACATCATGTCCAAGGTCACTGGCAGCGTGGATGGTAGTCCGTAAATAACCTGACCCAGCGAATCTCCGACCAGCAGCATATCGCAATGCGCATCCAGCAATTGGGCCGTCCGAGCTGTATAAGCCGTTAGCATTACCAGTGGCTCTTCGGTTTTTCCCTCAAATTTCCGGCGTTGTATTTTTGGAACGGTCAACCGCTTTAAGGGTTTGGGCGTCGGATTGGCCCGGCTGGTGGACGTATCTAGCTCGAATGTTGTTGACATAATTGTCTAATAACTTGGTGCTACGGATATGGCCATCGTTTAATCCACTGGCGTTAATCCATTGGCGTTAATCCATTGGCGCATTGCCTTTGGCCAAAATATGCGGCAACAATAGATTTCTCACGACTCACCGACATATTTTTCCGTTCTATTGGATTTTGCCATGCCTGAAACTGGTTCAGAAACCGGTGCTGAGGCTGAGCGTCCCGATTCCGGGGGCAAACAGTCTATATTGCTATTCGTCGCGTTCATCGTGT
>CALKXX010000105.1 GCA_938003725.1 uncultured Sphingomonadaceae bacterium | reverse complement strand
TACATTGTCGGCCGCAAGAAAGACATGGTGATCTCGGGCGGAATCAATATCTACCCCAGAGAGATCGAAGAAGTGATTGCGGCCCATCCCGCCATTGTCGAGGCAGCCGTTATAGGCGTACCAGATCCAAAATGGGGCGAGAGGTTGATTGCATATGCGGTAAAATCGGAGACCTACGACATAACCGCAGAAGATTTGAAATCGCATTGTACTGAGAATTTGGCCAAATATAAAATCCCGCAAGAAGTTTATTTTTTAGATATCATGCCCCGTAACATCGCAGGTAAAATCGTAAAATTCGAATTGTCAGCAGTATATACGCGCCATGCCGACGCAACGGAAAAAACAAATAATGGCTTATGAAACCTTATCCTATGAAACACATGACAAAATTGCTCTCGTTACTTTTTCAAAGCCGGAGCGGTTGAACAGCATTGATGAGAAGCGATTTTCTGAACTGGAAAGTATCTTGGCGGTGCTGGAAACAAGCGATGATGTCAGCGCCCTGATAATCACGGGTAACGGTGACTCCTTCTGTGTAGGACTTGATCTTGATCTACTCGACAGGGCATTTAACGATCTTGACTATTTTGACCAGGTTGTCGCGCGGCTCGCGAAAATCGTTGAACGGATCGAGACACTCCCTTTCCCGACAATTTCTGCCAATAATGGCTTTACCCGTGCTGGCGGTTTTGAAATCTCGCTCGGTTGTGATTTTATGATCATCGCGGATGAAGCAAAGGTTGGCGATGTCCACACCGATTCCGGCGTGCTACCAGCCACCGCGACGCTAAGATTAAAACGTCGGATTGGTGAACAGCGCGCAAAAGAGGTACTATGGACGGCGCGTTGGTACAAAGGTCAGGAAGCCGTCGATATTGGTCTTGCGCTAAAATCTGTACCACGCGCTCAGCTTTTGAGTGAAGCAAAGGCCTATGCTGCAACGCTAACCGATAAACCCCGCCCTGCCCTCGCGGCGATTAAAAAAGTTCTTCGAGAAGGAGACGGCCTAAGCGTCAGCGATGGCGTCAAATTGGAGCTTGCGACGTTCAGCAAATATATGCGGAATGAGCCTTTTGGGCGGGAAGGCTATATGGCCTTCAAAGAGAAACGTATTCCAAATTGGAAAGCATCTGCATGAAAAACGGATATATTGATATTGTGTGTAACCTCTACACACCAGAGGCTTGCGAGAACGGTTGGACCGGGCTGGATGAAAATTTCAAGAAACAGGTCCGCATGCCGGAATATATGTTGAACGGCGTTTCGATAGAAGATTATATCCGGAAAATGGACCAGGCCGGGATTGAGCGGTCATTGTTAATCGCTGTGCGCGCCGGTGACCTGAATATCAATGGGTCATGGGAAATTCCTTATCAGGTTATCGCCGATATCTGTGATGAGTATCCCGATCGGTTTTCGGGTTTAGCCGGCATCGATCAGACGCGCGGCATGCAGGGATTACAGGACCTGGAAGAAGCCGTGAACAAATTCGGTTTCGTTGGCGCCCACTGGTATCCGCACTGGTTCGGTTGCCCACCTGATGCTCCTCAGATTTATCCATATTATGCAAAATGCTGCGAGTTGAACATTCCGATCATGATGCAGGTGGGACAAAATCTTGTGTACAGCAAAGAACGCCGCCTGCCATCTGTGGCGCGGCCGATTTTGCTGGACCAGGTCGCAATCGATTTTCCGGAATTACCAATTATCGGTATCCATATCGGGGTGCCTTGGACCGATGAAATGATATCCATGTGCTGGAAACATGAGAATATTTATACTGCCGGCGATGCCTATGCGCCCAAGCATTGGCCGCCGCAATATATCCGTTATGCCGACAGCTATGGTAGCCACAAAGTGTTGTTCGGCACCGATTGGCCGGTAATTGATCCACAGCGTGCTGTGCAGGAAATCAATGACCACAACTTCCGAAAAGAAAGTCATGAGAAACTGATGCGTGGCAACGCGCTCACGGTTTTTACAAAAATACCCAGATGATCAAAATTGCATATCCCTCTCTCGACCACATGGGCCATGTTAGCTGAAAGGAGGGGGCTAGATGTTCGCTTATTGTTTGCGCAGGATACTGATACTGATTCCAACGCTATTTATCATTATCGCGCTGTCCTTTTTGCTGATATATTCAGCGCCCGGCGGCCCTTTTGATGCCGAAGCCGCTTTGGATCCGCAGATCATCGAAAATCTGCGACAAACCTATAATCTCGACAAACCACTGCACCAACAATTTGGTCTGTATCTTGGTAGATTGATGCAAGGGGATCTGGGGCCCTCAATGATTTACCGGGATTTTACCGTCAACGAACTGCTCGGCGCGAGCCTGCCGATCAGTATCAATCTTGGCCTAAAATCGTTATTACTTGCCATTCTCCTGGGTTGTTCCATTGGCATTGCCGCTGCCCTGAAACGTAATAGCAAACTTGATTATGGCCTGATGTTTGTTTCAATGAGTGGGATTGCCGTTCCTAGTTTCGTGGTTGCCCCGCTGCTCACCTTATTCTTCGGAATTTATCTGAAGGAAATTCCAGGAGTGGGCAGTTATCTGGGCTTACCGGTTGCCGGATGGGGTGGCCTGCGCAATCAGATTTTACCGATCATCGCCCTTGCATTGCCGCAAATTGCAATCATAGCCCGGCTGACCCGCGCCAGTATGATTGAGGTTTTGAGTTCAAATTATGTGCGCGCGGCGCGCATGAGAGGTTTGCCAGAAAGGAATGTGATCCTCAACCATGCCTTGCCCGCCGCATTACTGCCCATTATCAGCTATCTCGGCCCGGCGCTCGCAGGCGTTATTACCGGGTCGGTTATTATCGAACAGATTTTCGATCTGCCAGGCGTCGGTCGCTACTTTGTACAAGGCGCGATGAACAGGGATTACACACTGGTTCTGGGTATCATATTGGTATTTTCTACGACAGTTCTTCTGCTCAATCTGATCGTAGATATTCTATACGGCTATCTGGACCCAAGAGTGAGGGTAGATGAATGACAATTGATACCGCACCACTTGAAACCGCCACCGAGCCGCCAAAGTCGCAACGCTCCTATTGGCAGAATGCCCGCCGGCGCTTCAAATCGCATAAGGCAGCAATGGCAGGTGTCTGGATGATTGTCGCCATTGCCTTATACGCCATATTGGGGCCTTTGATTAGCCCAAACGCAATGGACACAATCAACTTCCAGATGCGAACAAGTGGTCCCACCTTGGAAGGGGCGCACTGGTTCGGCACCGATAGTTTGGGTAGGGATTTATTCGTGCGCACCGCATATGGCGCAAGAATTTCGCTTATGATCGGCATACTCACAACAGCTGTTGCACTGAGCATCGGGGTTGTTTTTGGCGCGGTGGCTGGTTTGCGAGGCGGATGGGTCGATACCACCATGATGCGGATAGTAGATATCCTATACGCATTGCCGTTGATATTCTTCATCATCATATTGGTAACGGTATTTGGTCGCAATATCATGCTTATCTTCATTGCGATTGGTGCGGTCGAATGGTTGACCATGTCACGTATTGTTAGAGGGCAGACACTTTCGCTCAAACAAAAGGAATTTGTCGAAGCGGCCAGAGCCATGGCGGTACCGCGCTTCACCATTGTCCGCCGACACATTATTCCCAACGCTATCGGCCCTGTCATTGTGTTTGTGACATTGCTGGTCCCCGCTAATATAATGGTAGAAAGTTTCATGAGTTTTCTTGGGCTGGGTGTGCAAGAGCCGATGACCAGTTGGGGCGTGCTCATAAAGGAGGGCGCGGCGGAAGTGGAAATACATCCATGGCTCCTGATCCTCCCTGCTAGTTTTCTGGCGGTGACAATGTTTAGTTTCAATTTCGTCGGCGATGGTTTGCGCGATGCCCTCGATCCCAAAGAACGATAGAAAAACCATGCTAGATCCTATCCTCGAAGTTGAAAGTCTCAATGTTTCCTTCGCCACGCCCGATGGCACCGTGAACGCGGTTAATGACGTATCGTTCAAGTTAAGGCGGAAAAGATGTTTAGGCGTTGTTGGAGAATCCGGCTCGGGGAAAAGTCAGACTTTTCTAGCCGTTATGGCCTCACTTGCCAGCAATGCGTCGTGTAGCGGCAAAGTTCTCTTAGATGGAAAAAACCTGCTTAGATTACCAAAGGCCGAAATAAGGCAAATTAGAGGTAATCGCATTGCGTTCATCATGCAGGATGCCCTCACCGCACTCACGCCGCATATGCGGATTGGAGAGTTGCTAATGGAAGGATTGATGATCCACAAGAAATTGTCTCGCAGCGAGGCGACGAGAAAGATATTGAATGTCCTTGATGTGGTGAGAATCCCTGATGCCGCTTCAAGAATAAATATGTACCCGCACGAATTGTCCGGCGGTATGCGGCAAAGGATTTTGATTGCCCAAGCGCTGTTATGCGAACCTGATATCATCATTGCCGACGAGCCGACTACCGCGCTCGATGTTACGGTTCAGGCTCAAATTTTGGATATATTTGACGAATTGAAACGCGATACCGATGTGGCGCTTGTTTTGATAACGCATGATTTGGGTGTCATTGCCGGACGGGCGGACGAGGTTATGGTGATGTATGGCGGCCGCGCGGTCGAGAAATCGGAAATGCGCGCACTTTATGTAAACCCGTTACATCCTTATACGGCAGGCTTACTGGCCGCGATGCCCAGTTTTGCCTCAAACCTTGGTGAAGCATTACCGGCAATCGCGGGACAGCCGCCCGATCTACAATCTTTGCCAAAAGGCTGTGCTTTCATGCCGCGTTGTTCAAAAGCTGCACAAATATGTACTGACGAACGGCCACTATTGAAAAGCTATGGCGACCGCAAGGCCGCATGCCATTTTGCGGAGGGATCATGACCTCGAACACGGTTTTGTCGGCGGACAATATAAAGGTACATTTCCCTGTCCGGACAGGCGGTATCCTGCGTGGGAAATATCAACAGCTAAAAGCAGTGGATGGCGTTTCGTTCAAAATTGAACGCGGGAAAACACTGGGAGTGGTTGGCGAGTCTGGCTGCGGCAAATCGACATTGGGGCGAGCGGCCCTGATGCTCAACACTCCAACATCCGGAAAAGTGGAATGGATGGGCCAGGATGTTGTAAATATTACCCGCAAAATACGACAAAATCGGCGAAAAAACGTACAACTGGTTTTTCAAGATCCGCTTGCCAGCCTTAATCCCAGGATGACTGTAGGTGAAATTATCGCCGAACCGGTTGCCTCCTTTATGCCTGAGATGCCGAAACAGGAAGTGCGAACGCTCGTGGCCAATATGATGGAGCGGGTCGGCTTACTTCCGACTATGATCAATCGCTACCCACATGAGTTTAGCGGCGGACAATGCCAGCGGATTAGCATCGCTCGGGCAATGATCGTAAATCCGAAGCTGGTCTTTCTGGACGAGCCGGTAAGCGCGCTTGATGTTTCCATACAGGCACAGATCATCAATCTGTTAAATGACCTGCAAAAGGAGTTTCAGCTCTCCTATCTGTTTGTAAGTCACGATCTTTCGGTTGTCCGTTATTTCTGCGACCGGATTTTAGTTATGTACCTTGGCAAATTGATGGAAGAGGGGCCGAGTGATCTTCTGTTCAACGGGCCGGCCCATCCCTACACACGCGCTCTTATTTCGGCAGTTCCTTCGCCTGATCCCGATCAGATACTCTCGGTAGACTCAGCTTTGCTAGCGAACGAATTGCCCTCTCCGCTTTCACCGCCTTCTGGTTGCCGCTTCCGGACACGCTGCGCCTTCGCAACCGAAAAATGTGCGAACCAAGAACCTGAAATGGAAGAAATTGCACCGGGCCACCGCGTTGCATGCCATCATTGGCGGGAGGTTGCTAAGTCAGCT
>CALKXX010000104.1 GCA_938003725.1 uncultured Sphingomonadaceae bacterium | reverse complement strand
CAGTGGCCATTTAGTGCGCTTTACAATTTCTTTGGCGATATCGAGTTTCTTACGCCCTTGCTGGGTGCCGACCAATATGCCTTCGGTGACAACGATTGCGTTATCCACAAGCATGCCGAGAGCGATAATCAATGCGCCTAGAGATATCCTATGCATGGGTATGTTGATCACATACATGGTCGCCAAGGTCGCGGCGATGGTGAGCATCAGAACAGCGCCGATAACTATGGCTGATCGCAAACCCATAAAGAAGAACAGGGTAACGAGCACAATCACTAGTGCGGCTATGACGTTCAGCGCAAAATCCGAGACTGCCACCTCGACGATTTTACCCTGGTGATAAAATTCGTGAATCTCGACCCCTATTGGACGAAGTGCTTTTGTTTCCTCTAGCTTAGCATCAATCGCGTTCCCCATTTTTGCAACATTGGCACCAGAAATGTTTGAAATGCCTATTGCGATAGCGGGTTTGCCGTTCCAACGAACGATGAAACTAGGCGGGTCCTGATATCCGCGTGTAACGGTCGCAACATCGCGTAATCGGACGATTGTACCGTTGGTCGCGGTTGAAATAACAAGATCGCCTATCGCATTAACCGAATCTATTTTACCGGTCGGTTGAAATTTTAACCTGCGCTCTCCCAGCTTGATATCACCGGCAGGAGTTACCGAATTTTGCTGTGCAAGATCGCCGTAAATCTGATCAACAGACAACCCAAGTGCGCTGGTCCGCTCTCGGGATATCTCCACGAATATCGATTCTTGCTGCATGCCCAGCGGTTGAACCTTGGCCACATCATCCACCGCCAGCAGGTCTGTACGCAGTGATCTTATATATTCATAAAGCTCGGCAGAAGTATATCCATCACCCGTGACAAGGTAGTAGAGTCCGTATACATCCCCAAAATCGTCATTGACGACTGATGTCTCAACGCCCGGTGGCAGGCGGTTCTGGACATCATTGATCTTGTTTCTCAGCTTGCTCCAGATTTGTTGCAGATCCGATTTTTCCGGGGAAAAGCTATAAAGAATATCAACGCTGATTTCCGAACGACCAGCGGAAGATACCGAACGAATTTCCTCTACTTCTTGTAGTTGTTGTGCGGCACTCTCTAGTGTTTCGGTCACTTCATTGGCGACTTCTTCCGGCGTCGCTCCAGGATAGGACGTCACTATCTGTGCCGTGCGGATGGTGAATTCTGGGTCTTCGAACCGTGCTATATTTTGATAGCTATACCAGCCGCCTACCACGGACAGTGCGATAATAATGAACATTATCAAGCGGTTCTTGATCGAAAATTCTGCGAGATCAGGCATTAGCGATCAACCCTCATAGGGCCGAATTTTCATGTCATCGTGCAGATAGGCAGCGCCCGCCGCAACTATGGTTTCACCAGCCTTCAATCCGCTGATGATTGAAACCTCTTCGCCAACATCTTCTGCGACTTGCACAGCGCGCTTCTTCACTTTCATGGTCTTCTTGTTAACGACCCAGACGTAGCGATTCTTGCCCTCCGCCTGAATGGCGCCAAGTGGGACGGATATTTGCGCCTCTGATTTTCCATCGGCAATCAGTTCCCGGCTTCCGATTACCGAGCCGGTCATCCCTGGAAGCACATTTAATCCCGGCGGCGGAGTGAATGCGAATTTGACCCGAAAAGTTTGTGTCTGTGTGTCCGCCTGCGTAGCGGCCGAACGAAACTGGCCGGGAATCCGGACATCGGGTGCAGTGTTCAAAAGGATATAGGCTTGGGCGTCTCTCGTCTGATTGATTCTTGCAACAATATTGCTTGGTACATTGACTGCGGCTTCTACTTCGCCGGTGGATTGCAGTGTCACAATGTCCTGATTGGGTTGGATATTTTCAAACCGAGTTGCGTGTTTTGTTGCGACCACGCCTGAAAAGGGTGCGCGCAATGTGGTGTCCGCCAAATCCTTTAGCGAACTGTCCAAATTAGCCTTTGCGATATCCCGCTTGGCACGACGTTGATTGACGGCAATCCGAGCAATCGCATCTTCTTCCAGCAGGCGGACCGCGCTTTGATATTCGGATTGTGCATTGCCATATTCCGCCCGCGCCGATGCGACGGCATTATTGTAGCGTCTCTTGTCCAACATCCCGATCACGCCGCCTTTACGAACAAATTGCCCTTCACGAATGGGAAGACTTTGCAGCAGTCCTCCCACTTGAAATGTCAGAGTTGAAGAAGCGCTGGCTTCGATCACAGCTGGAAAGTTGATTTCCAGACGGTCTTCAGATTTTTGGACAACATGTAATTTTGCCGGGCGGACGATTTCCGGCTCTTTAACTTCGCCACCCGAACAGGAAGCAAGCATAACAAAAGCCGCGACACCAAGAAACTTTGAAAATACATTCGAATGCACACGCAAACCCGCCAAAATCCTGACCTTCCCGAGAATCAATAAATGTACGCTGTCATCATGCGCCATTTATAGCTATCTGAAAACACCCCTAAACCAAAGGGCTTACAAGTACTGTCGGGGAGAATAGGGACAAATGCTATCACAATTGCTTTTGGGTTCAGCCCTGGTGTGCGCCACTATTATCGTTGAAGTCAGTTTTATCGGTATGGCGTCTGCGGCTCTATCAAGGGTCGGAAATCGTCTTACAACCGGGCGCAAGCTAATGAAATTCATGCTTGCTTTGTTGGCAGTCGTATTGTGGATGCTGGCTGCGATCAGCATTGGTGTCTGGATTTGGGCGTCTGCATTTCTGGTCCTGGGTCAATTTCAGGAACTGGAAACCGCGTTATACTTCTCTGTCGTATCGATGACGACGCTAGGATATGGGGATATCGTTATTGGCAAGGAGTGGCGGCTGCTATCGGGTCTCATTGCTGCCAATGGGCTTATCCTATTCAGCTTGGCAACAGCCTTCTTCATCGAATTCATATCAAGACTCAGGGCGGCACAAACCGAGCAATGAAGCTTGGCGTCAAAATCCTGCTCGGGGTCATCGCGGCGCTATTAATTCTAGTTGCCGGGGCCGCAATTTGGTTCTTTTCCAACCTCGAAGAACCAACTCCTGCACCCATTCCCACTGAAATTCGATCAGAGGTTACGCTGGCAAAGCAGACATCCACTATCTTCATCCCTGTCAGTGGCAGCCTGAAGATATTCGAAGATATGCTGAACAAAGATATCCCAAGTCGCGTCGCTACCATCAACGAACCTCAAAAAATCTGCCTCAAAACGAAATCAAAACTGATTCCCGATATCAAATGCACATTGGTCGGTAACATCGACCGTGGGCGTATTCGTCTGACTGGGTCTGGTCAGAAACTGAAAATTACCATCCCGATTGATGCCCGTGTTCAGGCACGTAATATTGGCGGTATCATCAAAAGAGAAACCGCGACTGGTTCGATGCTGGTGACCATGCACTTGCGATTGTCGCTAAGCCGAGACTGGCGGCCATCGGCAAAAGTCGATGTGAACTATGCCTGGAGAAAAAAGCCGGGCATCGATTTTCTGGATCGGCGTATTGAATTCACCTCTCGGGTCGATCCGGAAGTCAGAAAGATAGCAGCACAAATCGAACGGCGACTGCCACGATTGATCAACAGTCTCAATGCCCGTCAAAAGGCCCAGAACATATGGCGGGAAGGATTTACCTCTGCGCGCGCAAAATCTGACCCGGAAATATGGGTGAGCTTTAAACCCGAACAAATTGGCTATGCCGGTTACACAGTTCGTGGTGGCCGATTGATCGTCAATCTCGCCGCTCGTGCGCAAACCAAGACCATTTTTGGCCCGCGTCCCGAAGATCCTGAAATCACACCCTTACCCAGTTTGATGCGCAATCTGCCTCCCAGCGGAATATTTGTGAATGTGCCTTTTCATATTCCCTATTCAGTTTTGCAAAAACCCGTTGAGCAGGCTCTCGAACTGGGGACATTCCAAACGGTCCGGCTAGAAGACGGTTCGTCAGCCGAGGCACGATTCAATGATGTTGAGATTTTCGGAGTCGATGGCGGCAAGATAGC
>CALKXX010000103.1 GCA_938003725.1 uncultured Sphingomonadaceae bacterium | reverse complement strand
TTTTCACCAAGTTGCGGTTTAACCAGCACGATGGCTGGCTTGCTAACACTCACAAGAGCTTACCCTCTTCAACTGCAACATCTTTGACATTACCGGCAAATTCTTCGAAATCTTTGGCTTCTGCAAATTCTTTATAAACTGACGCAAATCGGATATAGGCAACGCTATCGAGGCCCATTAGGCCATCCATAACCATTTCCCCAATGCGTTTTGAAGGAATTTCATTCTCGCCACTGGTTTCCAATTGCCTTTGTATGCCGGAAACCAATTGATCGATCTGCTCCCGGTCAATTCCCCGCTTTCGGCAGGCAAGAGTAATCGACGTGTCCAGCTTTGTGCGATCAAACGGCTCTTTGCGATTTTGCGATTTCACAATCGTTACTTCGCGAAGTTGAACCCGCTCAAATGTTGTAAAGCGCGCGCCGCAACTTTCGCATTGTCGGCGCCGACGGATCGTAGCGCCGTCCTCTGTAGGGCGGCTATCTTTAACCTGACTGTCTTCATGGGCGCAAAATGGACATCGCATATCTTAACGCTTCGCCTATTCCGGGTAGATTGGAAAACGATTGCACAAATTTTGGACGCGCTCACGGACGTCGGCCTCCACCGACGGGTCACCGCCCTCGCCTTTGTCACGCAAACCATCCAGCACATCAGCGACCATGTCGCCAATCATCTGAAATTCTGCTGCTCCAAAACCGCGCGTTGTACCTGCCGGAGAACCCACTCTGATACCACTGGTTTTCATGGGCGGCTGCGGGTCATTTGGAATAGCATTTTTGTTGCAAGTTATCCCTGCCCGTTCGAGAGCCTCATCGGCGTCACGCCCCGTGATACCGAGCGGTGACAAATCGATCAAAGCAAGATGTGTATCGGTTCCGCCAGCAACGACATTCGCGCCCCGTTCTTTCAACCGAGCGGCCAAAATTTTTGCATTTTCAATAACAGCGGCGGAGTAGCTTCTAAACTCAGGTCGAAGTGCCTCTCCGAATGCGACGGCTTTGGCAGCAATGACATGCATCAACGGACCACCTTGCAATCCCGGGAACACTGCAGAATTAATCTTCTTGGCAATTGCCTCGTCATTGGTCAGCACCATCCCGCCCCTGGGGCCGCGCAAAGTCTTGTGCGTCGTTGTGGTAACTACATCCGCAAATTCGAGCGGGCTAGGATGGTAACCAGCAGCCACCAAACCAGCAAAATGAGCCATATCAACCATGAAAATTGCGCCTACCTCATCCGCTATGTCACGAAATTTGGCAAAATCGATCTCTCGCGGATAAGCAGAACCGCCAGCGATGATCAGCTTCGGCTGATGTTCTCTTGCCAGCGCAGCGACTTCATCAAAATTGATCCGGTGATCGTCTTCGTTCACGCCATATTGGATGGCATTAAACCATTTACCTGATTGTGCAGGCTTTGCGCCATGGGTTAAATGTCCACCGGCATCCAGCGACATCCCCAATATGGTATCACCCGGCTTTACCAATGCCAGCATCACCGCACCATTGGCCTGTGCCCCGCTATGGGGTTGTACATTGGCAAATCCGCAATTGAACAATTGCTTTGCCCGGTCGATGGCCAGTTGTTCAACATTATCTGATGGTTCGCAGCCTTGATAATAACGACGCCCCGGATAACCTTCTGCATATTTGTTGGTGAAAACAGAACCTTGTGCTTCCAGTACGGCCTTTGAGACAATATTTTCAGACGCTATCAACTCGATCTGATTTTGCTGACGCGATAGCTCGCTATTGATCGCACCGGCAACCGCGGGATCACTCTCATCCACACAGAAGTCGAAAAATCCGGTTTGCCGAATATCCTGTATATCCGCGACATTGCTCATGCTGATACTCCTTCAAATTTGGGGGCCGAGAGTTTGTCCACACGGCGCTGATGGCGATCTCCGCCAAACTCAGTTTCCAGAAATACTGTCAGACAGTCTTTCGCTATTTCTATACCCACCAGCCGCGCACCCATTGCGATGACATTTGCATCATTATGTTCGCGGGAAAGACGGGCCGACAAACTTTCCGATACCAACGCACAGCGGCATGCATGATTGCGGTTTACCGCAATAGATATTCCGATTCCAGACCCACATAGTGCGACACCGCGATCCGCTGAACCGGATTCCATCGCCGATGCTAATTTATAGCCATAATCCGGATAATCCACACTGTCTGGCTTAGTCGGTCCTAAATCTTCGACTTCATGACCGGATTCGACCAACCATGCCACTAGGCTTGCCTTCATTTCAATCGCAGCATGATCGGAAGCAATGGCAATACGCATGGGAAATATCCTGTGGTAAAAGCGGGAATCAATGATCGGCTATCTAGTAGAGCGCGATGCTTTACGCCACAAAATATTGAGGCATTTTCGAAAAATATGGCAAAGTGGGAAAAACAAATATTCGGCAGGGTTTAGGTCGACAAATCTGAATCAATTTCTCATAGCGGCATCGGTTACTGGTCTTTTCAAACAACACTGGAACACAGCGCGATATGACGAAATATGCTCTAGCACTTCACGGCGGCGCCGGTGCAAAGCTTGGCGAAATTTATACCGGTGTTGAAGCTCACCTTCGCGGATTGGCTGCACAAGGTGAAGCCATGTTGAAAGGCGGAAGCAACGCCGTTGATGTGGTTGAAAAGATGGTTTGCGATCTTGAATCTTGCGGGTTTTACGTCGCCGGAAAGGGGTCTGCGCCTAATCTAGCCGGACAGGTGGAGTTAGACGCAAGCATCATGGACGGATCGAATAGGAACGCGGGAGCAGTAGCGGCAATACAAGATGTCAAAAACCCAATCGCGGTTGCCCGGGCCGTTATGGAACACTCGCCCAGCATCATGCTCGCCGGGTCTGGTGCAACCAGCTTTGCAAAAAAACGCGACTTCGCGATGGTTGATGATCCAGCCAGTTACTACATTTTGCCTGTCGGCGTGAGCAAACAGGACATCGACGTTTCTGACATGCAACATGGCACAGTGGGTGCTGTTGCACTTGACGGGCAAGGAAATCTCGCCGCGGCCACATCAACCGGCGGAACCTTTGGAAAGCCTGCAGGCCGCGTTGGCGACACACCGATTATTGGCATCGGAACATGGGCTGATCAGGAAATCGCTATTTCCTGCACCGGTACGGGGGAGTATTTTATCCGTTCCGGAGGGGCCCTCGCCGTCGCGAACAGATTTGCGCTCACAGGCGACACGCTGGAGCAAGCACTCTGGGCGATGCTTGATGAAGTTGCAGAATTGGGCGGTGACGGCGGCTTGATCGCTGTTTCCAAGGAAGGGAACATTGCCATGGCCTATAATTCGGACGGGATGAAACGGGCGGCTGTTTCAAGCAACTCCGAAATACAGGCCACCACCTTTGCGCCTTGCAGATAAGCTAAGCCTGCGCGGCTTTTATCAATTCAAAAACACGTTCACGATCGGACAGTGCGAGAATCAGAGCAACATCCCCCTCGCCTATCTCATCCAGAATATATTCAACCCCTTCACCGGGCGACGATACATGGACCAATGATGTGCGACCAATGGCTCGTGCTTCACATTCCGTCTGGATAATACTGGGAACATCGCCCAATTCCCGGCCGCGCAAATAATCCTCAAGTTCAGCAATCACTACCCGATCTGGATGAAACCCAGTGGCACCGCTTGTCAAATCCCTGATCTCCTGATCTGATCTATCCCCTGCATGACTTATCAGAAGAAATTTTCGATTGGCCTCTAGACTTGCGATCAGGTCAGACATCGCCGCGATAGCGTGCGGATTATGCGCAAAGTCGACGAAAACAAGAGCGCCGTTTACAACAAATTCATTGCAACGACCGGGATTGTCATCAGGTGAAGCCGTGAATCCGGTCAATCCTTTTCCAATTGCTGCGTCTTCAAGACCCATGGCTTTGGCCAGTCCGATCGCACCCATGGCATTTTGAATATTGAATCTAGCGCTGCCGCCCATTGTTACCGGGATTTCATCGACGGCGATCTTGAACGTTACGTGTGATCCATCATGATAGTGGATCATGTCATTTTCCAACCAGCAGGACAGATTGTTCGATCTTTTCGCCGCGGCCACAAGTGGGTTATCTTTCGACAGTGAAAACCAGCAAATCTTTTTATCGAATTTCAATCCGTTGCTCACCACGAGCGGATCATCAGCATTCAACACCAAGACACCATCTTGTGCGACCGCCCGCGCGACCGCAAATTTGGCCTCTGCCAAAGCCTCCACCGTGTTGACTCCATATTGGCCGAGATGGTCGGCTGCTATATTGGTCACTAGCGCAGCACGCGCCTGAAACAAGGGCAAGCCGCGACGTAATATCCCGCCTCTGGCGGTTTCCAAAAAAGCAATTTCCAACCTTTTATCGCGCAGCAACATTCGGGCACCACCAGGCCCGGAATAGTCGCCATAGTCGAGCACTTCATCACCCAGTTTTACGAAATCCGTCGACGTTGAACCAGCGGTCAGCCCCGCAGCCTCGCCAATGGCAGTCGCAAGGCGCACACTTGTTGATTTGCCGTTTGTGCCCGTGATCAAAGCCACCGGAAGATTGTGTAATCTTTCCCAATCGACTTCGCTGGGGTCAGGAAGTTCGTTCACACCCCATATTTGCGACCCTCTGCCGTGACCCAGAGAAACGAAGTCATCATCGGACAATATATCTATGGCCTTTGTATCTGCAGCTTCCTGCAATCTGATCAACGCAGGGTTTGCTTCCAGAGCGATCACTTCCGTCAGATCGGCAATCATCTTGTCAAAATCACCTGCCTCCAACTCCAACAGCTTGTGCGCGGTAAAGTGCCAGCTAGTTTCAATGACAAACACGGCAGAATAGAGCAGATCGCTTGGAGCGGAGATCATCAGCGTCACCCCATCCTCGAAAACCAGGTGGGTGACTTCGCTACTGTCCCATTTGATTGCCCTCAATATTCGGGCCATTTGGGATTCCCAAATGCCAACCACACCGGCTTTGTCAAAACCATCGACGAGGACATCTACAAGCGCGCCGCGTTGTTCCCAAATCATTCCAGGACCGGTGATCCTGCGACTATCTTCCAGCCTCAATTGATCTGATTTCGGCTGCGAAATATTCAGATAGTTTTCAATTTTTTCAATATCTATTGGCATGCGGGCGATACTCCTAGTCGCCATCCTCATCGTCACTGCGCGCCAATCGGACACCGCGGTCATCTCTGATTACCGACTGATCTTCATCAACCAGATCTTCGTAAGAAACTGCTTCATCGGATGACCCTGAACTGGCCTTTTCAGCGGCCTCTGTACGATCGTCGAAATGCACGATCTGCTTCCATGAACGACTCACATTGTCACCGACAATGACGATCAAGTCTTTCTCTTTGCCCATTTCGAGACAATGTTGGATAGCATCCTTTTCATCCGGAATCACGGTAATCACTTCCTCAGCCACCCCTTGATCCATCAAACCCTTTTTCAATAGTTCGGGAATCTCATCTTCTCCGCGCCCGCGGCGATTATCATCAGCTTTCAGGACATAGTGATCATAATGTCCGGCCAAGATATTCGCGGACTCCAACACATCCTCGTCGCGCCTATCGCCGGGACAGGAAACAGCAATAATCTTCCGCTCATGGCTATCAAGTCGGTCAACAAGGTTGGTTAGTCCCTCAAACGCAGCTGGGTTATGCGCATAGTCCAGAATAACGCGAAACGGCAGTTCATCGAAAACGTTCATTCGTCCCGGCGCTTGAGAGAAGGTTGTGTGGAAAGTCTTTAGCCCCAATCTGATCTGGTCAATATCCTTGTCAAAACTATAAGCCATCGCCGCGGCGAACATCGCGTTTTGGACATTGTGCATCGCCTTGCCCTCAATGGTCGCAGGGATCAGATGCGTCCAGATAAGGGAGATATGGGTGCAATTGTCATAGATGGTGATCATGTCACCATTCATGCCTTTTTCAAGCACAGCGGCTTTGCCGCCGGCGTCAATATGCTGTTTCACCAGAGCATGGTCATGATGCATGGTGACATAAAAGATATTTTTGGCATCTGAATAATCTGCCATCAGCAAACAGTTTTTATCATCGGCATTGAGAACTACAGTGTCAGTGGCCGCCTCCACCACAATACGTTTTATCTCGGCGAGTTGCTCCAGCGTATCCACGCCGCCCAGTCCAAGATGATCCGACGCCACATTCAGGCAAGCAGATACATTTGTGCTATCATAACCCAAGCCGCTGCGGACCAAGCCGCCGCGTGCTGTTTCCATGACAGCAAAATCAACGACCGGATCACGTAACACCATCTGGGCAGATTTCGGGCCTGTCGTATCCCCTTTTACGGTTTGCTTTCCGTCGACATAAATTCCGTCGGTTGTCGTCAAGCCAACCGTATCACCGCATGTTTTTAATATGTGCGCCAGCATACGCGACGTGGTAGTTTTACCATTGGTGCCGGTTATAGCAGCGATGGGTATTCGGCTTGGCGTTTCCGCGGGGAACAGCATCTCCATCACTTTGCCGGCAACATCGCGGGGTTGCCCCTCGCTAGGCGCAACATGCATACGGAAACCCGGTGCGGCGTTTACTTCAACAATGGCTCCGCCAACATCCTTGTAGCTTTTCGATATATCATCTGTCAGAAAATCGACGCCGCCAACATCCAGTCCAACCGCTTGAATAGCGCGCACAGCCATTTCTCGATTGTCCGGATGTACGGCATCCGTCAGATCAATGGCGGTTCCTCCGGTCGACAGATTTGCGGTATCGCGCAAATAGAATATCTGACCGGCATCCAACACTGTACCTTTGTTATACCCGGCATTGTCCATTAGTCGCCGTGCCTGGTTGTCTAGCTCCAACCTAGTCAGCACTTTTTCATGACCGACACCGCGCCGCGGGTCATCATTCACGATATCAATCAGCTCACCGATATTGCGTTTGCCGTCACCCACAACATGGCCCGGCACACGTTTCGCCACGGCCACTAGTTCATCGCCCACCACCAGCATGCGATGATCGAAACCCGTAATGTAGCTTTCGACCAGTACCGCTTTGCTCGTACCCTGATCCTGCGCGACATCAAATGCGGTCGCGACGTCTTCCTTGCTGTTGAGATTTATCGAAACGCCTCGCCCGTGATTGGCGTTCAGCGGTTTGAGGACAACCGGATACTCGATCTTGCGCGCGGCACGCACGGCCTCGCGAGGGCTATAGACCATATATTGTTGAGGCACCGGTAACCCCAGATCGTTTAACAGATTATGCGTATCTTCTTTGTCGCAACTGATCTCAACGGCAATATGTTTGGTCTCGCTCGTGATGGTCGCCTGAATACGTTGTTGATATTTCCCATGCCCAAACTGCACCAAACTATATTTGTTTAGACGGAGCCAAGGCACATCGCGTTCCTCAGCTGCCTTTACCAGTGACGCGGTACTTGGCCCGAACGCATGCCGCTGCGCCCGCTTGATAAAGCTCCGCAGTTCATCATTCCAATCCCAGTCTTCATCAAGCTCGTAACCCGTTTGTGTTTGAACTTCAGTGGGCATCAAGTGCATCAATAGTTTGATAGCTAACTGACCTGCAGCCAGCCCTACGTCGCGATGGGTATAGGCATAGACCATGTTATAGTGACCGATTTCACCAGCCGACCGTGTTCGACCAAAAGTGACTTCATTGCCCGCGACGCATTGCAATTCCAACGCAACATGCTCCGTAATATGGGCGATCCAAGTGCCGTCATCCTCTCGCAGCCGGCGAACGAAACCGCCGGGCTTTCGGTAAGAGCAGCCATGCTCCTCCAATCCCGGCAGCGCTGCGATCAGGTCATCAATGAACTTTTTGCCAAGTTTCGCCGAAGGCCAATCTTCCAATATACCGATATCCAGCACATGCCGGATGACACGGAATTTTGCATATTGATTGGGGCCTACATAGAGATTGGTCTTCAATATTTTCATCGATAGCCCCTGTTTGATGTGAATCCCGCTCTTAGCTACAAGTTACAGACATTATTATCCTCTTCAAGGGGCGGAAAGGCCTCTCGCAAGTTGAGGTCATACCTGCATCCCTCGTGCAATATGTCCATTTTTAGGCCCAGCATGCCCAATCCTTGATTCCGATTGGCTGAATGCGCTGATGAATAGCTCATATCCGAACCGTCAACGATGGTCACCGTTCCGCTACCAACAATATCCAATATACTTTCGGGGCCAATGAAAACTCCGGTATCTTCATCAATGCCCATACCCAGCAAAAATGGGTTTAGCGCAACCGCCGACAATAGTCGGCCCAGACGATTACGTTCCGAAAAATGCTGATCGATTATCGCTGCATTTGTCAGGCCTAGCCCTGGTGCCAAAACCGCTCCGCCTTCGGAAGGTCCCTGATCGGCCTCGCCGCCAGCCATCATATGTTCCGACATAATCGATGCGCCGGCAGACGTGCCGGCAATCGGCACACCGCGCGCATTAATCCGCCGGATCACCTGAGCAACGTCCGTGCCGCCTAGGATACTGCTCAGCCGCAATTGATTGCCGCCAGTGATAAATATCCCAGTGGCATTTCCGCAGCGCTCGGCAAATTCCGGATTATTACAGTCTTCTCGTCCTGAAATGGCGATCGAACTCACATTGCCAGCGCCAAGGTTTGAAAAAACCCCTTCATACCGTTCCCCGGTATCTTCCAATTTGGAAGCCGTTGGAAGAACCACGATATCGGCGTTGCTTCCACCGGACAAATCGACAAAACGCTGAAGTATAGTCGGATTTACGTCCTTATCTTCACCGCCACCAATCGGGATTATATATCCCCGGCGATCGCCATCATTTACTGGTGCGGGACACATTTTTTTTGTTCCTAGTCAATCTTTATGGAGCGGTTGAGGCACCGATTGGTTTTCACATTTTCGCTATGCTGCTAGCGTCCAAACTCTCAAAATACCAGAGCTTCAGCTTCGCCCAATAAGTGACCTTGCCATATTGTCAGCCACTTCAGCCGATGGCAATTTGGAACTGGCACTTTGCTCCCATATCGCCGTCAGTCTTTCCGGAATTTTTGAAATCCGCCGATTCACTTCGTCCACATCGCCTTCGCCCAGATATTCCAGGCCAACGTTAATAATGCCGCCGGAATTTATCACATAATCCGGGGCGAACAATATGTCGCGGTCAAAAATGCGCTGCCCATCCTCTGGCGTCGCCAACTGATTATTGGCACCGCCTGCTACAATAGGAGCATTCAGATGTGCGATTGAAACCTTGTCCAGCACAGCGCCCAAGGCGTTTGGGCTAAAAACGTCAGCCTCAACCCTCATGATTTCATCTAGCCCGACGACATTTGCACCAATTTCTTTGGCCATCGCATTGGCGTGATCTTTATTTATGTCAGCGATACTCAGCTTAGCCCCGTCTTTCGCCAACAACCTAGCCAGACCGCCACCTACGCTGCCAACGCCCTGAATCGCGACATGGATATCTTCCATATCGTTGCGACCCAATTTATGTGCGACCGCAGCTTTCACGCCCAGATAAACGCCCATTGCCGTAAACGGACCAGGGTCTCCGCCGGCATCGCCGGATGTGCTGACGGGCAAACCCGACACAAAGTTTGTCTGTTTTGATACCTCAACCATATCGGCTGTACTGATCCCGACATCCTCTGCCGTCACATATCGACCACCAAGGGAATCAATCATGCGGCCAAACGCTGCAAACATTCCTGGTGATTTGGTTCGATTTCGATCAGCCAGGATAACCGCCTTACCGCCACCAAGAGGCAGGTCGGCCATTGCGTTCTTAAAGCTCATTCCGCGCGACAGACGCAAGGCATCGGTCACAGCTGTTTCACGATTTTCATAGTGCCAGAAACGGGTACCGCCGGCGCCGGGCCCAAGATGTGTGGAATGTAGCGCGATGATTGCACGCAGCCCTGTCTCAACATCATGGAAAAAATGCACGGCTTCGTGGCCGTCAAAATCCGGTAAATCCCACATTACACTCATCGCGTCGCCCTCAGGTTTTTAAGTAATTAAATGTTGCACAGTTATAATAATATTACAATTCAAATTTGTAGTCAGCTTATTATGCATGGCAAGCCCAATAGCACTATCAAGTTCAAATGAATAAGGAAAATGGGGCGATTGAGGGGTCTCGAACCCCCGACCTCCGGTACCACAAACCGGCGCTCTAACCAACTGAGCTACAATCGCCATATGTCAAACCGGAGTCGTTGATGCAACGGTCTGCGCCGCGCTCAATAGGGATGCTTAAGGGCAAACGTCAAGGTTTTTGCTGAATAGTTTTGACGTTAAAACCGGTCTGCACGTTGCCGATGAACCAGACGAGCAGGTTGCCGGGCTGCATCAATGAGGACCCGTTGTTCGACCAAGGCACTTTGCATGGCTACCGCCATATCGATCCGAAACCAGCGCGTGGACAGTTTGACCTGACTCTCGGCCTCTGCCCCAACGCCCATTCCGGCCGGAAATGGCTCTGCCCAAAAATCGTTCAGACTTGCATAGCCCGCGGTCGATCTGCGACTCAGAAATTGACGTGCACGAACGATATCTACCCCGTCCGAAAGCATAACAAGCAACGGTGCCTGTTCAGGCCGCAATGTGTTGATATTTATCGGAGACAGGTTCGCAGTTGGCAACGCACAGATCCAAGGCGCTATCCGCGCATAGATATCCGGGGTGATACCTTTCACCGCGCGCAGCTCGCTAATGTCTATCATCAAAGCATTGGCGCTGAGATAGGGTTTGTCCAATTGCCGGTAATAAATGTCTTCGGCACCGTTTGGCGCGGCATCCGTGTCGCTATCAATCCAATCAGTAACGGAAGCGGCAATGTCGAAAGCATCGCCAGAGGGCACTTTGAGCAACTGCATCAAACGAACAAACTGGCTAGAACCACTTGATCGTGCGGAAAACACCGCTCCATTTTGTTCAACCAGGCTATTGAGATTAAAACAGTTTCCACCGTCGTATAACGTTGCACTAATCAAACCTCCGGGCACTGGATAGCTTTGTTCACGTCCATTCCAATCCCCGGCATTAGTTGTCCGACCGGGGGACCGGGCGACAATTTGCTCTGCGCTGTTTAACCCAATCGATTCCCCAGCAATCAGATATGCTTTTGCCTGACTCAATTCGCGTGAGTTCCCCGCTAGTTTCGTTGCCCCAGCCAACCGGTCGATAACGGTGGCCGCCAGTATCGCAATTACGGCAACCAGCAATAATACCGTCAACAACGCCGCACCGCGTTCTTTATTCTCCGGCTTCACAAGTAACCCGTACCGACCAGAAAGACGTGCCGATGTAGCCGGCCAGCCTGCTCAAATTTCAGCTCCACTGCCCTGGGCAAATCCGTCAGCCGTTCGAATTCCCATCTGTCGGACCAGATGCCGCGCTTGTTTCGAAACCGAACATCAATGTTTTGAAGATTCTCCAGCAAGATAGCGGGCTGGCTTGCCTCGCCGCCATCAGTCATTTCGTAGTATAGGCGCTCCAGCCTACCTTCCAAAATCCGGTATTCTATACGCTGCAGATTGGATCTTGGCTTGTCATTGATATTGCTTTGTCCGCCGCTGGTAAAGGTCATTAAAGTGCCGTTTTGACTATTCGACCCAGCGGAAAAACTGGCCGTACGAGTGCCAGAGTCTGAACGAAAACTGCGCGGCACAGCTTGGTTCAAATCCGCCTCGATCAAAGACACAAATCTCTGCATTTCGGCCATATCACCCAGTTTTGCACTGGTTACCTCATCACTATTCACCGCAGAACGCAGCAAGGCCACACCCGCCACCGACAACAGCGAGAAGATCAGCAAAGCCACCATCATTTCCACGAGCGTAAAGCCCGTCTCTACCTCTGAATATCTGGTTATATTGCGCATGTGCCTCTCTATATCCTTCATGCACCCGATCGCAAAGAGCGGTTGCGACTCAATGAGATTCATCTAATAATTCGAGATAGATCGAATATTGATAAGCATGAAAATGGAAAAAAACGACACCACCGCAGAATATCTGGTCTCTCAGGGGAATGTGCAAAGATTCCCACGCAAAGAGATTGAGCTTTGCACCGTCAAGAATTTCCTCACCAATGATGAGTGTGCACATCTGATCGAGAGGATTGATCAAGGAAGACAACCATCGACAATCGCCGACCCCAATGGAGATGATTATTTTCGAACCAGTGAGACATGTCATCTGGACCATATGGATGAACTCGTTAAAGGAATTGACCAACGGATTTGCGAATTTGCCAATATCGACAAACAATTTGGAGAACCACTGCAAGGACAACGCTATGCCGTGGATCAGGAATTTAAAGCCCATACTGATTTTTTCAATCCAACCGGCGAAGATTTCGAGAAATTTTGCTCGATATCCGGGCAACGCACCTGGACCTTCATGATCTACTTGAATAAACCCAATGCGGGCGGCGCCACACGCTTTACCCAGTTGAAAAAGAAATTCTCTCCCAAAATAGGGATGCTGCTGGGCTGGAATAATCGGAACAGCGATGGCACAGTCAATGAATGGACAATGCATCACGGAATGAAAGTACGGGCGGGCACGAAATATATCATCACCAAATGGTATCGCGAGCGTCCATGGCCATGGGAATAGTGCGTTTATACGAGCCAAAAACATGAACTTGCTAAGATATCGCCCAGGCCCCGGGATGATGGTTTCGGCGGCGTTTATCGGCCCGGGGACCGTTACGGCCTGTACACTGGCGGGGGCGAATTTCGGTTTTGCGCTAATCTGGGCGCTGGTATTTGCGACAGTTACTACGATTATCCTACAATCGTTCGCCGTGCGCGTTGCGTTAGTTTCCCGGATGGGTCTGGCCGAGGCAATGATACAGGCAGTAGCATCGCCAACAATCAAAATATTTGCCGGAGCATTGCTTATCGCTGCGTTGGCACTCGGAAACGCAGCCTATGAAGCCGGGAATATTTCTGGCGCCGTACTGGGCCTGGAAGCGTTGGGCGGTCAGGCGCTGCCCATCAGCAGACCCGTAACTATTGTCGGTATTGCTATATTGTCTGCCACTTTGATTTTGCTCTCAAAGCCCCGATGGGTTGAACGCATTCTCATCGCGATGGTCATCATAATGAGTCTTTGCTTTTTTCTGACATTTCTATTCACCCGCCCAGATCTCGGAAAAATACTCGCTGGATTGATTCCAACGGTTCCAGAAGAAGGCCTTTTGACGGCAATTGCACTGATTGGCACAACGATCGTACCGTATAACCTGTTCCTCCACGCCGCCAGCGTGCGGAGCCGCTGGGCGGACGATGGTGATCTTGAAGCCGCCCAAACCGACAGCGCACTATCCATTGGTCTGGGAGGGCTGATCTCCATCACAATATTGGCCACAGCGGCGGCCAGCTTGTTTGGAAGCGGAGCAACTATATCAAACGCGGCAGATATGGCGGCGCAACTCAACCCCTTATTTGGTGACTTCGCCACCATAACATTGGGTGCGGGCTTATTTGCGGCCGGCTTGACTTCCGCTATCACCGCACCGCTGGCGACCGGATATATATTGCAGGAAATATTCGGCAACGGCGACAGCGCGCAAGGCCGTCTGCCCTTTTATATTGGTGCGCTGGCCGTGATCATGTGCGGGATGGCTGGCGCGCTGTTGAGCTATAGCCCAGTTGAGGTCATTTTCATCGCTCAAATAGCGAACGGCCTGTTGCTTCCAATCATTGCCGCATTCTTGCTCAAACTTGCAAACAATAGCGATATTTTGGGCCCTCATATCAATGGCTGGAGGTCTAACATTGCCGGCATCTTCATCCTGTTGATAACTGGTATGCTTGGCGTCCGGCTGGTCGCACGCGCGATGGGATACTGGCCGTGAAGAGCTCGATTGATTTGAACGCAGACCTTGGGGAAGATGAAACGCAGAAAGGCATCGCCCGCGATCTGAAAATGATGAGAATCGTCTCTAGTTGTAATATCGCCTGTGGCGGTCATGCTGGATCTGCCGAGAACATATCTCGCATGTTGAAAGCGGCAAAAAATGAAAGCGTAGCGGCGGGTGCCCATCCGTCCTACCCTGATCGCAAAAATTTCGGACGAGTTTCGATGGAAATTGAACCTGCCGCATTGCAGAAAAGTCTGGAGCAACAGACGCAATTGATTGCCGATATAGCAAGTGATAGCGGAACACGCCTTACGCACTTAAAACCCCATGGTGCGCTTTATAATGATGCTCAGGACGATGAGATCTTATCAAATTTGCTCTGCAGACTGGCCAAATACTATGGCTTGACGCTTGTCGGTATGGGTAGTTCGACTATGGAATCTATTGCCAAAAAGAGCAGCATCGATTTTATCTCTGAAGCCTTTATTGATCGGCGTTATCTATCAAACGGTCGCCTAACTCCTCGAAGTTTTGACGGAGCGGTAATTGCGGACGAACAAGCTCGGCTGGATCAAGGCCTAGCCTTAGCCTGTGGTGACAACATTACGGATAATCTAGATCAACAAATATCAGTTTCGGCCCAGACTCTATGCCTTCATAGCGATAGCGAAGGCGCCCTTAAAACGGCAGATTCTATGAGAGTTCTTTTAGAGAGCAAGGGCATCACGATTAAAGCGCCATTCCAATGAGTTCAGAAAGGTTCGAGATCCATATCAGCGATGACTGGCTATTATGCTCGGCTTTGAAGTTGAACCACGTACATGCAATCTCTGAGGCGATCGGGGGATGCGATTATTGGTTGGAGATTGTTCCGGGCATAGACAGTTTGGCAGTACAGTTTGATCCCGCGACGATATCTCCTGATTCTGCCGCCCTCAAGTTTCAGGCCCAGCTGGCAAATTCACCAACCAAAATACCGGGAAGCAAAAAGGAACTTCGAATTCCTATATGCTATGAGGCAGCCTTTGCACCCGATCGTGACTGGTTGGCGCAGAGATTCGAAATCCCTGTATCTGATCTGGCGGAGTGGCATAGTAGCCTAGATTATTCGGTATCAATATTGGGGTTCATGCCCGGATTTGCATATCTGAAGGCCGACCAAGATGTCCTTAAAGTTGGAAGACTCTCAATCCCACGCCAGCGGGTTGAAGCTGGTTCAGTCGGCATCATTGGCAAGGAATCTTGTTTATATTCACTGGATGGACCAGGCGGATGGCCACTAATTGGACGCACACCGATAAAGCTATTTAGCGCAGGAACTAAGAAACCTTCTTTAGTTGGCGCGGGAGACCGTGTAAAATTCCACCCCATTTCGTCAGCGGAATTCAGCGGCATAGCCGGCCGTGTTGCCGAATGACCTTGGAAGTAATTCAGGCCGGTTTGCAAACAACTCTGCAAGGTGCGCCATTTTCCGGCCATCGTCATATTGGGATGCCTGCGGCTGGAGCCGCCGATTGCTTGTCGCATGCGCTGGCCAATAAGCTTGTCGGGAAAGCGCATCACGACGTTTCGCTAGAAATAACGCTTGGCCCTGCAGAATTTGTTGTTCACCGGCGATGTCATATTGCCCTAACCGGCGCCGCAGCTTGGCTGAAAATCAATGATGAACAAGTGCCGCTTCACCGGACAATTGCTGTCGAGATTGGAGACAATATTAAAATTGCATCGGCTGCATCAGGCTGCCGTTCATATCTGGCGATATCAGCAAACTTCAACCACAGCATATTGCTGGGTAGCGGTTCAACCCTTGTTAGCGCTGGGTTAGGAGGCCATCAGGGCCGTGCCTTGATCAATGGCGATATTCTTGATTTTGTTACCAAAACAGTCCCTGACCTGCCCGATATTGAAACACCTGAAAGGCTTCGTCCTGTCATTGGAGATAGCTTTATAGCGCGCGCAACAACCGGCCCGGAATATGAAGATCACAGCCAGTTATTTTCCTCAATCTGGCATGTCGACCATCGCGCAAGTCGCATGGGAATGATGTTGAATGAACCTAATCCCGGTTCTTCAAGTCACAAAGATATGAAAAGTTCACCGGTGTTTCCAGGTACCGTGCAATGGCCGGCAAATGGTGCACCCATATTGCTTGGGCCCGATGCACAAACCACCGGCGGTTACCCTCGCCT
>CALKXX010000102.1 GCA_938003725.1 uncultured Sphingomonadaceae bacterium | reverse complement strand
CCCCCGATCCGGCAAGCGTAGTCGGTAAACTTATAGGGTTGGATAATCGAAAGATCGTCCTTGAACGAGAGGATGAACGTGCGGGCAATGTACATGTTCACTTGCCAAGGCTGGGACAAATTTTATCGCCCGCGTGATGGCCCTCGACCTGCATGCTGATATCGCAGAAATTCTAAGTGAGGTGTCACGGCGGATAGTAATACCGCACTATCAAAACCTTCAATCCACCGACATCGAGGAGAAATCACCGGGCGACCTGGTTACCGTCGCCGATAAGTTGAGCGAAGCGTTCTTGAGCGAGCAGCTATCGAAACTGATCCCTACAGCGACGGTCGTGGGCGAGGAAGCCGTTGCTGCTGACCCGGCGATAATGCATCGCTTAAACGATGATCTGGTCTGGATTATTGATCCAATAGACGGCACCGGAAATTTTGCCGCGGGCCATTCCCCGTTCGGTATATTGATTGCGCTCGCGGAAAAAGGCCAAACAGTCGCTGGTTGGCTCTATGATCCTCTGACGAACAGGCTCTGTCATGCGCGCAAAGGCGAAGGCGCATTTATCGGCAGCGATATGATATCAGAATCAGAATATCCGATATCCAAACCGGTCGCGGCACTGGCCACTGGATTTATGACTGAGAGTCAACGTAAAGCAGTGCTTCAGCGCGCTGAAGCGCATTACCAGATTGTTGACATTCCGCGCTGCGCTGCTGAACAATATCCCCGCTTAGTCCTTGGAACCAACCATATTTCGGTTTTCGAACGCACCTTGCCATGGGATCATGCAGCCGGTGTTTTATTCTTGAACGAAGCGGGAGGCAAAGCCGGGCGCTGGGACGGCACGCCCTATCTGCCCGGCGATGGCCGAACAGGAATGCTCGGCGCCTCCTCTCCGAAACTGTGGGAGGAAGCAGCCGAGCTTCTGGGGGATATTTTTGCGGTTTAAGCTGGAAGGCTTTCTTCCAACCATGATTTTAATTGGCTTTTGGGAGCAGCGCCAACTTTCGTTTCAACAGGTTCACCATTGTTGAACAAGATCATCGTCGGTATCCCGCGCACACCGTATTTACCGGGTGCATCCGGACTGTCATCGATATTGAGTTTGGCAATGGTCACTTGCTCACCCATTTCGTCACTTATTTCTTCAAGTGCAGGGCCGATCATTTTGCACGGTCCGCACCATTCTGCCCAAAAATCGACGAGAACGGGCCCATCGGCCTTCAATACATCATTTTCAAAGCTGTCATCGGT
Source organism: uncultured Sphingomonadaceae bacterium (assembly GCA_938003725.1). Classification (GTDB taxonomy): domain Bacteria; phylum Pseudomonadota; class Alphaproteobacteria; order Sphingomonadales; family Sphingomonadaceae; genus Parasphingorhabdus. The sequence continues at coordinate 2,370 of CALKXX010000102.1, read as the reverse complement.
AATTGCTTTCGTCGCCATTTTATAATCTCCTTATACTGTTTGATCCTAACTTAGGTGCGCTAGCTCAATTGCTCAAGCGCAGATGCCCCAAGGAATTTCATGGGCGCTCAAAGCCAGGCTTGTGACGCTCTATCAATTCAGGGGAAAGCTCGAACATTGTTGGCGTTTGGGAATAGAGCAAAGACGCGCTTACGGCTCTACCGGGGAATATTTTTTCCAAAGCTGCGACATAGGCCGCCATTTGTCGAAGATAGGCGACGGGTGCAGTTTTTGCCGACTCTGGGACTTTACGACTGGTTTTGAAGTCCACAACCAAGATTTGATCATCGGTAACAACCAACCGATCGACCGTACCTGAGATCACGTGCTCATCCACAACCGCAGCAATCGGCGTCTCCGCAAGACTGTCTTTGGAAAACAGTTTGGACCAACGCGCATCATCTATCACTGAAAAAACGGTGTTTATCAGTTCCTTTCGATAGCCCGCATCATCAATGCCCTTTTGCTTTTGTAACCAGCGATCCGCAACTTCTCCGCGCCGATCCGGATCTATGCTAGGCAGACGTTGGAATAAACTATGTAGCAATTTGCCGCGCTCCGCCGCATCGCGCATCCTATTATCGGGTGGAGGATTGGTAGCGTCATCAGGGCCGAGGTCAGAAGGTGTCAAAGGCCTAGGAGGTCGCGATTCCTCGGGTGCGGGTTCGAAAAGCCAGTCCGGTAGGTTTCCCGGTCCGAGTTGCTCCACTGTCGACGGCTTTTGCAGTGGGATATTGCCCGATCCCGAGATGTTTCCTTGTAGATATTCATATTTTGCGGTCCATCGAGAATCATCTAACTTCTCACATCCAAGGCCTTTTAACCCCTGCTCCACCGCATTGTACCAGCTTAGCTCCGCAACTTCTCCTCTGGATCGCGGTCCTAAAGTACCAGCTACCACAAGATGCTCTTCTGCCCGTGTCATCGCTACATATAAAAGTCGCCAATGCTCCTCCATTTCCCGCGCGTCTGCAACCGTTTGAAACACATCGAGAAAACCGGCACGCTCCGCTTTTCGAACCGGCACAACAGGATATTCGAGATTTTCGTCTGGTCGTGTGGGATCCGAGATATCGAAGCCACGCTTCCCCTTATTCGCTGGGTCAAATGTTGCGTTGGCCAAAATGACCAAAGGCGCTTGCAAGCCTTTCGCACCATGTACTGTCATCAACCGGACTTCGTTTCCATCCTCAACCTGATCGCGTTTGATCTCCACATTCCCGCGATCAAACCAATCGAGAAAACCCTGTAAAGTCGGAATATGGTCTTGCTCAAATGTAAGCGCGGTGTTTAGCAACTCTTCTATCGGATCAAGCGCCGCATGGCTCAGTCGCGCCGTCAACTTTTTCCGTCCATCCATTTCGCCGGACAGGATTGTCTCAAGAAACTGATAGGGCGTATTAAAATCGGCTATATTCAAAAGACTACGGAGGGGTTGAATTTCATCTTTCAACTGACCCTGGCTTCGCAGGAACTCCCAAACACTTTTGTCCTTATTCTTTTTTCCGCGGTAACAACGCTGCAGCAATTCTTCCTGAGTCCACCCAACCAGAGGCGATACCAATAAACCCGCTAGATTGAGATCGTCCCGCGGTTGCAACACGAAACGAACCGCTGATAAAAGATCCTGCACCACCAGCGGCTGATCCAACCGGATCCGATCAATACCGGCCACCGGTACATTTTCTGCAAATAAACGTGCGACGATAAGAGCGCTAAGTTCGTCGCGCTTGCTTACCAGGACCATAATATCCTTTGGCTCAATTGGTCGCTCTTCCCGGGCAAGCCATAAAGCGGTTTCGGGCGACAACCATTCTTTTATTTGAAGCGCCAATTGCTGAGCGAACACTCGTTTTTCATCATTTATCCACGTTTCGTCATCGTCATCGCCCACAGCGCCATGGGCCACCGGATGCAACAAGGTTACGCTGCCTGATTGTCCTGGATAATTGCTTCGATGTGGCGGGATATCTTCATTCAGCCCCAATTGATCATAACGAATATAGCTTAGCACTGCATCCACGACCTTCAATATGGGAGGAGTAGTCCGGAAACTCCGATCAAGCGAAAGATCGGAAAATGAACGATCGGACGCTCTACCTTTCTCAATAAAGTCCTGTTTGGCTTTGGTAAAATTGTGTGGACTTGTGCCTTGAAAGCCAAAAATTGCCTGCTTAAAATCGCCCACGGTGAACAACGTCCGCAACCGATTGTCTTGGGCACCAACACCCGTAAAAAACTCATCAGCGAGCGCATGAATTATATCCCACTGGGCCAAATTAGTATCCTGAGCTTCATCAATCAGGATGTGGTCGGTTCGCTGATCCAGTT
>CALKXX010000101.1 GCA_938003725.1 uncultured Sphingomonadaceae bacterium | reverse complement strand
GTCCCATGACAGACACTCCAAATCCCCGGCCCGCAAAACGCCCCAGCAAAACTAGACATCACCCGATCTCCCGCTTGCCCGCCTTCACGCCGGTCCCGCTGCGCGCGCGGAAGGATGGGTGGACGCCGCTGCGGCAGGCGGAGTTTATCGGCGTATTGGCGGAGACGCGGTCGGTGCGCGTGGCGGCGGCCTTTGTGGGGATGAGTCGGGAGAGCGCCTATCGGCTGCGCCGCAAGCCGGGGGCAGGGGGGTTTGTCGCGGTCTGGGACGCCATCATGGGAACTTCACAGGCGATATCAAAGGCACCGCCGCGAAAGGTCACACTCGAACCGGATTTTCGGCGGATATTGCAAGATCGCTACCGCCCCATCCTGCGCGGCGGTAAATATGTCGGGACGATCAAAAAACCTAATAATGCGGAGCTTCTCAAGAGATTGGCGCAACTTGATCGAAGCGATGTGGCGCGGCGCGATGGCTGCAATTCGCCGGAAAGTCACGGAAAATAAAAGCTGGCTTCCGTGTGAACAGGACGGCATTCGTTGTCCCGGTTTCGACCCGGCATCCGGAGCGATAAGCACAAGTTTCAGAGTACGGGGCTTTGGATGTTAAATCAAATTCAGCATGATGAGGATTTTGTGCTAGCCTGCGCCGATGACCCAATCCCTTGACATACCCCTGATCATCGAAGTCTCGTTAAACGGTTCCGTCAAACCGGAGCAGAACCCCAATGTCCCCTATGACGATGACGATATTGTTGCTCAGGCGGTCGAATGTATGGAGGCGGGTGCGGCTCTGGTGCATAATCATACGCGGGACCCTGTTTTTGGGAAAACCGGCATTATGGATGCAGAGGAATATGCCCGGCCATGGCGGAAATTGTTGAAACTTCGCCCTGATGCAATTTTGACACCGACCATGCCCGCTGATCCGCCCGGCGGTGTCCCCGTAGAGGAACGCTTTGCCCATATCGAAGCGATGGCCGAAGAAGGCTTGATTGCACAGGGGCTTTGCGATCCGGGCAGCTTTAGCGTGTCCATGCCCGGAGAGGACGGGGTGTTCACTGCGACACAGATGGTTTATCGCAACGATGCCCATGACAGCCACTATTATGTTGAGGCCTGCCGCCGCTTGAAACTGGGTATGAGCATTTCGATCTTCGAACCGGGCTTTGTCAAATTCATCATGGCGCTGCACCGGGCAGGACGCCTTCCACCGGGAGGAATATTAAAATTCTATTTTGGGTCGAACGCGATGTCATTCGGGTTGCCGCCAACCGCGAAAGCGCTGGAGGCGTATTTGGAGATGGTTGAGGGCAGCAATCTGCCCTGGTCGGTTTCTGCCTTTGGAGATGATTGCGTAGGCTGCGGCCTTGCTGAAGAAGCGATCAAACGGGGCGGCCATGTGCAAGTCGGGATCGAACCTTATGGCGGTCCGCGTACGCCTGGCAATGCGGAGTTGGTACAGGAGGTTGTGGAACTGGCGAACAAGTTGGGGCGGCCGGTCGCAACACCGGCGGAAGCCGCACAGATCATGAACCTGCCGACCTATCCGGTGGCGTTCGCGAGCAAAGTAAAGGAGCAAATGCAATGACAGATGTCGCAATGCCAAAACCCGAATATCGCGTCGAATTTGTAGAGCGGACCGGCATGAAACGGTTGAAGGAAAGTCGTGGTCATGCGCATTTGCTGATGCCGTTGTCAGGGAATGAAAACCATGTCGGGGTTCTTTATATGGGTGCCTATACGGTGCTGGCGGAGGCCGTCGCTGCAATCCCGGGGATTTCTGTGCTCGACAATGCGCGCTTCTTTCCGATCCTGAAAGATATTTACGTCGATTTCCACAAACCGGCAGCGAGCGACGTCACCGCCGAATATCGCTTGTCGGAAGCTGAGATAACAGGCCTCCTGACCGATCTGGAACGCAAGGGGAGCGCTGGATATATTGCCGAATTTCCGATGCATGATGCAGATCGGGTGCATGTCGCCACAGGCCGGGTGACGGTGAAACTGCTCTCGCATAACTGGAAGAAAAGCTAGAATGAACCCGATCATCCGCCCGGAAACCCGGTCCGACTACGCCGCCATCCATGATATCACCAAACGGGCCTTTGCCACCATGCCGTTTTCGGATGGCGACGAACCGGACTTGATTGACCGACTGCGGGATGCTGGCGCTCTGGCAATCTCACTTGTGGCCGAGCAGGATAAAAAACTGGTTGGTCAGTTGACGTTTAGCGAAGCTTTTGCGGCTGATCGGTCGGCGGGATGGTATGCGCTTGGCCCAGTCGCTGTCGAACCAGAGCTGCAGCACAAGCATATCGGTAGTCAATTGATCAACGAGGGTATCTCGATGCTACGCGATCGGGGTGCTGCTGGATGCGTGCTTGTTGGCGATCCTGTTTACTATAGCCGCTTTGGCTTTAAAATATTCTCGCACTTATGTCCCGAGGGCGAGCCTGCCGAATATTATCAGATATTACCGCTAAGGGTTTCGGCGCCCAATACCATTATAAGTTTTCATCCATTGTTCCATGGTTAGGATGGCAAAGGCTGCTGCTGCGCGGTGCCGGTAACAGCCTCCGTTGCAGCTACTTTTTCGACTAGCATATCCGCCTGCCGTTGCCAGGCCGCGCTTGCTTTTTCTGGCCAACTGTCTCCGGCCCGTGCGGCCATGGTGTTAATTACCAGAGCGAACCAGGCTGCATAGTCTTGAGGTGAAAAGTCGGCATAGTTTTTATGCAGATCGATGAAATTTACAACGGTGTGGTCGACCCACCATTCGCCAGCAGCTTGCCCCAACATCACCTCTAGCGTTTCGCGCGTCATCCGGTCACGCGCTGCCTCTGGGTTGAGAAATAAGGGAGCATATTGCGGATGGTCCGCAATGAATTTTTCGAACAATTCCTGCGGCATCCCATGGTCGCGATCCGCCAGTGTGAGCAGACTTGCCTCCATCAGATTTTGGTCATCTGTGTTCATATTATCAATAGCGCTAGAATGTTCCGGGAACCTCGCGCTGGGCCGGATTGGGTGCATTGGGCATAAGCAGTTGTCGTTCTATATTGGCGGCAACCTGGCCGCCGCGACTGACTTTGGCGCCGGCCGGAGCGATAGGTGTGCAGCTTTCTCCCGCCAGAAAATCTAGCGCCTGCGCGACTGATGATTCCGCGGGATCGCCCAGCGGTGTGGCAAAATCATCATCGGCGCGGCAAGTGCGGGGCAGGGTATTGGCAAGTCCGTCGTAGTAGTCACCTTCGCCATCGGCATTCTGTTTGGCGAAAGCCACAACGCGCAACCGATCATCACATTGTGCCCGGTCAAGACCAATCTGACCCACAGGTTTGCCAAATGTGTCCGTTCCGATCAGCGCGATATCGGCGTCTAGATAAGACTTCATCGAATTGATCACCAACTCGCTCGCCGAAGCAGTCCCGCCGGTACCGATGAAGGCGATTTTTGTCGGTGCGATCGATTGCGCTTCGCTCTGGAAGTTGCGAGTTTCATCATTGTTCGAACGACTGGGGCGATAGCGCGTGATCGACCATGTATCAGAGGCAAAGCGGCCGCGCCCCATCAAATCCCCCATCAGGTCCGCGGTTGCGACTAAGCCGCCTCCATTATAGCGGAAATCTACGATCAGTTCAGTTACACCCTCTGCACGAAACTGACCAAAGGCATCGCGCAGCTGAGAATCGGCGCTATTGATAAAAGTCCGCAGATTGAGATAGCCTATCTTGCGGCCGCGATCCTCGATAATTCTGACACCATAACGGGTGGAAAGCGGACGAATACTAAAGGTGGCTTTGGTGACGGTCGTTGTCATCTCTGTCCCTGCTGCATCGGTGAAGCGCAGCACGCGGGATGTGCCAGATGTTGACGGTCCCAATGCATCGCTGACAGCCGAAGAACCGCCTTGGGCAAACAGACTGGTTACGCTCTGTATATTGTTGGTTGCCGTGCCGATGCCGGTTATCTCACTGCCTCGATCTAGTCCGGCAGCAAAAGCGGGAGCATTTTCAAAAGCCTCGACAACGAACAGCCGCGATTGATCCGTGTCATAGCTAAGGCGGATACCAAAACCTGCTGTCGCTCCGGATTGAAGAAATGCATTTTCATCAGCGATCGAAGTGATGAAGGTAAAGAAACGGTCTCGTCCCTGATTGCGCGCAGTCTCGGTCAAGCCGTCGAGATAAGTTTGTACCGATGAAAAAGCTGCAGGATTGAGATTGGCAGGGAGAGTCTCTGGAAACAGATACCACGTGTCCATTTGGGCCGCGACCCAGTCTTGCCGGGCACGCAGTGAACAGGCGCTGCTTGGCGTCGGTGTGGGCGTGCCGCCGTTCGCAGACGTTGGCAAACTAACATTGCTATTGCTCGATCCGCCACCACCGCCGCACGCGCTCAACAGCGCCATTGCGGCCAGTGCCGATCCAGTACGCTGAAAAATTCCCCTATTCCGCATGACTATAACCACTCGATATTGGACCGATACAGTCCGTCCCCTATGTCGATTTCCTAACGAGTTCCAGCTTAACCGGATATGAGGGGCGGTGTAAAACAGTGAAACATCGAGGACAGGACAAACGGATGCTGGCGCTCCGAAATGCGGACGTTCCATATCATCGATCAAATGAGTGCTGGAACGATCCAGGTCAGACAAGGTAACAGATATGTTATCTTCGAAATGGCCAATGAATGACACCGCCTGAAACAAGTGCCCACCAAATGAATACCGGTTGCAATAGCAATCGGGGACCATGATAAATCCAGCTTGCTGTCTCTCCGCCAATTGCGATATTGTTAAGCGCATGATTGATATTGGCGGGGTAAACGCAAAGCGCATAAAGTGCCAATCCGATCCCCGCGGCTTGGCGCATGCGAGGTACAACCTTAGGTGAGATCATAAGGCCGATCGCACCAACTATTTCGGCGACACCAGTGAACAGGACGACTTGTTCGGGATATGGTACCCAATTCGGCGTGATCGCCAAAAAGCCGGCTGGCGAGCGGATATGTGCAATGCCGGCAATCAAGTAAAAGATTGCTAGCAAAACTCGAAATCCCCGACGCCACTGGCTTTCAATAGGCTTCATTTTTCCAGTGCTACTCTTCCTTGATGTGACCCGGTGTTGAGATATTACATGAGATAGCGGATCGATATGTCGTGATATAGGGTATAGTGCAAACCGCTACGGTGCCGTATTTTGCTATCAATCCCCCCACGGCGGCGGAGGCGGATCAACTGGCTTTGACAGATCAAACTCCACACGGAAAAATCGATCGTCAGCTTCTTTGGGACGCTTTAACTCATAGGAAAACCGGGCGTCATTCTTTCCTGGCGCACTGATTTCCACAGCCCAGACGTTCGTGACTGATTGATCCAAACCAGCCTTTCTAAACATATCAATGGATTCTTGATCGACGAGAAATTCTTGCCGGTCCTCAGTGCCTTCATTTGCTGTGTCACCGCCATAGTTGGTAACGTCATCGAGGGAGCCATCTTGATGACGATGGCGGTGCTTTAATCGCAAGCCGTCTTTGTTGCGGCTGATTTTCCAAGTGCGTGATCGGTTCCATTCACCATTTTCTTCGGCAATATGGAAAGGAATCTGGATTTCATTTAAACTGCAATCACTTACATGCATGATCATTGGTTTCCCGATCATCGCACTGTCCGCATCCTGATCGGAGACCAGCTGTCCGGCATAAGCTTTGCCGCAAAGCAGAGACAAGCGTTCAAAATATATGTCTTGTGCTGAAATCTCAGGAGCGGGCTGACGCGCCGGATCGCAACCGGCAAGAGAAAGGGCAATGGCCATCGGTATGAGGTATTTTTTTATCATAGTTTCATATTGCACAAAATCGGATTGCCGCAAACTATTTGGCTCATAGCTTGCTGTGTTTGCTTAGTTGGAATTAGGCTGCTATGGGCCTGTCAGCTAATCAATCGCGTCTCGACGAAATCTTGTTTTAGCGCTCCTAACGGCTGCGCATACTCTTTTTCCCTTTTCTCGAAGTTGGCCAACCCGCTTGATCGCGCAATACCGCGTGGTCGAGCATAAATATGTTATGAATAGGAATAAGAATATGCCTACAGGCACCGTAAAATTTTTCAACGCCGACAAAGGCTATGGTTTTATCGCTCCGGAAGATGGCGGCGATGACAGCTTTGTTCACATTACGGCGGTTCAGGCTGCTGGTATGCAGACTCTGGAAAAAGAGCAGCGCATCACTTATGATGTTGAAACCGGCAATAACGGCAAAAAAGCTGCGGTAAACCTTCAGCAGGCTTAAGCCGACAAACAAAAATTTGAAGGGCGGGATGGCATTTGCACTTCCGCCCTTTTTTTGTATCTGATGTCGGGAAAAGGACTCCATCATGAAGAAATTGTTTAAGGTCATTGCTATATTGCTCCTGATATTAGTAGCGGCATTCTTCATTTTCCGGACACCGGACACGGACCGCGCCGAGATGATTGCGAAATATGGAAATCAGGCTTCTCAGTTTTTGGATGATGGCGCTGGCGGAAAAATCCATTATCGCGACGAAGGCGTTCGCGATGGTATACCTATTGTCCTTATTCATGGTTCCAACGGCCATCTGCAAACATGGGAACCATTGGTAGCTCTTTTGGGTGACCGCTACCGGTTGATCTCAATAGATCTCTATGGGCACGGACTAACGGGCCCAAATCTGACGGGTGACTATAGCGCCGATGCCAATATTGAGATGATTACACGCATTTTGGATGCGACCAATATCAACTCGGCCTATTGGGTCGGCAACAGCATGGGCGGATGGTTGACTTGGCGAGCAGGACTTGCGGTGCCAGACCGTATTCTTGGTCTAGTCGTTATTGATGGTTCAGGGGCGCAGGTCGAGGAGAAAGGCGAGCTATATCTGGGCGCCCGCTTAGCTCAAACGTGGCTTGGGAAGGCGCTTTTGCCAAATATTACACCTAAGCCTCTGATACGCTCGTCGCTGGAAGCAAATTATGCTGATGCTGCACAAATATCAGATGATCTGGTCACGCGCTATTGGGAATTGCTGCGTTTCCCCGGTAATCGCAATGCAGCGATTGATCGTGCCGCAACTGACCGTGAACGGGATAAATGGAAAGAGGTAGGGAATATCAAGTCACCTGTATTGTTGCTCTGGGGCCAGCAAGACAGTGTTATTCCGGTATCGCATGGGAATGCGTTCCAGGCTGTAATTCCGGGTAGTAAGCTGATCATTTATCCAGATGCAGGGCACCTGCCGATGGAAGAGACACCGGAGCAGGTTGCGCGTGATATATCGTCGTGGATTAACGATGTAACCTTGATGGATGAATCTTCGAACTAACAAATATGAAGCAAAAAATACTGTTAGTCTACAATGCGGATCAGGGCTTTGTAGCTGCGATTAAAGACGCCATTCACAAAGCGGTCAAACCAGAAACTTATCCATGCAGTTTATGCCAGATTACTTATGGTTTTGTTTCGATGCATCGATCTTGGCGAAAATATCTGAACAGACTGCCAATGGAGAAACTGTTCTTTCATCGTCAGGATTTTAGGCGCTCATACCCTGCCGGATTGAATAATCTGGCGTCCGATTTCGCACTACCGGCAATTTTGCTGGAACGTGGCAGCGAATTGATTCTATTGCTGGGGAAAGATAGATTGGATCAGATCAAGGACGTAGAGACGCTGATCATTGAAACGGATCAAGCCCTCAAAGATACATCTTAGCCTATTCCGGAAGCGACCAGTCTATCGGCCTCAAGCCGTTATTGTTAAGAAACATATTGGTTTGGCTGAAATGTTTGCATCCCAAGAACCCACGATGCGCCGATAGCGGCGATGGGTGAACCGATTTAAGAACCAAGTGCTTGCCGCCTTGCTCAACGCTCTTGACAAAATCTGCTTTTTTCTGGGCATAACTGCCCCACAGCAGAAATATGACCGGCTCTTCTTTTGCGGCAACCAGTTTGATGATCGCATCCGTAAATCGCTCCCAACCCTTGCCGCGATGGGATGCCGCTTGCCCATCTTCCACTGTCAAGACGCTGTTGAGCAACAATATGCCTTGTTTTGCCCAATGCTCCAAAAACCCGTGTTTGGGACGCGGCATGTCCAAATCACTTTCCAATTCTTTATAGATGTTTTGCAGCGATGGCGGCGGCCGAATACCCCGCTGGACGCTAAAACACAATCCATGTGCCTGTCCGGGACCATGATAAGGGTCTTGGCCCAATATAACGACTCGAACTTGGTTGAGCGGGGTTAAGTCTAAGGCCCGAAAATACTCACTACCTTTGGGAAATATCTGCTTTCCTGCTGCTTTTTCGGACTGCAGAAATGTACGTAAATCAGACATATAGGGGCTTGCAAACTCGTCGCTAAGCGCGGCTTTCCAGCTTTCTTCCAATTTGATGTGATCTGTATTCATATCAACTAGATAGCATCGCCCTCACTTTCCTCAACGTTTACCCTGCTTCTCTTGCCAGTTGTGTAAACTGATCGTAAGTTTATTTTTAATGCTGTAAATTTGAGAGACAAGACCGCCATGACTGCGAATATTCCCGTTTTATCTGCCACCGGACTGTTTACGCCTGAAAACAGCATCAGCAACCAAGAACTGGTGGATAGTTTCAATGCCTATGTGGACTTGCACAATAGCGAAAATGCCAATGCAATCGCAGCGGGGGAGGTCGAGCAGCTACAACATAGTTCTGTTGAATTCATTGAAAAAGCATCGGGCATAAAATCGCGTTTTGTATTGTCAAAAGAGCCCATATTGGACCCGAAGACGATGTGCCCGCAATTGCCGGAACGCCCCAATGAGGAAATATCCATTCTTGCCGAAATCGGTGTGAAAGCCGCCAAGCAGGCGATGGAGCGGGCCGGACGCCGTCCTGAGGATATTGATGCAGTATTATGTGCCTGTTCAAACCTGCAACGTGCATATCCAGCGATTGCAGTGGAGATTCAGGATGCGCTGGGAATAGAAGACGGTTTTGGTTTTGACATGAATGTGGCTTGTTCCTCAGCGACTTTTGGAATTCAAACTGCCGCAGATTATATTCGTTCGGGAAGCGCCAAATCAGTGCTAGTTATCAATCCGGAGATTTGTTCCGGTCATTTGAACTGGCGAGACCGGGACAGCCACTTCATCTTTGGAGATGTTGCGACAGCCATATTGGTTGAAGCAAAGGACATTGCCCCAGCGGAACATTGGGAAATACTCGGAACCAAATTAAAAACCCAGTTTTCGAACAATATCCGGAACAACTTTGGCTTCCTCAATCGCACCCATTCTGAAACGCGTGATGCCAAGGACAAATTATTTGTTCAAGAAGGCCGCAAGGTGTTCAAGGAAGTTGTCCCAATGGTAGCCAATATGATTGAGGAGCAGGCTAAGCGCTTGGGCCTGGAAGCTTCCGATTTACGCCGTATGTGGTTGCATCAGGCAAATGCGGGTATGAACCGGCTCATCGCACAACGGGTGCTGGGTCATGAAGCCAATGACGATGAGAGCCCGACCGTGCTTGATACTTATGCCAACACGTCATCGGCTGGATCGATTATCGCGTTTCATCAGCATAGTGAAGATTTATATGGCGGTGATATTGGATTGATCTGCTCATTCGGTGCGGGATATTCTGCAGGTACCGTTTTCGTTCGAAAAGTGGTTTAACCCGGAGAGATAAGATGACAATCACAGGCCAATGTTTGTGCGGTAAGGTTAGTTACAAAATCGAAGGCGAACTGCAAATGTCGGGTGTTTGCCATTGCAAGAATTGCCAGCGCCAGGCCGGCAGTGCGTTTTCTGTATTATTTGCCGTAGGCGATGATCAGATTGAAATTGATGGTGATCTGACGACTTATGACGATCATTCAGACAGCGGGAATGTTGTGCATCGTCATTTCTGTGGGACATGTGGATCTCCGGTAAAAACCAGCTTGCCGATCCAGCCTGGACAGACATTCATCAAGGCTGGAACGCTCGATGACACCAGTATATTGGAGCCGCAAATTCACTTTTGGACCGGTAGTGCGCAAAATTGGGTTCATATTGATGAAAATGTTCCCCAGATGACGGGCAATCCGGGCTGATTGCCTGGACTATATTGGGATAAATAGGCATGATGAGTTTACGGGCGCGTTTCCTGTTTTGGGCTTTGCGCAAAATGAGACTGAAGCAGATCGGGGAAAATCCGGATCGAATAGAGAAATTTCTCGCCAGAAATAGGAAAGCGGGACCCGCGCTGCCGGGTCGCTGGTTGCGTCAGAAATGTGATGTATCCGAACATCAGATTCAGGGGCACCTGCTCTTTGAACTAGCGCCGAAATCGACTGATTCAAAATTGCATATCTTTTATCTGCATGGCGGAGCCTATGCCATTGATATTGCCTCAGTCCATTGGTGGTTTCTCAAAAAACTGGTGCAAAAGACCGGAGCCAGCCTATCCGTACCCATCTATCCGCTGGCACCAGAGAATAAATGGGATGTTAGCTATGCTATGGTCATGGAGGCCTATGACCGGGCGGTGGCTAAATATGGCGCAGAGAATATTGTGATCATGGGTGACAGCGCAGGGGGCGGGTATTCGCTGGGACTGTCTCAAATGCTGCGAGATCAGGGGAAACCGCTGCCTGCGAAACTTGTATTGCTTAGTCCCTATATTGATTTGACCGCGGCCGATCCAATGCAGCTTGAATTGGAGAAAACAGATGTCCTGATCACAGTTAATGGCATACGAAACGGCGGATTGATGTGGGTTAGAGAAGGGGATGACCCGGCTTCTTTTCCCGTAAGTCCGCTATTCTATCCACTGCGCGGTTTACCGCCAATTCAGCTTTTTGCCGGAACAGCAGAAACGCTATATTCCGACGCCGTAAGGTTGAAGAAGCGCGGCGATGCGGAAAGCCAACAGATCGACTTTCTTCCCTATCCGGGCATGCAACACGTGTGGATGTTGTTGCCCATTCCAGAGGGCAAAACGGCGAGAGAAGAGATTTTCGATTTCATTGCTGCATGAGTGATCGAAAAATCACCTTTTTAGCTTTCGCCCGCGTTCGATAATCGCCAACCGCCGCTTTTCAACCTCATCCATAGATACGCCTGCATTATGGGCGGATGAAATTTCATTCTCCAGCGCCATCGCATCACCGAAGCTCCGGTCGTAGCCATCCATGATCAATTTTTTATAGGTGGCAAGGAAATCGCGATCAATGGTCGTCATGTCGTTGGCAAGCGCCTGTGCTTCGTGCATCAGTTGATCCGGTTCGAATACCCGGTTTACCAATCCCCAATCACATGCAGTTTGCGCATCCAGAAACTGGCCCGTAAAACTCAATTCACAGGCGCGCGATAACCCAATGATGCGAGATAGTTTCTGGGACAGGCCCCAACCAGGGGTAATGCCGACGCGGGCATGGGTGTCGGCGAAGCGTGCGTTGGTTGATGCAATTCGAATGTCACAGGCCAGAGCCAGCTCAAATCCTCCCGTAATCGCAACACCATTTACCGCGCCGATGACCGGTATCGACAGGTTTGTTAGCGCAAAAATCGGATTGGTAGCCGGGCTCTGATCATTGGCGGGGCCAAGGCCGGATTCGCCCAATTCTTTGAGGTCGAGTCCAGCGGTGAACGCACGATCGCCTGCACCGGTTACGATTAATGCATGGATGTTGGTATCGCTCGCGACTTCGCTAACGGCGCTACAAAACTCGGCGCGCAAAGCCTGGGACAATGCATTCATCGCTTCTGGACGGGTGAGCGTCAGGGTTGCCACACCGTCTGTTTTTTTCAGCATTACCAGCGCCACTAGTTATCGTCTCCAGCTTCGTACCTTCTCGCGGTCTCTGCGCCAAATTGAGCTGTCATCTCAAACAGTTTCTCGGGATCGCTCTGACGCAACTGAGCCATCATCAATTCCGGCCCGTCCGCGACAATCAATTCCGGCACGTTGTTTTCGACAGCTTCCAGAATTTGCCGTGCGCATTCGGCGGGCTCCATGCCATTGTCGATCACATCATCTGACTTGCCACGTTTTTCGCCCTCTTTGGTCAATGCGTTCCGGGAAACGTCGGTACGAATGGAGCCGGGTAGGATGTTTGTCACATTGATACCGTGCAGCGTTTCGACTTCTGCTCGCAAGGCGTCCATATAACCGATTAAGCCGTGTTTTGCTGCGGAGTAAGCCGTGCGCAACGGGGCCCCAATACGGCCCGCGACCGAGCTGATACCAACTATATGTCCGCCGCCTGCTTCCGCCATATGGGGCAGCAATAACTGTGTCAGCCAAATGGGCGCGAGCAAATCTACATTGATGATTTTGTGATGCACATCCGGATGTGTTTCTATTGCCAGGCTCCGTTGGCTGATTCCGGCATTGTTGATGAGGATATCTACCTTGCCTTTCCAATGTCTTGCCCGATCAACCATTGACGGGAGAATGTCATATTCTGTCGTTTCAAAGAGCAGTATCAAGCTCTCATTGGGAAGTTTTTCAGCGACAGCCTTAAGCGCGTCTTCACGGCGACCGGACAAAATTATATTGGCGCCTTGTTCAGCAAAAGCAACCGACAATGCCTCTCCAATCCCGGACGAAGCTCCGGTGATCCAAACGATTTTACCCTTGAGTTTCATGCCTTTGTTTCCTCTACTTTTGATTTTGACCAGCCCAAATAACACAGAACCAACATGATGATGTTTCCCACCGCATCAATCAGTCCCATCATCGTGAACACGGGATCATGAAAGGTAAAATAGTAATTGAACCCGAAAAATGGCAGCAACGCTATACCGTAAGCGAGGAACGTTGTTGAATTGAAGCGGGAGAACGCCGCGAACAGTCCAGCAAGAAGCGCTTGGGCACCAAAGCATGCCATCATGAATGGCACTATCTTTCCGCCTTTTTGATATTCAGGGAGAAAGACCGTTTCGATCACATGTCCGGGAAAGAACAACGCCCATCCGCCAAGTATGAAGAACACCAAAGAGATAAGAAATTGTATTCTCTTTGGTGTCATGGCGGCGATTGTTCAGCCAGCCTTGCGATTTTTGGGTGCATCGTCGCCGAGATCTTCAAACCAGGCTTCTACCTCACCATTCAGTTTGATGAGCAGCGGATTGCCCTTACGGTCAACGGTCTTGCCCGCCTGTACCTTTATCCAGCCTTCGGGAATACAATATTCTTCGACGCTATGTTTGCGTTGCCCTTTGAAATTGATGCCAATGCCGCGCGACAGCAATTCCCCACCATAGTGTGGACTACGAGGATGAACCGAAAGGTGGTCAGGAGGTGTATCTGGGCCCGATGGGGTTTCGGTTGTGCTATTCTGGTCACTCATATTCAAAAATCTCCAGGAAGTTCACGGCGCTTAGCCGCAAACAAAAGCCGATGCATGGCAATTAGACCGTCAATTAGAATTAGCTGAACACATCGCCAACATTCTTGTCCATCTTTGGATCAGGGCCATATTGATTCTCGCCTTTAGTACCATCGAGGCACATGAACACAAAAACAATTAGGCTTCCAACATAGGGGATAAAACCAAGAAGAACAAACCAACCAGACTTGTCTTGGTCATGAAATCGGCGGACTTGCACTGCCAAAGACGGGATAAACATCGCGAGGAAAAATAAGCCGATGACGATCAGGAAAATCAGGCTTGGACCTGAAAATTCATCCCCGCCACCATCTAGCGCACCAAGAACGCCCAACATAACTATCACCGGGATGATGATCAGTATCTGCAGCAGGATAAACATCCAATATTCTTTGCGCCGCGAACGACCGCTAAAATCTGCATAACGCCTTAGTGGCAATAACATCCATTCCATGAATTTTCCCCAGCTTGTGTATCCAAAGCATCAACCTACGGGAAATATGGGTTAAATCAAGCCGCCTCGGCTCGGCGTGCTGCCTTTTTACGGTCGTTCGGATCTAGGTGACGTTTCCGCAGGCGGATATTTTTCGGGGTTACTTCAACCAACTCGTCATTGTCGATATAGGCAATGGCTTGTTCAAGCGTCATCACCGTTGGTGTGGTAAGGCGGATAGCATCCTCTTTGCCCGATACCCGAAAGTTAGTCAGCTGTTTGGCTTTCATCGGATTAACATCCAGATCGCCGGGTTTGGCGTTTTCACCAATGACCATGCCTTCATATACCGGAGTTTGAGCACCAAGAAACAATATGCCGCGCTCTTCCAGAGCATTCAGCGCATAAGCTGCGGTCACGCCCGTGCCGTTAGATACCAAAACGCCTACCGGGCGGCCTTCAATCACACCTTTATACTCGCCATATTTCTCAAATAGACGGTTCATGAGGCCAGTGCCGCGGGTATCCGACAGGAACTCACCATGATAACCAATCAAGCCGCGTGAAGGTGCGGAGAAGGTAAGACGGGTTTTGCCTGCACCCGATGGTCGCTGTTCGGTCAGTTCCGCTTTCCGGCGCTGCATTTTCGAAACCACGGTGCTCGCATAGGCATCATCGACATCAATTACGACCGTTTCATAAGGTTCCTGACGTTTGCCATCTTCTTCGCGATAGAGAACGCGAGGTCGGGAAATACCAAGCTCAAACCCTTCGCGGCGCATGGTTTCAATCAGCACCCCGAGTTGCAGTTCGCCTCGTCCCGCAACTTCGAAACTATCCTTGTCGTCGCTTTCCGTAACTTTAATGGCGACGTTGGATTCTGCTTCGCGGAGCAGGCGATCACGGATTACGCGGCTAGTGACTTTGTCACCTTCACGTCCCGCCATCGGACTGTCATTCACCGCAAAGTTCATCGACAATGTTGGCGGATCAATAGGCTGAGCAGCTATGGGTTCGGTCACTGACGGATCACAGATGGTGTTTGAAACCGTTGCTTCGGTTAGCCCGGCGAGAGAGATAATGTCACCCGCTTTGGCACTTTCAACTGCAACGCGCTCCAATCCGTCAAATGACATAATTTTCGTAGCGCGGCCAGTTTCCACAATATTACCATTCATATCAATCGCGTGGATTGGCATGTTTAGGTCTATTTTACCGCTCTCGACCTTACCGGTCAAAATACGGCCGACAAAATTATCGCGGTCAAGCAATGTTACCAGGAATTTGAACTCTGCATCAGGATCCACATCCGGTTCCGGTACATGATCGACGATCGTGTCGAAAAGCG
>CALKXX010000100.1 GCA_938003725.1 uncultured Sphingomonadaceae bacterium | reverse complement strand
GATCGTCTCATCAGGCCATTTTTTCGTTCCTGCCATAACCCCTCCTGCACAGGTTGCGACCCCGATACCAATTAAAGGTGCCACAAACGGCCCAATTGGGCAAGTTGATGCCCTGTTTAAGCCTTATTCCCTTGCCAAGGCAGCCTCGATATTGGCAAAGGTCAATCCGAACAACGCAGGAAATATCATTATGGCAAGTCGCGAAGAAATTATGGCAAAAGTCAGCACTCTGATTGGGCCTTTCAACAACAAAGGCGCGGAGCTCAAAGAAGCAACGACCTTCGCTGGTGATCTGGAGTGGGACAGCTTGACCGTCATGGACTTCGTTGCCGCTGTGGAAGATGAATTTGATATTATCATCACAATGAACATGCAGGCAGAGATCGAAACCGTCGGTCAACTCGCCGACGCTGTTGCCAAGCTGATGGATGAATAGATTTAGTGATCGGCATGCGGAGCATGTTTCAGCACGCCGAAAGATGGAAATATGATGACCGATTTACTCAGCAAATTTGATCCGCTTATCCAGGAACGCGAGACGTTGCTGGCAACGGGTGTGAAAGACCCTTACGCCCTGGTCATGGAGGAAGTGAAATCTCCAACTGTCGCAATATGCAATGGCAAAGAAACCATATTGCTCGGCACATATAACTATATGGGCATGACATTTGACGATGATGTGCGCCATGCTGGCATAAAGGCACTGGAGGAATTCGGTTCCGGTACGACCGGTAGCCGGGTTTTGAACGGAACATATTCCGGACACCGCGATTGCGAAGAGGCGCTAAAAGAATTTTACGCAATGGACCATGCGATGGTCTTTTCCACCGGCTATCAAGCGAACTTAGGCATAATCTCTACGCTGGCCGGAAAAGGCGATTACGTCATTATCGATATCGACAGTCATGCCTCTATCTATGACGGCTGCGCGATGGGCAATGCAGAAATTGTCGCATTTCGTCACAATGATGTCGAAGCTCTGGAAAAGCGCCTAAAGCGTCTACCTGCGGAAGCGGGCAAGCTGGTGGTTCTGGAAGGTGTCTATTCGATGCTCGGCGATGTCGCACCGCTAAAGGAAATGGTACGCATCTGCAAAGAGAACGGAGCAATGGTGCTGGTCGATGAGGCGCATAGCATGGGCTTTATTGGTGAAAACGGCCGCGGCGTCGTTGAGGATCAAGGCGTGATTGACGATGTAGATTTCATCATTGGTACGTTTAGCAAATCCGTCGGCACAGTGGGCGGGTTTTGTGTTTCCAATCATCCGAAATTCGAAATATTGCGCCTAGCCTGTCGCCCTTATGTATTTACGGCCTCTCTCCCGCCCAGCGTGGTCGCCACCGCATCAACCAGTATCCGCAAATTGATGCATAGCGGCAACAAACGTGCGCATTTGTGGGAAAACAGCAAAAAGCTGCACAAAGGCCTGCGCGACCTGGGCTTCGACATCGGCACGCCGGAGGCACAAAGCGCCATCATCGCGGTCATCATGCCAGACATGGAGCGCGGCGCGATGATGTGGCAAGCTTTGTTGGCAGAAGGGCTTTATGTGAACTTGGCCAGACCGCCAGCAACACCGGCAAATATGACCTTGCTGCGCTGTTCGCTATGCGCGGAACATACCAGCGAGCAGGTAGACCAGATTTTGGGAATGTTTGAAGCCGCCGGGAAAGCGGTTGGGGCGATTTAGTCGTTGCAACATCTCAATCCAATGCGTTGGCACTGGGTTATGGCGATATTCGCCTATCCAATTCTGGCTTTTTTGCTCTACTTGGTCTTCGGTCAGCGAGTTGGCGCAATTGCGATAATGTTCTGGCCGCTCTGGCTGGTTTGGCGATTCGACAATAAATTAGGCACTTTCCTTCCCGTTGCGGTCATGCTGTACATCGTTTTTGGGATCATCGCCTTCATGCTCTCTTTATTTGCAGCAATGGCCACCCGTTAGCCAAGAAAGATCATTTATGTCAGCACCCATCCTCATCGAACAACGTGGGCCGATTGAGATACTCTCGCTCAATCGCCCCGACAAACTCAACACAATGAACGAAGGGTTGATCTTCGCATTACAGGATTATTTCCAAGGTCTCCAGAAACGCCTTGATGTCCGTGTGGTGATTTTCCGCGCAGAGGGCCGGGCCTTTTGCGCAGGCCTCGACATTGGCGGCTGGAAGCGGGATGATGATCAGGGTAAAGTACAGCAAGCGTGGCAAACCCAGCGTGCCATTGCGACGGTTATGCAATTGATGCGACAATGTCCGCAACCCATTATCGCTCTGGCTCAGGGTGCGGCGTGTGGCGGCGGCTTTTCTCTATTGCTCTCCAGCGACATCAGATATGGCGCGCCAAGCCTGAAAATGAACGCGGCCTACATCAAAATTGGCCTTGGCGGATGCGACATGGGCAGCAGCTATTTCCTGCCGCGTCTGGTCGGGTCCAGCCTTGCCAGTGAACTTATTCTAACCGGCCGCTTCATCCACGCTGAACGCGCTGCACAATATGGCCTGGTCAGCGAAGTTGTCGAAGCAGATAAACTGCTATCCACTGGATTGGCGTTGGCCGAGGAAATGCTCGACACCGCACCAATGGGTCTTCGGCTTTCCAAGGATGCCCTCAACCGCAATATTGACGCCCAGAGTTTTGAGGCGGCTCTTGCCATCGAAGATCGCCAGCAAGTCATGCTTGCCCAAACTGAAGATAGCAGGGAAGCGGCCAAGGCGTTTTTCGCGAAACGGAAACCGGAATATAAGGATCGCTAAGCGTTCCGCTCTCTTTCAGCGAACGCCATAAAGTTGGCATAATCGACAATGGTTTGACCGCAATCGCCGCAACACACCACGTCTTCCGGTAACCTGCTCGACGGCGGCAGAAAAAAGCCGCTGCCGCAATTTGGACAACAAGGCCTGCCATTCTCACCCAGCCTTCGATCCCAACTTATCGCGTAAGGGTCACTACCATATTTCAGAGATACGCGGTCGACATACCAACGGTCGGCAACCTTTGCGATGATAATATATCCGGCAACAATGAAAAACGCGAACAGCATATCGACGAAAAAATCGAGAGGGTTATCCGAGGAGCCGAAGGCGTCACGCAACTGCACCAATGCCGTTGACCAAACAACCATTACGCTGACCCAGATTGCATAGCGCGGCAACATTGACATTCTTTTCGGGGTGCCGTTTTGCATCACTTTATCGCACCGCCAAGAACGAGCCTGGGCAGCATCACCAACGCACCTAGTATCGGCCATTTTCGCTGCCACGGCTTTATCTCATAGTCGGTTCCGGCATGGCGATTGATTTTCCATGCAAGATAGTCAATCCCGCCTGCGTAGGTCCCCGACGCTTTGGCAAGGCGAGCCAGCGTCAATAATTTCCCGTTACGGCGCAGCTGTCTCCAACGTTTCTTCGCCGCTTTTTTTGATAATTTTTCACCTCCCGCTCGGCGGCCTTCCTCTAGGACGGCCTCTCCAAAACGCTGATAGCGGTGTGGATCAGCATCGATGACCGACCCCGGCCGGTTGCCTCGTTCCGCACGCAATTCGGCGCCATAGGTTAACTCAAAGCCGCGGCGCCAGATATTGGGTACCGTTCTTTGCGCCGGTTCCAGCATCGGCGTGGTCAAATGGAAAAGGGTATTCATGGCATTGGCCACCGCCTCGTTGCCCATTTCCCGTGCTGTTTCATCTGCAGCCCAAACTAACCGCGAAGGTTGTGCGAAACGCGCCCAAACGCTCACCGCACTGGCATCAGGGCGATTGAGTTTATGAAAATCCGTCTCACTAAGCACCGCAACTTTTGCGACCAAACCACCATGTTCGGCCGGGAAAACATTGGGAGGGAGTAGTTTGTTTGCGCGAACCAACCAGCTTTTCCCATAAGCCTTTTCGTAACTCGAAACGATCAGATAGAAATCGAGCATCTGACCATCAAGCTCTGTCGTTCGCAGGCAAGACCCGTAAAACAGAACCGCCCTTGATACGTCGCCATATTGCCCTGCGATATTTTTCGCGAAAGCCATTACGCGCGGGTCGGTCGGCTGTGCCAGTTCGCCGGCTATCAGGGACGTCAGTTCGCTCACGCGAAAGCCTTTAACTCAAGCAGCTAATTTTAGGAAGGATACCGGTTTAGTAGATTTCAATATAATGGGGTGACCATCTTGAGCCTGAAACAACTCACCATCCATCAAGACATTGCTATTCTGACCCTCTATCCGGATCATATCACCCTGTTCGAGATGAATACCTTTCTGCGTGTTTTTGCCCAGACGGCCAAATAACACAGAAAATAGAAACCTGATAATCGCACCGGTTTGTTGTTCGATCACCATAAATTGCAGCCGCCCCCGACTTTGTTTGCTTCGAGCGAAACGCCGCATCAACAACAGTTTTTCCAAAGTTGTCACAATCAATACCGCAAAGGTGCCCGAATATTGCCCCTCGCGTATCAGAGAAATCTTGATTGGAGATGGGCGATCAGGAAGGAACTTTGCCCGTAATCCGAAAAGAACCGAAGCCAAAGCCGCGAATACCGTAAGTACGTGTGATGCAACATTGGGCAGTCCCAGAGGATAGATTTTGTGGCGGCAATAGAGAATAAACTCTGATAATCCCGCCCCGCCCAAAAACATGCCAAGTACGACTTTGCCGCCTTCCTCGCCTTCGGAAAGAGCGATCAGTTCGCGATCTACCAAATGTTCGTGCAGGTCATGTTTGGCCATTTCAACAATCCGCTCCAGCGCCTTCAAAGGGCTACCTTCAGCGCCCAGGTCCAGCGCAATCAAATTGGTTTTTCCATTTGGAAGTACGGCGACCGGCGGCGGGGTATCGCCGAAATGACCGCCTTGGTGCAACTCGGTCAACGCCGCTTGAACGGTTCCGTCACCGCCATTTATCACAAGTACCTTTGGCTTGACCCTCGCGATGGTCTGCAATGCCTTTGCGATTTGATCAACATCATCCACTTCATAATGGAAAACGTCGCTATTCTTCACACAAAAAGAACGCACTTCCGGCAATATCGAACGGTTACCGGTCGAGTTGGGATTGGACAAAAGTGCTACATTAGCCATATTTAACCGCCTGTTTTCCAGTGGTGAGAAACGATCACCGATATTTCATCTTGATATTGATTGCCTTCACGTCATTTCCTATCGCAAACCGGGTTTTCTTGTAACTCGGCTTGCCCAGATTAAAGATATTGATGCTTGGGTTATTCGACATACCGCCACCGTCACTGAAAATATCAGTCTTGCCGTTATTGTTGACATCATGACGGATCGCAACGGCATAATTACCAGAAGCCGGAACAGGCAGGCAGAATTCCATATTACCGGCGCGCGCCTTTGCTTCAACACGGTGCAGCCAAGCGCCTCTTTTCAGCCATTCCGATTTTGTTGCCTTATAGGTTTGGACACGCATTTTTCCGGTTGCCGCTTTGACACCGCTAACTTTTACCAAAACCGCAGGGCCATTGCCGGATCGGCACTTGCCCAAATCATTGGAAATTTTTTGTCCCGCAGAAACAGCCGAGAAAGGTACGGCCAAAAGGGCGGCTGAGATGGCTACAGATGCCACAAATTTCAACATGACGAGAATACTCCTAGTCGTTATACACCCACCTGAACTCCGGCAGATCGAGAATCAGCCCCCTGAAAGAGTAATATATGAATATGATTTGCGGCAGAAACATGGTGAGAGGGCGACGATAAGTTGAAATTCTTTACCGCCACAGACCGCTATATTGCGCGCCTTGTCGCTCTTCCGCTATTTGGCACACTTGTCATTGCGGCAATGCTGCTCGTTCTTGAAAAGATGCTGCGCCTATTCGATTTTGTCGCCGCAGAGGGCGGCCCGGTCAGCGTCGTGTGGCGGATGTTGGCGAATCTCATTCCCGAATATCTTTCTTTGGGTATCCCAATTGGCCTGTTATTGGGGATATTGCTGGCGTTCCGGCGTCTTGCGCTGAGCTCCGAATTGGACGTATTACGTGCTGTTGGACAAGGCTATGGGCGTCTTTTGCGGGTTCCCTATATGTTTGCGGTTGCACTGATGCTGGTCAATCTGGCGCTGGTCGGGTTCATTCAGCCACTTTCCCGCTATTATTACGAGGAATTGCGGTTTGAACTAAGATCCGGCGCGCTGGGTGCATCGATAAAAGTGGGTGAATTCACCAATTTAGGCAAAAAGATGACGATGCGGATAGAAGAAAGCCGCAACAATGGGACCATGTTAAGCGGCATGTTCGTTCGGGCAGAAAACTCGAAAGGGCAAACGGTATCCGTAACCGCAAAAAACGGCCAGTTTCTGGCAACAGATGACCCCGATACCATCATATTGCGGCTGTCAAACGGTGTCTTGATCCACGACGCACCAAATTACGACAAACCCCGGATATTGAGCTTTAGCAGCCACGATCTTCCGATCGATTTGCCGGATATCGCCGCATTTCGCTCACGGGGCGGGAAAGATCTGGAATATACTATCCCCGAACTTGTGCGGGTGGGCCTCGACGAAAAACGGCCTGTGGCGGAACGCAATGAAAGTCGCGCCAATTTCCATTTCCGAATGGTCGAAGTGGTCATGATGTTATTGATGCCGCTATTGGCTTTGGCATTGGCGATCCCCCCGAAACGATCGACCTCGGCGCTGGGAGTGTTTCTCTCTATCGTGATGATCGTCACCTATCACAAGATCAATGAATATGGCGAAGACGTCGGCACTTTGGGAATTGTCGATCCAATCATTGCGCTATGGGTGCCGTTCACCCTCTTCGCCGCGCTTATAATATGGATGTACTACCGGGTGGCACATGTGCCGGGCGGTCAGCCAATTGGTGCGTTGGAAAAAGCATTCTCCAAATTTGGCGGCGTTTTCAAGGGCTTGATAAATTTCAATCGAAAGCGCGCACATGAAACCGAATAACCGATATCGCCTGTGGGCGGGTAACAAGGGATAAATATGGACTTTTTCCCATCGCGCACGCTGGCATTTTACATGGCAAAGATGTTCCTCATCCGGATATTCAGCGTCGCCACACTGTTGGTACTGGTACTGATGTCGCTGGACTTGCTGGGCGAAAGTGGCAAGATTTTGGCCTATCCCGAAAACGGTGAAGCCGAGCTATGGACCTATGTTTCTTTGCGCGCGCCGCAAATTATCGCCTTTGCACTGCCTTTTTCGGTGCTGCTAGGAACATTAATTACTCTTGCTACGCTCAATCAGAATAGCGAGGTGGTATCGATGAAAGCAGGAGGTCTCTCGGCGCATCAGATTCTCGCGCCACTGGTGGTCGCAAGTTTTGCAGTGGCAGTAGGTTCCTTTCTGTTTAATGATCTGGTCGTAGCTCCGGGAACTGCACGGCTTTCAACATGGCAGAAGGTCGAGTTTGGCCCCATTCCCAAAGAAGCAAATGTCCGCACCAATATATGGGTGAAAGACGGCAACAATCTGATCAATGCACAGACTGTGGCGGGTCGAGGACAAAATGTCGTGTTGAGGGATATTACAATTTACAGCCGGACCGAAAACGGTCTGCGCAGTTTACTGGAAGGCAAAGAGGGTCGGTTTAACGGAGATTCATGGACCATCAACGGTGTAACCCGATTTGATGTAGCCACGGGTAAAGAGGTACAGGAAGACAGTGTCACTATAGGCGATACGCTGACACCGGATCAGTTTACCCTGTCCGATGTCAATGCGGATGGACTGTCTTTCTTCGCCCTAAAATCAGCGATTGATGAACTTAAACAGGCGGGACGCCCAACTATGAGCCTAGAGGCAGCATGGTGGCACAAGATTGCGAAACCTATGTCCGCGATGCTGATGCCGCTACTTGGTGCGGTAGCGGCTTTTGGACTGGCACGTTCTGGTCAGCTGTTCCTGCGCGCGGTCATTGGAATGGCCTTGGGTTTTACCTATTTTGTTGCGGATAATTTCTCGCTCGCGATGGGGAATATCGGTGCCTATCCTCCGCTACTCGCAGCGTGGGCACCGTTTATATTGTTTTTCCTCATTGGCGAAACTGTTCTGGTCAGGACCGAAGAATAGCGCTCAAGCTATGTCCTGACGCCGTGATCCTCGAATAAGCCCCGAGACCAAAACCCAAAGCCCCGTGTGATTGCCTTTGGAATAGCTGGAATCGGAGGGCAGTGCATCACTGATCCGGCGATGCGCCTCTCCCAGCGCGTGATATGGTAAACCCGGAAGCAGGTGATGGAGGGCATGATAGCGCAGTCCAACCGGCGCCCAAAGCGCAGGTAAGGTTGCAGGAGGCGGCACATTCACACTATCCAGATATTGCTGGGTCACAGTCATTTCCTTGCCGTCATTTTCCCATAAATGTGCCACTAGAGTGCGAATTTGATTCAACACAACACTGCCGGACATGATGATCAGGAAAATTACAAATGCCCGCACAGGAACGATACCCATCGCCACCATGCCAAGCAGCCCAATAGCCCAAATGCTTGCTGCAATTTCACAGGCAATCCAACGTTTGCGCAAATCACCTTCCGCTGGTTTACGGCGAAAATCGGGATTGATAACCAGTCCGGAATAGCGTTCGACAACCAGCTTCCTGAGCGGCGGAATGAACAGCGACAATGGCGATAATATCGCATAGCGGAACAACAGAGCTATCGGCGCCAGAGATGCAGCCACCACAAATAACGGTACGGTCCACGGTTTCATCAGGGCGAGCGGCAAATATTCAGGGTCTTCAGCCGTCCCATATTTTTTGGTCCGGTGATGAATACTGTGAATGCCTTCATACATGAACGATGGGATTAACATCGGCACCCCAAACAACGCATTCCATGCGAAGTGAAAGCCCGGAACCGCTTGTCGCCGGATATGGGTTAACTCGTGAATGAAACTGCCTGCCCGATAAAGCGCGATAATCGAAATGACGCTAGAACCAATGGCAACAGCGATATGGCTAGCAAAAATCGTCAGCAACAAAAAGGCATAGCCCGCAAAGACAGAAGTCAAAAAATCGATCCAGTAAATGGATGGACGCGGATTGTTCAAATCGCGGGTCATCTTGGCGGCTGTCCGAATTAGATCATCGTCTTCGCGCGCCGGCGCAGATCGCGCGACAGATGGAGTATCCGGCGCGGCAGCATCTTTTGCAGAGAGAAAACCTGTATTCATGATTTTAAGCAATTCATCCTTGAGTTTCTCGAGGCCTAGAACAGAATATCGTGGCGACATAATGGCAAGGCTATGTCCGTTGCTTCTTAGATGCCCTTGACATTACGCCGCGATTAACGCCAGAGCGACGCAAAAGAACATCAGTGAGGGCTTCCTTGAATAGCTGCGATATAGTCATTGAGCCGGTCACTACCAAGGCCCAGATGAAGCAATTTGTCGAATTGGCCTATGAATTGAATGCCAATGATCCAGTATGGGTAGCGCCATTAAAATCTGAAGCCTACGCACTGCTCGATCCTAAAAAAAATCCGTTCTTCGAACATGCCACTGTTCAGCTGTTCGTCGCGGTGCAAGACCGCAAACCGGTGGGACGTATAAGCGCAAGCATCGATCATCTGGCACTAGCGCAACCCGCCGAGCAAGGCATGGGTCCAGGTACCGGTAACTGGGGGTATTTTGAAGCCCGAGACGAACAGGTTGCCGAGATATTGATCGCCGCGGCTGAGGACTGGTTGAGGGATCAAGGCATGACGCGCGTCCTGGCCCCAATCAGCATGTCGGTTTGGGAAGAACCTGGATTGTTGACATCAGGTCATGAGAAAGCACCCACAATTTTAATGGGCCACCACAACGCCGTTTATCAGGAGTGGATTGAGAAACGCGGTTATGAAACCGCCAAACAATTATATACCTATGATCTGCCTGTAAAAGATGGCTTTCCCGATCTCATCAACCGTATTGTCGCATCGGGAGAGCGAAACAAAAAACTCAAAATCCGGAAAGTCGACAAAAACCACTTTGATCGAGATGCTTCGATTATCATGGGTATTTTAAATGATGCGTGGTCTGACAATTGGGGTTTTATACCTTTTACCGATCACGAAATCGAACATGCGGGAAAAGAGTTAGGCAAGATCGTATTCGAAGATATTAATATGATCGCTGAAATTGAGGGCAAACCTGTGGCTTTCATGATGACGCTGCCCAACATGAATGAAGTCACAAAAAAGATGAATGGCAAGCTGTTCCCATTTAACTGGGTGAAATTGCTTTGGTGGCTTAGATCTCCAAAAGCAAAGGTCATGCGTGTACCGCTAATGGGCGTGGTGAAGGAGCTACAAAATAGCCGCCTCGCTAGCCAGATGGCTTTTATGATGATCGAGTATATCCGGCGCAACGCTGTGGCAGACTTTGGCACTGAACGTGGTGAGCTTGGCTGGATATTGGAAGATAATAAGGGAATGGTATCGGTGGCACAGGCGATCAATGCGCAAATCAACCGGACCTATACGATCTATCAAAAGCGGATTTAGGTGCCCTCTTTTGGAATGTGACCCTCCACCGTCACGAACCGAACCGCATCCGCGCGAATAATTTGATCTATCCCGCGCTGCCACAGGTCATTATGCCCACCGCCTTTAATGGGATGCGCCGTTTTCGGTTCTTTGGCAGCATTGAAAAGCCGTTGTCCCATGGCAAATGGAATCAGTTCATCCGACGTTCCGTGAACCCAACTTAGCGGCATGTTTATTTTATCAATGCGGTCAATTGACCGATACCGGTCCTTGATCAGCCACTTCGCCGGAAGAAACGGAAATTGGCGCTGCGCCATGTCATCCATCCCCGTATAGGCGGCTTCGAGAATCAGTCCGGCTGCTTCATTTTCCGAAGCAAGCTTTATCGCG
>CALKXX010000099.1 GCA_938003725.1 uncultured Sphingomonadaceae bacterium | reverse complement strand
GGAAGAGTGGCAGGCTGACACAGCTAGCGCCTATCGCCTCTGCATTGGGAAAAGCACCGGCCTGCAATCCGCAACTTTCCTGCCAGTAGGTCATTCGGTGGAGCGGGGTATAGTGGACTGACACCCCGATATTGCGCGCTTGAAGCTGGACTATAAGCTCATCACGGTTAACCGGTGCATCGCCGGCCACGCGCACAATATATAAATGACGGCTGTGCTTATCGCCTGATTGTTCAGATGCTGGCAGGACCAGTGGCAAATCGGCCAACCGGTCGTTGTAGCGATGGCAGAGCGTTGTACGCAGGTCGCAGAATGCCTGTAATTTGGGCAGTTGGTGCAATCCAATAGAAGCGGCAATGTCGGTCAAATTATATTTGAATCCCGGCGCAACGATATCATAGCGCCAGCTTGCTTTGGCATCCGTAAAACGGTCGAACACATCTCGGTTTATGCCATGTAGCCGCATTTGCCGAGCGCGCTTGGCTATTTCCGGGTCGCGCGTCACCAGCATGCCGCCTTCACCAGTGGTCATGGTTTTATTTGCATAAAAACTAAATGCCGTCGCGTCCGCACCACAATTACCGATAATCTGGCCATTATGTTTTGAGGGCAGGGCATGGGCGGCATCGTCCACCACACGGATATTGTTGGCCTTGGCAATCCGATTGATTTCGGTCATGTCACAGGGAAGGCCGGCGAAATGAACGGGCATCACTGCTTTGGTTTTCTCTGTAATCGCGCCTTCAAAATCACTCGGCCGCATATTGAAAGTGTCGAGGTCGCTATCCACAAAAACTGGCGTCGCGCCCAGATAGCGGATGACTTCTGCGGTGGCGGTAAACGTGTATGTAGGTGCAATCACTTCATCACTCGGACCAATGCCCATCGCTTCGAGCGCCAGGTGCATCGCGGCGGTCGCCGAGTTGACCGCGATTGCTTCACAGCCTTCGCCCATGAACGCCGCGAATTCACTCTCAAACCTAGCGGATTTCGCCCCGGTGGTCAGCCAGCCGTTGCGCAAACTATCCACCACTTCGGCAATTTCGTCCTCGCCAATCTGGGGGCGGAAAAAAGGTACGTTTTCAATGGTCATGTCTGTGTCTTGTTATCGCTATAGCCCAATTGCTGCAAAAGGGGATTAATCACTTTGCTCATATCGGAAATCTGTTCGGTGCTAAGGGCATTTTTCCATTTATCATCGGCCTTGCTGTCGACTCGAGCCCGATGTGCTTCCAACACCCTGTCAGCATCTTGTAGGCCACAAAAATCACATATTTCCAATAGCTTATCGGTTCCGGATACCAGCTCATCATAGCGTATCGTGATTTGATTATCTGGCGATATCGATTCCAGTCCCTCCAGTGCGTTGGCGACCGTCGCGCGCCATTGCTCTGCACATATCTCTACCAGATCCCGTTCCGCCCTTACATCTTCGTCGATGCCGGGATAGCGTGGTCCCCATATCTTTCCGCCGCCACGACCGAATATCATACCGCGAATGAAATTGCTGAAGAACCAAAAGGCGTAACCGATATTTTGGAGAGGTATGCCGCGAAATTTTTCAAACAGATTTGCCCAGTTCGGTGGTTCTTTCCATAGCCGCATTGCGCTTTCGGTCACCGCCCGGCCGTCGCGGATCAGGTGCACATATTTGGCATTGGGAACTGCGGCATCAACAAAGGGAATGCGCAAACCGGAACTGACCGACTTTTCCAATATCACCTTGTCCTCAGATGGCTTTACACCCGCCAGACGATGAATATTACTATTGATGAATGCGGCTTTCTTTGACGTTACCAATGACACCGGAAGCGCATCATCAGGATGATCTTCTGAACCATAGCGCCAGATATAGTTGATATCATAGGGCACTTTTTCGGCATTGGGGGCGGTCGCCAAGATATCACGTAGATATTTGGTGCCCGAACGCGCCGCGCCGATAATGATTATGGGTTGTGTCATGACACTCGTCGGAGGCAATCAGACATAGTCATGGGAGCGGATGCCGTCCCAGCCATTGGAGAGCTTTGCCGTACCGAGAACAAGTTTCAGCACACGTTCCGACGTATTCAAAATTTGATAATCTTCCGGGATGATACAATTTTCGCCAGCCTTTTGACGTGCCGTATGGATAGATGTCACCGCATCTATGGCGGACATCATGGTATCCTGATCCAGGCCGGTGACGATGATATTGCCTGTATCCATTGCCTCGGGGCGTTCAATCGCGTCGCGCGGCGTGATCGCCGGGAAATCAAGAATGCTGCTTTCCTCAGCAATGGTTCCGCTGTCGGATATCGCACAGAAAGCCCGCATTTGCAGATGGTTATAGTCGTGAAAACCAAAGGGTTTCATATCCTTGACGCGGCTATCCAGTTTGATGCCATCCAGATTGTCGAGGCGGTTGCGCGTGCGCGGATGCGTAGAGACAATCACCGGATAGTCGTATTTTTCCGCCAGTGCATTGAGCGTGCCGACCAGCGAAATCAGTCGATCTTTGCTGTCTACATTTTCTTCGCGATGCATAGAGACGATGAAATATTTGCCATCATTAAGCTCCAGACGTGAGAGAATATCAGAAGCTTCGATCTGGACACGATAGTTTTCCAGAACCTCGCGCATTGGCGAACCTGTTAGATAAACACGGCGATGCTCCATGCCTTCGCTCAGCAAATGGCGGC
>CALKXX010000098.1 GCA_938003725.1 uncultured Sphingomonadaceae bacterium | reverse complement strand
TCCGTCACAATCGCAGGCCCTAGAATTTTATTGCCAGCTTTCAACTTCGCGCGGTCATAGATGACGGCGTCCTGCATCTTTCCATCCATATATAATTTGTGATCCCGCGTTTTCGCCGCTGAGGGATCGGCATCGCCGATTTCAATATTCGGCGGTTTAACCTCCGACGCTTTGCCCAGGGCTATCGCTCGAATATTGACGATTTCATGCGCGGTATCAGGCAGGTTGAATGTGAACAGCCGTTTATGTTCGGTATCGAAGCGCTCAACCAACTCTGCAATCGTGCAGTCTTTGGGGCTGGATAGGGGGACTTCAAAAGCCTGACCGGCGTAGCGGATGTCGATTTCTACAAGATGTTCCTGATCAGTGGGTGAGACGCCTTCTGCGGCGAGTTCGTCCGTTACTTGAGCCATGATTTCGTCAATCACGCTGCTCACTTCCTCGTCATTGGTATTGGGGACGAGCGTGTTGAAGCTTCTTTGTGTTTCGACCCGTTGGCGCGTGGTGGCATCTCCATAGGCACATAGTACGCCGGGCGAAGGCGGGATGATAACCGGCCAGCTGTTCATCAATTTACCCATCGCATTGGCGTGCAGCGGCCCCGCGCCGCCAAAGCCCATCAGAGCAAATTCACGAGGATCATATCCTTGCTGGACGGACACCAAACGCAATGCGCCAAACATATTCTCATTCACGATATCAATAATGCCGGCTGCCGCTTCCATCAATTCTATGCCCAGCGCATCGGCAATGGTTTGCACGGCTTGCTCGGCGCCCGGACGGTCCAGTTTGAACGTCCCGCCAAGGAGCGATTCCGGCAAATAGCCAAGAACGACATTCGCATCGGTCACGGTCGGCGCCTCACCGCCTTTGCCGTAAGCAACCGGTCCGGGAACCGCTCCGGCACTTTCCGGACCAACCCGCAAAGCTTTGGTGAGTTCAGGAACAAAGGCGATCGATCCGCCGCCCGCGCCGACGGTCTTCACATCAATAGAAGAAGCGCGGACATTCAGGTCACCGACAGACGTTTCGCGTTGCAGCCGTGCGGCACCGTTTTCGATTAGCGCTACATCGGTTGATGTTCCGCCCATATCGAGCGTCAGCACATTTCCATGCCCGGCGCTTTTGGCTACCCAGACGGCACCTGCCACACCGCCGGCGGGACCGGACATCAGCAGGTTAACCGGAGCGTTGGCACTTTTCTCGGCCGACATCAGGCCGCCGTCCGAACGGAGCAAGTTGAGTTTCGCCGTGCTGCCCCATTCTTTCAACTCACGTTCCAGATTGCCGACATAGCGGGCCACGGTCGGGCGAACGGCGCTGTTCGCTACGGTGGTGAGTGCACGTTCATATTCCTGCATTTCGGGAAGAATTTCGGATGACATGGAAACCGGGATATCCGGGAAAACCTCTGCACAGATTTCTGCTACCGCCTGTTCATGGCGGCCATCGACATAGCTGTTCATCAGGCAGATGGTAAGCGCTTCGACATTCTCATCCGCCTTCAATTTTGTGAGCCGCTTTCGCATTTCCTCTCGGTCCAGTTCGCGCACTGTTTCACCGCGTGCGTCCATTCGTTCCGGTGCTTCAATCGTGCACTCCAGCGGCGCCATAGGTTCCGGTTTTGGCCAGACAATCCAGGCCGCCAGTCCGCCCGGCACCAAACTGCGCGCTATCTGCATGATGTGGCGATAGCCATCCGTCACGACCAATCCGACACGGGCTATTTTCTTCTCAAGCACCGCATTGGTCGCCACGGTTGTGCCATGCAGAAACAGATCGATTTCGCCGGCCGTAATATTCTCTCGGGTACAAAGTCCCTTGGCGCCATTGATAACTGCTTGGGAAGGGTCTTCGGGTGTCGAGGGGACTTTGTCTCTGAACGTCTGTCCGGACGTTTCGTCAATCAGTAACAAGTCGGTAAATGTTCCGCCAACATCGACGCCCAGCCTGTACCCCATATCCACTCTCTCTTATCAAATTATCATTTTTTTTGGGCAAAGGCCCGATCACAAAATTGTATACAATTATGCAAAGCCTTTGTATACACCAAAGGATGATGCGGGAGAATTTCATATGACGCAAGGGGCGTTATCCGGACTGAGATTGATAGAAATGGGGCAACTGATCGCTGGCCCATATTGCGGTCAGTTGATGGGCGACCATGGAGCAGAAGTTATCAAGATCGAGCCGCCGAAGGTTGGCGACGCGATGCGCAGTTGGGGGCAGGGGATACCGCTCTGGTTTTCTGTCGTCGGACGTAACAAGAAATCAATAACGCTAAACCTTCGGGAAAAAGAAGGGCAGGATATTGTTCGTCGCCTGGTTGAGAAATCAGATTTCCTTCTGGAAAATTTTCGCGCCGGAACGCTCGAAAAATGGGGCCTTGGCTATGAAGAACTGAGCGCAGTAAACAAGGCTTTGATCATGATCCGGGTATCCGGCTATGGACAGACCGGACCCTATTCCAAGCGCGCTGGATATGGCGGTATCGGCGAAGCGATGGGCGGTATGCGCTACATCATCGGCGAACCGGACCGCCCACCGAGCAGGGCAGGGTTGTCGATTGGCGATTCGCTGGCGGCGACATATGCCTGTCTTGGTGCTTTGATGGCATTGCAGCATCGCCACAAGACTGGCGAAGGTCAGGTTGTGGACTCTGCAATTTATGAAGCGGTGCTGGCGAATATGGAATCGACAATTCCGGAATATACGGTCGCAGGACATATTCGAGAGCGCACGGGATCGATTTTGCCAAAAATTGCCCCGTCTAATGTTTATCCCACGAAAGACGGCAGTGTTTTGGTTGCCGGTAATCAGGACAGTGTCTGGAAACGTATGTCCGCTATGATGGGGATGGCCGAGTTGGCCGATGATCCGAAATATGCCACCCATGTTGCGCGTGGTGAAAATCAGGCGGAACTTGATGAACTGGTCGCCAAATGGACCAGCGGATTGACCAGCGAAGAGGTGCTGGAGCTTTGTGAGGAGAAAGGCGTTCCTGCAGGCAATATGTTCCGCGCGCCCGAAATGCTGGAGGACCCTCACTTCAAGGCGCGGGACTCTTTGATCCAGGTGGACCATCCGGAACATGATAATTTCATAATGCAGAATGTGGCGCCAAAACTATCCAAGACACCCGGGCATGTTGAATCGGTTGGACCTGCTCTGGGGGCCCACAATGAAGCTATCTATGGAGAGCTATTGGGTATGAACAGTACCAAAATGGCAGACCTTGCTGAGCGCGGTATTATATAGCGCTAATCAACCGGGCCATCGGTCGTAATGTCCGCGGCCGTGCTGAATGTATGAAAGGCCCGGCGGATATGGCTAGTCATCACCGCGTGCGCCCAATTTTCGTCACCGGCGGCAAATGCGTCGATAAGTTCATCGTGATCCTTTGCCGATTGGTCCAGTTGCACCTTGCTATATTGGTTTGCGGTTTGGCGGACGACCGGCTGTTCAACTAAGGCAGGTAACAGCTTGCTCAGTCGAGGAGACCTGGCAGTTTCCAAAATCAAATCATGAAAGCATCTGTTTTGTGCAAGGAAAGAGGCGATGTCGGGCTTGTTCCGGCTGATCGCCTTTTTCAGTTCCCTATTGATTTTGCGCAGCTCTTGGATGGCATCTTCATCAATCCGCGTCGCGGCGCGCACGGCGGCATGCGCTTCTAGCATCGCGCGCAATGTGAACATTTCGTCAATCTCGCCATCTGACCAATCCGCGACAGACAATCGCTTCGATGCACTGCGCACCACCAGCATTTCATTTTCCAAGCGCTGAACAGCATCGCGGACAGGGGTGCGGGATACACCCGAGATTTCGGCCAAACGTTCTTCGGTCAATTGCATGCCGGGAGAGGCTTCACCGTGCAGGATGAAGGCGCGGATCTTTGTATATGCGGTTTCCGATGCGCGGCTCATATCCTGACCTTTGCCGTAAAATCGCAATTCATACAAGTTTGTCTGTGCACGCCAGTTTCTCCTTGACGAGGATCAATTGTATACAATAGAGATTGAACAGAGGAAGAGGCTGCTTATGACAGGATCCCGCC
The DNA here is from genome assembly GCA_938003725.1 of uncultured Sphingomonadaceae bacterium. Taxonomy (GTDB): domain Bacteria; phylum Pseudomonadota; class Alphaproteobacteria; order Sphingomonadales; family Sphingomonadaceae; genus Parasphingorhabdus. The sequence goes on along the minus strand of CALKXX010000098.1, from coordinate 3,480 downwards.
GTATCAAGGTTATTGTTCCGATCCCGATGGATGAAGCCGGAGTGGCAGCGCGTGCAGAGCAATTGCCCGAAACATTTGTCCGTGAAGGTTTTCAACCGGAATTTGTCGCTGTGCCCTGGGGCGCGGCATTAGGGGACAGCTATCACGATACGTTGTTGATGGATTGGACAGTTTTTCAGGCAGGTGTGAAGGCCGAAGAAGAGGGTTATGCCGGGATATTGATCGACACCGTAAGTGATAGCGGGATGCGCGCTCTGCGTTCTCGCCTGACCATCCCGGTTGTCGGCCCCGGAGAGGCGGCATTTGCTGCTGCGATGATGCTAGGCAAAAAATTTACCGTGCTGACCATGTGGCCTGAATGGTTCCCGCTCTATGAAAAAACACTGACCGAATATGGCTGGTGGGAACGGGTGGCTTCATTGCGCTCCATAGAGACGCGCCCGGATGTCACCGAATTGCTGGCGGGCAAGGAAGAAGTCATTTTCGATGCGTTGAAAGCAGAGGCAGTGGCGGCGATGGAAGAAGACGGTGCGGACGTCATCGTACTGGGCTCCACGACCATGCATCAATCGGCAAAATATCTGGATGACAACCTGCCAATTCCGGTTTTGAACCCCGGCCAAGTGGCTTATAAATTTCTGGAGACGCTGATCGAGTTGGGCCTGACGCATAGCAAAAAGGCGTTTCCATCTCCCGAAGTTCCGAAGGACGAAGACATCAGAAAGGGTTGGTACTAATGGCTGATTGGGCACCCGGTATAGCGGGGCAGGAGCCGCTGCCTTATCCGTTTTACGTTGATATTGTGACGAAGCGCTATTTTGACGGCGTTGACAACAAGAATATGTCACAGGTGCTGAACACCTTTGCGCCCGATGCCGTCCTGCACGAAGTTACCTCCGATACGATTCATGATGGCCGTAAAGCGATCGGGGCGATGTTCGAAAAACTGTTCAGTGATTTCGAGAATATTTGGCACGGCAATTTTGTGCACACGGCCGATCCGGCAAGCAATGCAATTTGCTCCCAATTCACGGTGCTGATCACGCCCAATGGCGGGGATCAGTTGCGCTATGAAAATTGCAACCGTTTCTATTGTAAGGACAGATTGTTTCAGCATGTCTTTGTCTATATGAGCGGTGACAATCTGCTGAAGGAGGGAGAGGCCTGATGCAATATGAACCCGCAATGTCGCGCGATGAGCTGATCGAATTTGCAACGAAAACCTATTTCGGCAATGTCGATGCGAAAAATTTGGATGCCGTGCTGGATTGTTTTCATGACGAGGCATTGCTCTGTACCCAAACCAGTTTTACGAGGCACAGCGGCAAGGCCGAGATCAAACGGATGTTTGAGGATTTTCTCGGTTCTTTTGAGAAGATTGTCCATCGTGATTTTACGTGCACCGTAGATGAAACCAACGGCCGGATAGCCGCCAGTTTCATTGCCGAATTGACCGATGCCGATGGCGGTGTGACGGTCCTCAACAACACCAATTTCTGGCGCATGCGAGACGGCAAGTTTCAGGAAGTCTATGTCTATATGAGTGGAGCCAATGTGCTCGTCTAATCAAACAATAATAAACCGGGGATAACCCGATACGAATTTTCCATTCAGGGAAGGAATATATAATGCATCGCTTCAAAACAGCTCTTTCAATGTCGGTCGGTCTGGCTGCACTGGCCGGTTTCAATCCTGCCATCGCCCAAACGGCGACGGATCAGGAGGCCAGCAATGATGATAGCGGGGACGTTATCGTGGTGACCGCCCGGCGACAGGATGAATTGCTAACGGAAGTACCGGCCTCGGTGACAGTATTTGGTGCCGATGCCATTGACAAAACCGGGATTGAGCGGGCGGATGAGTTCGTACAGCTTACCGCCGGTGTGACGATTATTACAGGTACAGCAGAAGCCGGTGATACGCAGATTAATATTCGCGGGATAAACGGAACGCGTGATGCCGAAAGTTCGGTGGCTCTCGTTGTTGACGGTATTTTGAAAACCAACACCGCACAGCTCAATCAAAAGCAGGGCACGCTGCGTCAGATTGAAGTTTTGAAAGGTCCGCAAGGGGCACTTTATGGACGCAATGCTGCAGCTGGTGCAATTGTCATCCAGACATTGAAGCCCGGCGATATTCTTGAAGGCGGTATAGAGGCCAGTGCGGCGCAAGATAATACTTACAAGGCGTCTGCCTATGTGTCGGTTCCCGTCGGCGAAGGTTCCGGCCTTGTGTTGTCCGGCAATTATACAACCAGCGACGGCTTTTTTCGCAATTCGTTTCAAAACAATGCCGCTATTGTTGATGATCAGGAAACCTGGTCCGTTGACGGCCGGTTTGTCAGTCAAATTGGCGACAATACCGAAATTGATTTGAAAGCGCGTTATGCTGATTTGTCCGGCGCATCGATCAACTTTAACGCCGCCTTCCATCTGCCAAATTTCGCTGGCGTCAATCCGGATTTCTTTGAAGATGTGAACGATCACCCGTTTAACTTTTATGGAAATATCCGGCCGACAAATGATCAAAAAACTTTTGAGGCATCGGCGAAGGTTGAGCATCAATTCGATTCCGCAATATTGACTGCGTGGGTGCTGTATAGTGACGTCGATCAAGAATTGACCGCAGATGGCACTTCCGCTGATTTTGCCCGCTTCACTTTCCCCGGTGCGACCGCCGCGTCGGTGGCTGCCTCGAACAGCTGTTTCGCGACCACCGCGGCATTGACCGGGTTTCCCGTCAATTCGCCTGGCTTCATCGGAAACAATCCGGTCCCGTTTATCTTTGATCCAGCCAATGGTTCGACCTTTGGGCCTTATAGCCCGACGACTTGTGATGGTACGCAATATCAGATCCGCAACCAGACAGATATTAGCGCAGAGGTTCGGCTTGCGTCCGACAGTGATGGTCCGTTTAACTGGCAAGTTGGCGGCTATTTCCTCAACATTGACCGCGATGTGGGGGTGAGCCTCGGTGCTGATCTTGGACAAGGTGTAACACGGCAACTGTTCAACGATGCGAATAGCAGCAACCCGACGACACAGCTCTATTTCGACAATTTCAATACCAATGTTTACGCTGCATTTGGTTCCGTTGATTGGGAACCATCCGACCGTTTTAACGTCGGCGTCGCGCTGCGTTATGATATCGAAGATCGCAGTGTCAGCAATCAAGTGCCTAACGCGATTGACCCATTTACCGGCGGGCCGATTAACCCGGGACAGGCTTTCGGTGCTATCGCTGACCAATCCCAAACATTTAAACAGCTGCAACCCAAAATATCATTGCGTTACGGATTGACGGACGATGTTAATTTATACGCGAACTGGGGCATCGGCTTTAAATCCGGCGGGTTCAATAATCAGGGCAGCGCCGCGGTTATTGATCAGAATTTCAATCAATTCCTGGGTACCAATATTCTGATTGAGGATGTTTTTGACAAGGAAACATCCAGCGCGTTTGAAGCCGGTATCAAAGGAA
>CALKXX010000097.1 GCA_938003725.1 uncultured Sphingomonadaceae bacterium | reverse complement strand
TCCTCTATCAACGCCGGAATCTCTTCCGCAACTAGTGCGCGCGGTATAGCGGTCGTAGCAGGAACGCCGTCAGGCCCGGGTACTTTATCAGGACAGGCTATTGCCGATGGACCTATCACATCCGCATCATAGCCCCTGTTTCCGGGGACAACGACACGGCCGCAATGCATCAATTGCATCACAATTTTCCCGCCTTCTGTATGAACCGCATCCGCAATTTTCGCCCAGCCATCAATTTGTTGTTGAGAATATATCCCGGGCGTTCGCCAATAACCCTTTCCCTCTGGGCTTGGCTGTGTGCCCTCCGTCACAATCATTCCGGCGCAAGCCCGCTGCCTGTAATATTCGGTCATTAGACCAGTTGGCACATCTCCGGGACCGGCCCGGTCGCGCGTCATCGGCGCCATGATGACACGATTGGATAGTTCCAAGGCGCCCAATTGAATCGGTTCAAACAATTTGCTTGTCATCTAAACTCCCATAAAAAAGGGTCAGGAACGATTGAACATCCCTGACCCTAAAAGTGATCAATCCCCCAATTGATCAAATCCTACTTTACCTAAGCGACCTCATCCCACGGATCATTGATGGTACCCTTAGACACATATTTCCCGTTCGCCCGCTTCTGAAATTCCCCGGCGCGCGCCCGCGGATTGAAAAATTGTTTGTACCAGATACGCATTTTGTCAAACGGACCATCGCCCTTGACCATCATCGGGTTGATACAGGGGCGCTTATTGCCCCAGATTTCGAAATCCTGTGAGAACGCGGCCAGACTAGCGGCTTGATAGCCGCGCCCCATCGCAATGTCTTCTTCGGTAGGGACTTCATTAGCTACTTTTACCATCAACGCATGCCAGACCTTCACCTTACCGTCGTCGACAGGCGTATGCGCTATCAGCATATGAGAAGGATATTCACCAACCATGATCGATTGCAGGATGCCGGGACCCGTATACCAAGTGTCATTGGTCATCGGCTCACCACCTGAGGCAGCAAGGGTCTTGTGCCCTGCGGTTAGGATCTGGCGTATCTCATGGCCGTCAAAAACATTTTCAAACAACACCATGTCCATTGATCCATGCACTGGCGTAAGATGTCCCTTGTCGACCATATTATCGACAATTTCCTGCGGGTGAGATTCGAGTTCACCCAAAATGTCAATTTTCCAATTTACCCAGTGCGGCTGATCCCACATTTCAAATTCTGGCAGATCATAATCGGGCTCGCCGCCCTCTTCGTCATGCCACATCCAGATACAGCCGGCACGCTCCTCAATCTTCCAGCTTTTCAGACACGCTTTTTTCGGCGGCGGCGCCGGTGAATAGGGGATATCGTTGCAATTGCCATCCGGGCCAAACCGCCAGCCATGATATGGGCAGCGGATATTATCACCTTCAACATGCTCGTTATCCGTCACCACATAAGAGGTTGAGTTTTTCGCAAGATGCGTTCCCATATGCGGACAATAAGCTTCCACCAGGAAAACTCGGCCAGATTCGCCGCGGTACAACACCATATCTTCGCCAAAGAACCGGACAGCTTCCGGCTTGGTGGTCGCCTCCTCGGAAGCTCCGACCATGAACCAACCTCTTGGGTAGGTAAATTCGCCTAGTCCATATTCTGCTGTTTTCGCCATCGGTCCGAATCCTCTCAGAAAGTCCATTTGCAATATACAGAATATATAAGACAATTTGCAATGCAAAATATTGCACGATCAACGATTGATAGCACTTATGCGTATTTATTCTGTCATCAATTTACGCAAACCCACTTTAGCGGTAACTCTCCCAACCGGCTTACTCGGGCTTAGAAGGCTTTGTTATGCGCACAATCCGAGAATTATATTTGACTGTTTTCACTGCGATTGATGTTTCCACATGGTGCACATCCTTGATCGCCAAAATTTGATCCGAAGCGACATCATGGAGTTTATCAAGTTCACTGAAAAGGCCGAATACGAGTATATTGAAACGCCCCATGGTGATCATGACGGCATTGACCGCCGCCAGTTCAGCAATTTCCGTTGCTATTTCCTTCACCCGGTTCACATCGGCTTGGACACCGATAAAGGCTAGCTTGCGACTATCCACCAAGCCCAAACTGGTAATCGCGGTAAAGGCAATCATCCCATCTTGCTGCAGTTTCTTGATACGCCCCCTCACCGTCCCCTCGGTAACCCCAAGTTCAGCAGCAATTTTCCGATTAGATATTCGCGCATCCAGCGATAATATCTGAATGAGCTGATGATCCAGTTGGTCGAGATGTGGCGCGGTCACATAGCTTCCTTTGCATCGATGGGCGCGATATCGAATTTATATTTTATAACATCAACCGCTATTGCCGGCACCATCGAACGGATGCCCTGAACCTGAGAAAACTTCTCAAGCAGCAACGCGGACAGATCATCAAAATCATGCAAGGCCACCAGCATGTCGATATCGTAACGGCCGGTCACAAGATGAGCAGCAAACACTTCGGGAAACTCGGCCAATTCATTCACTACTTCTGATGCAGGCCGGCCATCCACTTCTATCGCCACCTGCATCAGCACATTAAAGCCATGCGCCGCAAAATCGGATACGGCCACAACACGCAGTTTATTTGCTTTTTCCATGCGCCTGATACGCGCAGACACCGTGGCAGCGGTTAGCTCCAGCATATCTGCTATTTGTTGATTTGTGGCTCGGCCATTAAGTCGCAATTTCTCGACTATTGCCATGTCCACTTCATCAACCGGAAAATCGTCATTCATTCAAAAATCTCTCATATTCCAAAGCCGCCGGATACATTGATCTGCTGTCCAGTAACGTAAGCGGCTCGCTTCGAGGCTAACCAGCTAACGGCATATCCAATTTCTTCCGGTTCACCCCATCTTTTGATGCTCAACATCTTTTTGGTCTCTTCTTCCCACCCCGGCGGGAAAGCTCCCTTCGCCATCAATTCGTGAAACATACCAGCGTCAATTACACCAACCAGTACGCTATTTGCTCTGATGCCATGTTCGCCTTCTTCTCGAGCAATTCCCTTAACTAGACTTTCATTGGCTGCCTTAGGAATGACCGACAAGCCGTCTCTTGGCGGCCAGCGCAAATGACCGGCGGACCCGAGATGAACAATCGAACCGCCGCCATGTTTCCGCATATGAGGCAAAACCGTTTTGACCATCGTGAACAAGCCGTGCGTTTCCACGGCAAACGCCTGCCGCCAATCTTCATCGGGAGTATCAGCTACAGCATATTGTTCAACCAACGGCCCCGCCGCCCAAACAACGGTATGGATCCGGCCATGTTCACGGGTAACATCCTTGACCAAATTTTCTATCGAGACACGATCGGTGACATCTGCTTGATGACAGCTCGCTTTGACCGCTACCGTCGCTGCCACAGCCTGCGCCCGCTTGGCATTTTGATTGTAGACCAATGCCAAATCAGAACCATCCTGCCCCAATATCTCGGCAGTTTTGGCGCCAATACCTCCGCTAGCCCCCAGGACCAAAGTACATCCTTTTTCGAATATTGCGTTGTCAGGGAGCATATTTATTCCGCATTCTGCATCATTTTTTACTTTCCTAGCTATGATTGCGTATTAAAAGACTGAAATCCAGTAAAATTTACTGGGGTGCGAAATGGAGCGATTGATGGAAAGACTTGCAGGAAAGACTTGTTTGGTAACCGGCGGTGCCCGCGGAATCGGAGAAGGCATTGTAAGACGGTTCGTGGCAGAGGGTGCAAAAGTGCTCATCACCGACGTACTGATTGATGAAGGACAAGCGCTGGCAGACGAGCTTGGCGACGTTGCCGAATTTTCTACACTAGATGTGACATCAACGACAGATTGGAACCGCGCACTAGAGCTAGCCGAGGAAAAACTGGGACCGCTGGATTGTTTGGTCAATAATGCAGGAATATTGAAATTCGCGCGGCTAGACGACTTGACCGAAGAGGATGTCCGTAAAATTATAGACGTAAACCTAATCGGAACGATCATGGGTACGCAGGCCGCCATTCCCTTCATTGAACGCAACGGTGGCGGCTCGATAATCAATATGAGTTCTGCCGACGGAATTTCCGGTGCAAATGGACTATCCGCCTATTGCGCCTCCAAATTCGGGGTTCGGGGATTTACAAAATCAGTGGCTCTGGAGTTAGGGCCGCGCGGTATTAGAGTAAACTCGATCCACCCCGGCGGCATCCTGACTCCAATGGCCAACCCTACCAATGTTCCACGTGAGTTATATGATAAAGGTTATTGGATCTATCCCGCACAAAGGTCGGGTGACGTGGCGGACATCGGGGCTGCAGCAGCGTATCTTGCATCGGACGACGCGGCATATTGCTATGGAACCGAACTGTCGGTCGATGGCGGGCTGAATGCTGGTCATTATTATATGTCGATGCCGGGAGCACCCCAACCGCCAGAGGCTTAGTCAGTTTTATCTGTGAGGCTTGCACGATCTACATAGAGTATTCGCGCCAGCGAGCCAGACGGATCATGGGGATTCCAACAAAGCGTGGCGAAATTGACTATGAAAAAGCGATCTCTGGCGCATGCCGAATAGGCCGGGTCAATGTACCGTGCGTGCGTGCCCGGCATCGTTGACGGACAAATCCGCACTATAGTTGGGGGTAAACCAGATCGGCGATGCCCAAGCCATTTCATAAATGCGCTTAGGCATATCATTATTACATTCTGCCGGACGTCTGTCTGAGGGCAAAGCGGAACATTGCGCTGCACTCCAGCGGCTAGACGCCGTTTCCACGGCCCGCAT
>CALKXX010000096.1 GCA_938003725.1 uncultured Sphingomonadaceae bacterium | reverse complement strand
GCCGGCGTTTAACCTCAAACAGTTGGTGATTGTCGGATGCGGTTTTTGTTCGCCGTTTGATAGTTTGGATAGCGGATTTTGATTTAAACTTGTTTAAGACAGCATGCTCAAGCACAAACGGAATATTCAAATGCCCTTTTTCCCGTGGAGAATAGAATGACGGACAATCTCGAAACCCCCCGCCTTGAGACAATGGCCGTTCACGCAGGCACCGAACCCGACCCGGCTACAAATGCACGCATCACGCCGATTTATCAGACCGCATCCTATGTTTTTGACGATGCTGAACATGCTGCGGACCTGTTCAATCTGGATGCAGTGGGCAATATCTATACCCGGATCATGAACCCGACCAACGGCGCGCTAGAGGGAAAGATCGCGGCGATGGAGGGCGGCATGGCGGCCCTCGCGGTGGCGTCGGGCCATGCGGCACAGCTTCTTATATTCCATGTTTTGATGGACCCGGGCGCGCATATTGTGGCGGCAAAAAAACTATATGGCGGCTCGCTCAATCAACTCGCGCATAGCGTCAAGAAATTCGGATGGGATGTGACCTTCGTCGATGCGGATGACCCGGCGGAAGTGCGCGCCGCAATTACCGATGACACGCGCTGTGTGTTTATAGAGAGTCTCGCCAATCCCGGCGGCGTGGTACAGGATATTTCCGCGATTGCCGATGTCGCCCACGCTGCGGGTATTCCGCTGATCGTCGATAACACCATGGCCTCGCCCGTGCTGTGCCGCCCGATCGAACATGGCGCGGATATTGTGGTGGAAAGCGGCACGAAATTTCTGGGCGGGCACGGCAATAGCATCGCCGGCCTGATCATCGACAGCGGCAAGTTTGACTGGACGCAGAGCGACAAGTTCGCGTTCCTGAACCAACCCAATGCCAGCTATCATGGCAAGGTCTTTACCGAAGCGTTTGGCGAGCTGGCGTTCATCTTGGCGGCGCGGGCTTTGTCTTTGCGCGACCTCGGCCCGGCTTTGGCCCCGCAAAATGCCTTTTATATCCTCACCGGTATGGAGACATTGGCGCTGCGGATGGAACGGCACTGTGACAATGCGCTGGCACTGGCGAAATGGTTGCAGGGCAGGGATGAAATAAGCTGGGTGTCTTACGCAGGCTTGCCCGACAGCGACTATCATGCGCTGGCGCAAAAATATCTTGGCGGTAAGGGCGGTGCCGTGTTTACCTTTGGCCTGAAAGGTGGGCATCAAGCGGGTGTAAAACTGGTCAGTGCGGTCAAACTATTCAGCCATCTCGCCAATATCGGCGACACACGCTCGTTGATCATCCACCCCGCATCGACGACGCACAGCCAGCTGTCGGAAGCGGAGTTGCTAGCGGCCGGTGCAGGACCGGATGTGGTGCGGGTATCGGTGGGCATAGAGCATATCGATGATATCATAGCGGATATGGAGCAAGCGTTGGCGGCGGTTTAAGGACGGTCATTGGGCTGTTACGGGAACCGCATTGGGCGCAGAAGGAGATGTTTCAAAAACTGAAGGATGCCGCATTGTATAATCGAACGCCTGTAACCTCCGGATTGTTTCAACGGTCAATACAGGTCTACTGAGCGGCCGCCTAATTGGTCAATTTGGGTAAAAATATTCCGTTTAACTCATATAGTTGTTGACGTTGGCCGAATTTGCCAAGCTCATTGCTTTGAATTAACTATACTAACGGTTCATATATTTTTTATGGGGGCCTCAAAGAAAAACCTGACTGCGAGTCAGATCGAATGCCTGTTGCTCGTTAGCAAACAAATGACATCGAAAGAAATAGCTAGGGACCTTGGAATATCGCCGTTTACGGTCGATCAAAGACTGGGCAATGCGCGGAAAATACTAAAGGCAGGTTCGAGACGAGAAGCGGCGGCCAAATTCATGTTGATGCAGCAAACGGACATATACCATTCGTCTGTATACAAGTCGCTAGATGTTGAGAAAATGCGCCAACCTGAGATGTTGCGAGAGCCAGTTTTCGATGATTCATCTCCGATATCTGAGAAAGCTGGCAATCGCCGCGACCCAGCAATCGAAAACGCCGGGGAGCAATCCGAAGCTAAATTGTCTCGAAAATTGCCAAAATTGGGAGGTCAACATCACCATCTGTCGAAATTGGAGATTCTGCGATCAATTCTAACAATCGCCTTCATATCGACAATTTGCCTATCGGCATTGGTGGTTTTGGTTATTGGGATCATGCAGATTTTGAAATGGTCACCTCAATGAAGGCTCGAGCGAATAGAAAGTACAACCCCTATGAAAAACCTGCACCTAGAATCTTCGTTGGCCGTGGCTCAACAAGTCATCAACACCAGTTCAGCATTCGATCTGTCAATATCCGAAATTGCTGCGCTTGCTGACAAAGTCGTCACCGCCAGTCGGTCGTCTGAATTGGCACCCGCCGATACGCAGAAAATTCTACAGGCAATGGCCGGTAGCTTTGCAAAAGTGGTGGAAGGACGCGCCGAGTTTGTTTCAGCGCATCAGCAAATGATCGAACTCAAGCAGGACAGCGACCACGCCGAGACCGGGTTCGGTTGTTGGGGCGATGGCCCGCTAGTAAATCCTTCAATTGGGAAAATCAAGCTCGCCGCTTGAGCCCGATGAGCATGGCTTTGTCGAATTCTGTCCCTCTAGATTCGGCGAAGCCGTGCTGTTTCAAATAGCATTCACAGGAATTTTTTTCGGTTCCCTCGGCTACGCGTCGGTTGTTGGGGGCCGAATTGGACGAATAGCTAGTCTAGTCCTTTTATTAGCCGCTCTGGCAACCATCCCCGCATCATTTCTAATGTGGCGTACTGGTCTTCTATCGTGGCCCATGTTGTTGGTAGATAGTATATGTCTTTTAGCTCTGATCACGCTCGCTTTTTCGTCAGACAGATACTGGCCAATGTGGCTCGCTGGGCTACAACTCGGGTCGGTCGCATGTCATCTGGCGATCTTGGTGATTCCCCAAAATTTGACGCTGATTTACGATGCTCTCAACCGTTTCTGGAGTTTACCAATGCTGGTTGTGATGGTGGTCGGTATTTATCTCGATCAACGTACCTCCAAACTGAACATGCGTTAGTTGAGGAGTTATTGACGGCCTGTCAGGTTGAGAATCCATCAGCAACAGCTGATAAAGTGTTGACCGAATTTGGCTCCATCCCCAAGTTCTTTGATGCCTCGAGGCGAAGACTAGATGGCCTTGGCATTGAGTGTGCAAAGCTTCATTGGCAGATTGAGATAATCCTGAAATCCATGGACTTCTACCTGCGACCCAAAGCCTTCGATCCCCAAAAGATCAATAGCTTTGAAAAGCTGAAAACCTACTTAATCTTCGAGCATGGACATCTGTCAACGGAGCATGTGCGGATTCTATATTTCGACTGTCAGCACAACCTTATTGAGGATCAATTTGTATCAGAAGGAACGGTTGATGCTTGCGCAATTTTTCCGCGTACCGTGGTTCATAAGGCGTTGGATGTCGGAGCAAGCGGATTGGTAATTGTTCACAATCATCCGAGCGGCGATCCTAGCCCTTCTCGTCAAGATATGAAAATTACCAACGATATCTGCTTTGCATGCAAACAGTTGAACATCGCTGTTTTTGATCATATCATCATCGCGAAGGATAGACATTTTAGTTTCATGACGAACAAATTGATGTGATGGCTAGCCGAAATGGTCAAAGCGGGGCAAAGTCACACCTTTTTTTATGCGGGCGATCTTGTCCAAAGATGATTGAGTAAAAGTGGTTTGATCTTTGGCATTTTCTAAACTGTCGTGAACGGAGGTAAGCTGAATGATTGCCGCATCAATATCAATGGCTGCTCGTGCTAAGCCGGCTTCATCTAAGGTCTCAAGAATCCTAGACAAATGCTTGATGAGCTCTTGTACACCGGCTATCGCCTTAGCCGTTTCCAATCCAGGCGTGCTCAACTCAAATCTCCTTGTAAAAGGAGTATAGTACTAAAAAGAGGATGATTAACGACCGCTGACCAAGCTAAAGTCCGCTATCGGATATAGCAGACAAATATCAGGCTACCTCTGCAACAAAAATACCGCATGTTCGGCGAGCAAATTGGCCATGCCTCGCGTGGTCTGTTTATCCCCGCTTAAAAACCACTGCCCCTCCTGCGTTAGCTTGTCATCGCGCACTAGCGCTCGGAAATCGTCGATGGTGACATGGTGGATATTGGGCGTGTCATACCAGGTTTGCGGGAGCAACCGCGTGACCGGCATCCGGCCACCGAAGAGCAGCGACATGCGCACGCGCCAGTGGGCGAAATTGGGGAAGCTGACAAAGGCCTGTTTGCCGATCCGCAGCAGCTCGTCCAAAATCACATCGGGCCGGTGGGTGGTTTGCAGTGTCTGGCTGAGCACCGCATAATCGAAGCTGCCATCGGGATAGGCGCTGAGGTCGGTGTCGGCATCGCCTTGCACCACGGACAGCCCCTTGGCGACGGCGCTGGCGACATTCGCCGGATCAATTTCAAGTCCGCGCGCATCGCAATGCTTGCCATCACGCAGCGCCGCCATCAGTGCGCCATCACCGCATCCGATATCGAGCACACGGCTATTCGGCGCGATATTATCGGCGATAATTTGCAGGTCGGGGCGCAATTTGGTCATTCGGGAGCGGTTCCATAGACATTGAACACGCGCTGCATCTGGCGTTCGGGGTGGGGCAGCGCTTTCCAGCCAAGTTTGGCATATAGGGGTTGGGCATCTCGCGTGGCCAAGGTCCAGTGCCGAACCATCTGTAATTCTGGCAATGCCTGCAACCGCTCAACCATCTCAGAGGCTATTCCGCGCCCACTATACTCTTCTTCCACATAAACGTCTGCCAAATAGGCAAAGGTTGCGGTGTCGGTTACCAATCGCGCAAAGCCAATTTGCTTGTCGCCGTCAAACGCGCCCACGACGGTTGAGTTGACAATCGATCTTTCCGCGATGTCGAACGGAATATCTTTCGCCCAATAGCTGTGCACCAGATACGCGTGAATCCGGTCCAATTGCATATGCGCATGATCATGAGAATAGCGGATCATATCGGTCACTCGCCGCCCCCAACCTTCAAAAACCCATCGACAATCCTGCTCATTTCGGGGTTATCCAACAGGAAGCTATCATGGCCAAAAGGGCTTGATAGTTCGACAAAGCTGGCCTCTGCGCCGGCTGCGTTCAATGCGTGCACTATTGTCCGCG
>CALKXX010000095.1 GCA_938003725.1 uncultured Sphingomonadaceae bacterium | reverse complement strand
TGATGCAAAGCCAGATTGCCGGCCTGACCTGGAACCAAAGCCTGTCAAAGGGCAGAAAATTCTATACGGCGCGGGCAAATTTGCCGCTTGATACCCGCCGGCGTGCGCTGAACGACTATCTTGCCGATCCAATTGACGGGGCTAGTCCCAGCGCAATTGTAAATGCACTTGATAAACTTGCGCGCGGTGAGCTTTTGTCAGCAAACTCTACCCAGTTGTTGCAATCCATCCTTCGCCGGACACGCAGCGGGCCCAATCGCCTGAAAGCCGGCGTGCCCTCTGGCTGGGAATTTCTGCACAAAACGGGGACCGGACAAGTGCTGAAAGGTGTCTCAACCGGCTATAATGATGTTGGTATAATGACTGCGCCGGATGGCACACGTTATGCTGTCGCCGTTATGCTGGGCAATACGACGGCGCCGATCCCGGAACGTATGCGGATGATGCAAGCCGTTACCCGCGCAGTCGCGCGCTATCATCAACGATAATTTTAATCCGCTGTCTGATTTTGAGAAGGCTGCACGTCCTCAGCTTTTGGCGGCGCGTTGCGTTCATCAAGCATCTCTGCGGCCTCGTCCAAAGCTTTTGCTTCACCGACGGTAACGCCGCCTGGACCGGGGTCATTTTGCGCCGGTCCGCATGATACCAACAGCAGTGCGGTCAAAAGTGTCAATATTCTGATCATGAAATCATCATAGCCGATCAATCGCACAGGTCAAAAAAAAGGGCTGCCCCAGGACAGCCCTTTTTTAAAAAATTGTTCGTAAAAAGCTTATTCAACTGCTTTCTTAGCAGCGTCAGCACCTTTTTCGATCAAATCATTTGCAGCGCCTTTGGCCGCATCTTTCGCAGCAGCAGCAGCGTCGCTAGCGGCATCGCCAGCAGAACCGGCAGCATCGCCAGCAGCGTCGGTTGCTTCAACGGCAGCGTCAGCCACTTCACCAGCAGCAGCGTCGGCGGCATCGCCAGCTTCTGCAGTTGCTTCAGCAGCAGCCTCGCCCATGGCGTCAGCAGAACCTTCTGCAGCATCCATTGCGTCGTCAGCAGCAGCTTCTGCGTCCATTGCATCGCCTTCTGCTTCTGCAGCTGTATCTTCAGCAGCAGTTTCAGCACCGGAACATGCAGCCAAGCCAAGAGCGGCAGCAAGCACGATAGAAGTTGTAACTTTTTTCATTAGGGTAACCCTTTACTCTATTCCTCAAAAAATAACCTAGCAGATAGCGGAGTTTTCCCACATCCCATCTGCAACCCGCGTCATTAGCGATATCAAAAAGGTAAGGCAATGGAGAACATCCTTAGCCTATGATCCGATTGGCCTTTTTCTCTGTCAAAGCGCCAATCGGTGGATTCAAACCCAGTAAATCTACCGATTGACCGGATATAAAGAATTCTTTATATATACCATCTCCAATGGACGATATACTGAACATATTTCGCGCTTTAGCGGATCCGACACGGCTTCGAATCATGCTTTTGTTGCTCAAGATGGAACTTGCCGTAGGCGAGCTGGCCCAGATATTGGGTCAGAGCCAGCCGCGAATTTCCCGGCATATCCGGATATTGGACGAAGCCGGTTTAGCGGAGCGCCGCAAGGAAGGCAGTTGGGTTTTTCTTAGACCCGGTCCAGCCAGTGAACTGGGAATATTGCGCCGGATTTTTCGATCGGAGAAGGTCACCGTTTCGGAAATGGCATCTAATGACGAAGCGCAATTATCGTTTGTACGCAAGGCCCGCGCAGAAACCGCGGAACGCTATTTCGATGCTCATGCCAAGGAATGGGATGCAATCCGTTCCCTGCATATCTCCGAAGACGAAGTCGAACAGGCGATGCTTGCCCTGTTAAGGGATGTGAAGCTCGGCCATTTGCTGGATATCGGAACGGGTACCGGCCGGATGATCGAACTATTTGGCCCTAGCGCGGAACAAATTACCGCGCTCGACAAGAGCCCGGAGATGCTGCGACTTGCCAGAGCAAAATTACTAAGTGATGACGATACGGCTGATGGCCCCAACATGCTGGTTGACAAGACAGAGCTAAAATTGGGTGATTTCAATCATCTGCCACTGCCCGACGGCCGGGTGAACAGTGCCGTCTTGCATCAAGTTTTGCACTACGCGCAAAATCCGGAACTGGTGCTCAGGGAAGTTTCCCGGGTCATGTGCGACCAAGCGATACTTGTAATCGTGGATTTCGCAGCTCACGACCGGGAAGAACTTCGCCGGGATCACGCTCATGCTCGGCTCGGCTTCTCTGATGACAGTATCAAGCGATGGTTCGATGCGGCACAGATTGACCTTAACCAAACGCGCACCCTTGATGGCGGTGAGCTAAGCGTCAAGATTTGGGTCGGGCGCAAGACAGGGCTGACTCAGTTGCGCCCCGGTAGTGATAAAGTAACAACCATATCTCCAACGCAGAAAAGAGCCTCAGCATGACACAACGTAGCAAACCTATGGCGCTTAGCGAGTTGGAAGAAGCGAAACGCGCACTTGATGTACCGTTATTTGCCGGGCTTAGCGGTGATGCGGATGTGTCGTTCGAGTTTTTCCCGCCAAAGACCGAAAAAATGGAAAAGACGCTGTGGGATAGCGTGGTCACCTTGGAACCACTTGCACCGCGCTTTGTTTCCGTCACCTATGGTGCAGGCGGATCTACCCGCGAACGCACACATGCCACCGTGGCGCGTATTGCCAAAGAAACCGGGATTCCCGCCGCTGCACATTTGACCTGCGTCGACGCCAGCAAATCCGAAATTCGCGAAGTCGCCCAATCCTATTGGGAGGCCGGCGTCCGCCATATTGTGGCACTGCGCGGAGATCCCCCAGCAGAGGGGCAAGCTTTTCAGCCGCACCCAGACGGCTATGCAAGCGCGGCGGAACTGGTCGCAGGCCTGAAAGATATCGCGCCTTTTGAAATTTCGGTCGCCGCTTATCCCGAAACCCATCCGGAAGCCAATTGTCCGCAAACTGATCTCGACAATCTGAAACGCAAATTGGATGCCGGTGCGACCCGCGCAATCACTCAGTTTTTCTTTACTGCAGAAGCGTTTTTCCGTTTCCGCGACGCGGCAATAGCGGCCGGAATTGACGCAGAACTTGTACCCGGAATATTGCCCGTTTCAAACGTTGCCCAGACTCGTAAATTTGCGGGAATGTGCGGCGCAGAAATTCCGGCATGGATGAACGACCTGTTTGAAGGGCTCGACGATCACCCTTCCGCACGCCAATTGATCGCCGCCACGGTATCGGCAGAACTCTGCCGCAAACTATATGCTGGCGGCGTAAGACAGTTTCATTTTTACACACTTAACCGGGCAGAGCTGAGCTATGCGATCTGCCACCTGCTTGGGAAGCGGCCAATTGGCAGTGCTCAGGAGAAAGCAGCATGAACGCCGGGGAACAGTTTCGCGCCTTGGCTGCGGAACGCATTCTAGTGTTTGATGGTGGCTATGGCACCGCAATTCAAAGTCACGGTCTGGGCGAACGCGACTATCGCGGTAATCTGGAGCTATCGCATGACCAAAAAGGTAATAACGATCTACTCAGCCTGACACGGCCAGATATTATTGAGGATATTCATACGGCCTATCTGAATGCCGGTGCGGATATGGTGGAAACCAATACATTTAGCTCCACCGAGATCAGCCAAGCGGACTATGGCTGTGAGCATTTGGTGCGCGACTTGAATATCAAATCCGCGGAAATTGCGCGCAGGGCCTGTGACAAGGCACAGGCAAAGGATGGAAGACCGCGGTTCGTGGCCGGCGCCATAGGCCCCACCAACAAAACGTTATCACTGTCGCCCGACGTCAATGACCCCGGTTTTCGCGAGATTGATTTTGACTATTTGAAAGGCGTCTATCGCGAACAATGTGACGCCTTGATTGAAGGCGGTGTCGACTTTCTGTTGATCGAGACTATTTTCGATACCTTAAACGCCAAATGCGCCGGGATGGCGGCACAAGAAGCTGCGGATGCCTGTGACCGCGATGTTCCGTTGATGATCTCCATGACACTGACCGACCTTTCAGGCCGCAATCTTTCGGGACATACGGTAGAGGCATTTTGGCACGCCGTCCGGCACCTGAAACCGATCACCATCGGCTTGAACTGTTCGTTTGGTGCGGATCAACTGAGGCCCCATCTCGCTATGCTGACCAAGGCCGCCGACACACTCATCATGGCCTATCCCAATGCCGGGTTGCCCAATGAACTCGGCGAATATGATGAAATGCCAGATGAGACGGCGGCATTGATCGGCGAATGGTTGGACGATGGCTTAGTCAATATTGTCGGCGGCTGTTGCGGCACAACGCCGGAGCATATTCGAGCAATTGCCAAGGCGGTAGAAAATACACCGCCGCGTAAATTTGCAAAGCCACAGGTTCGAACACGTCTTTCGGGCCTCGAACCTTTCACAATGGCCGCCTGAAGAAAGAAACCCGTGACCTCATCCTCCTCCACAAATTTCGTCAATATTGGCGAACGTACCAATGTGACCGGCTCTGCGCGGTTCAAGAAGCTCATTCTCAATGATGACTATGAGGCCGCGGTCGAAGTCGCGCGCCAACAGGTGGAGAATGGCGCGCAGATTATTGATATCAATATGGACGAGGGCCTGCTTGATGCCGAAATGGCGATGACGACTTTCCTCAAACTCATCGCCGCTGAACCGGATATCGCGCGCGTACCGGTGATGATTGACAGCTCAAAATGGTCGGTGATCGAAGCTGGATTAAAATGTGTCAGCGGCAAACCCATCGTCAATTCCATCTCGATGAAGGAAGGCGAGGAAGAATTTCTGAAGCACGCTCGCAAATGCATGGCCTATGGCGCGGCGGTCGTTGTAATGGCTTTCGACGAAACCGGACAGGCAGATACCAGAAACCGTAAGGTCGAGATTTGCGAACGAGCCTATAAATTGCTCACCGGCATTGGTTTTCCGCCGGAAGACATTATTTTTGATCCCAATGTTTTTGCGGTTGCCACGGGGATCGATGAACATCGCCGCTATGGGCTGGATTTTATCGAGGCCACCGCCGAGATCAAGAAACGCTGTCCGCATGTGCACATATCCGGCGGGCTTTCCAACCTGTCGTTCAGCTTTCGCGGCAACGAACCGGTTCGCCGGGCTATGCACAGCGTTTTTCTTTATCGCGCTATTCCCGCCGGGATGGATATGGCGATCGTCAATGCGGGGCAGCTGGATATTTATGACGATATTGATCCCGAACTGCGCGAACATTGTGAAGATGTGGTGTTGGACCGCAGGGACGATGCCACGGACCGGCTAATCACGCTTGCCGAAAAATTCCGCGGCACGGACAAGGTTGCGGAAAAAGCCGCAGCAGAATGGCGTGGCTATGAAGTTTCCAAGCGTCTGGAACATTCGCTGGTCAAAGGCATTGATGCGCATATCATCGAAGATACAGAGGAAGCGCGGCTGTCCGTCCAGAATAGTGGCGGACGTCCGATAGAGGTTATCGAAGGCCCCCTGATGGACGGTATGAATGTTGTGGGCGATCTGTTTGGATCGGGCAAAATGTTCCTGCCCCAAGTGGTCAAATCGGCCCGCGTGATGAAAAAGGCCGTCGCCCATTTATTCCCCTTTATCGAGGCAGAAAAGGAAGAGGGTGCAAAGGGCAAGGGCAAGATCATCATGGCAACCGTGAAGGGCGATGTGCATGATATTGGCAAGAATATCGTCGGCGTAGTCCTGCAATGCAATGGATTTGAAGTGGTTGATTTGGGCGTAATGGTGCCGTGGACGGACATTTTGAAGGCCGCGAACGAAAATGACGCCGATATGATCGGCCTGTCGGGCCTGATCACCCCGTCACTGGACGAGATGGTGACCGTTGCGGAGGAGATGGAGCGCGCCAAGATGAATATGCCGCTTCTGATCGGCGGCGCGACCACTTCAAAAACCCATACCGCACTGCGTATTGAACCGGCCTATTCCGGCCCGACCGTTTATGTGCTGGATGCCAGCCGCGCGGTCGGTGTTGCCTCGCAATTGGTCAGCGACACACAGGCCGAAGCATTTGTCGCTGGCACCCGTGAGGATTATGAGCAAGTGCGCATCGCCCGCGCCGGAAAGACAGCCAAAAAGCTAGCCTCCCTGAACGAAGCCCGGGCCAATGCCTTTGACATTGATATGACGAGGAAAGCCCCTGCCCCCGCACGGCCCGGCGTGCACATATATGATGATTGGGACCTGGCGGAGCTCAGGGATTATATCGACTGGACACCATTTTTCCGCGCTTGGGAATTGGCGGGTACCTATCCCTCCATCCTGACCGATGAGATCGTGGGAGAGAGCGCCAGCGACCTGTTTCGCGATGCACAAGCCATGCTCGATCAGATCATTGCCGAAAAATGGTTGACGGCAAAAGGCGTCGTCGGGCTATGGCGCGCCCGGCGGGAAGATGATGATATTCTGGTTGCCCCGGACAATGAAGAAGTCGCGCTGCCCATGCTGCGCCAACAAGTCAGCAAACGCGCCGGCAAGGCGAATATGTGTCTTGCGGATTTTGTCGATACTTCGGATGACTGGATCGGCGGCTTTGCAGTCACCGCAGGCCACGGTATTGATGAACATGTCCAAAGGTTCGAGGCCGACAAGGATGACTATAACAGCATCCTGCTAAAGGCGCTCGCCGACCGCTTCGCCGAAGCCTTTGCCGAACGGATGCATGAACATGTCCGCAAAGATCTATGGGGCTATGCGGCCGACGAAAACCTGGGCAACAAGGCGCTTATTCAGGAAAAATATAGCGGTATTCGGCCTGCACCGGGCTATCCCGCTTGTCCCGATCACAGCTTGAAGCCGGCGTTGTTCGACTTGTTGGATGCGACTACCAATACCGGCATCGAACTGACCAGCGGCTTTGCCATGACGCCAACCGCCGCTGTGTCCGGATTCTATTTCGGTCATCCGCAAGCGGAATATTTCGGGGTGGCACGCATTGGAGAAGATCAGGTTGCGGACTACGCGAAGCGGCGCGGTGTCTCCCTTGATCAGGCGCGCCAGTGGTTGCGGCCAAATCTTAACGAATAGACATCGAAATTAACCCATTAACCTATGCTGCTAAGCGTGAATTCATCTGGGACAGCTATATTTCGTCAATTGTCTAGGGAATCGTGTTTTGCTAAATACATCATGCAAATTCCCCCGTTCAGGAGCATCATAGTGAAATTTTCGGTCAAAACATTGGTTGCGGCAACATTGTCATTGGCGGTTACGGGACCGTCATTCGCGCAAGGCGGTCCTCCCTTCACAATCGCGGAAAGCGGCGAGGGATTTAGCAGGCTTTCCGATGCGGTGCGCGCGATTGGCGATAGCAGCGCAACAATCATCATCGCGCCGGGGACATATGGGGATTGCGCGGTACAAACGTCCGGCAGCATCACCTATAAATCGGAAATACCCGGTCAGGCCATCTTCAATGCCGGAACCTGTGAAGGCAAAGCCGCGCTGGTCCTGCGCGGTCATTCCGCCGTAGTTGATGGTATCATATTTCAAAATATGCGCGTTCCCGATGCCAATGGCGCCGGTATCCGGATTGAAAAGGGTGACTTGCTGGTCACCAACGCCATGTTTCGCAACAGCGAACAGGGCATTTTATCGGCCAATGATCCGTCCAGCAGCATCACCATAGATCGCTCGACATTTCAGCGGCTGGGCCGCTGTGATCGGGGCCTGTCATGTGCTCACAGCATCTATAT
The DNA here is from genome assembly GCA_938003725.1 of uncultured Sphingomonadaceae bacterium. Classification (GTDB taxonomy): domain Bacteria; phylum Pseudomonadota; class Alphaproteobacteria; order Sphingomonadales; family Sphingomonadaceae; genus Parasphingorhabdus. The sequence continues at coordinate 9,296 of CALKXX010000095.1, read as the reverse complement.
CGGCAATTATGGGTCACTCACCGTCACCAATTCGCGCTTTGAAAAGGGCAATGGCGGTCACTATGTCAAAAGCCGCAGCCCGCGCGCAACGATCACCAAGAACAGTTTCGACGACACTCAGGGCAGCGCCACGAACTACATGATCGACCTGCCCGCAGGCGCGACCGGCGTTATCAGCGGCAATGTCTTTGTCCAGGGAAAGAACAAAGAAAATTGGAGCGCGTTTATTGCGGTGGCCGCCGAAGATATTTTAAACAGCTCTGCCGGATTAAATATCCACTCGAACCGAGCTGAGTTTGCACGCGGTGTCCAGCGCAAAACCTGGTTCGTCGCGGATTGGGGCAGCGACCCCCTGCGGATTGCGAATAACAGTCTGGCACCGGGATTAACCCGTTATCACAAGCGATAACGCGCCGGGTTTAGTCGCAGCTATTTCCTGCACCGCCATCCAGATCAAGGCAGCGTCCATCCAATTCCGATGCCGGAATATCAAGACCAACTAGCGCCCCTAGTGTCGGAGCAATATCAACGGTTTTCACGGGCAGCGGCTGTTCAAAGCCCTTCATTCCCTTTTGCCAGAACAGGATCGGCACGCGGCGATCATAGTCCCACGGGCTACCATGGGTGGCCACATATCCGCGCGCGGTATTTGGGATCGGTGTGACGCCTTTTTTCAGGATCACGATAAAATCACCGGATCGGTCGGGATGATAGGATGCCCGAACACGCTCAAATACTGTCCATTCGTCGACCGGCCCGGTGGCGACAGGAAATTTCTTCAACGCCTCTCCATCGACCACGCCATAGACCTGTGGGTGATTATTGTAGATTTTGATTGCCGCATCCTTGGCCGCTAATCGCTGATCCGCAGATAGTTTTTTGCTTAGATACACATCGCCAAAAGGGCTGTCTGCATGCAAAATCTGATCATCAGTCTGAATGTTCAAATCGCCAGCGATTTTCGCGCTGATCGCTTTAACATTCAGCGATGCATCCAACCGCTGTGCGTCGGGCATTGCTTGAAGCCGCGCCCGCTCTGGCAGGTCGAGGCCGCCATGGTCTGCGGTCAACATGGCTACATAATCTATGTCCTTTGAATCGAGCACTTCAAAAAACGTGCCCAATTGCTGATCCAACTCGGCCATCTGGATGCACATCTCCAAACCTTCCGTGCCAAAGGTATGGCCGACATAATCGGTGGCCGACAAACCAATGGATAATATATCGGTATGCGCACCTTGGCCCAATCTCATATATTCCAGCGTGGTCGCAGCAGCCGCCAGAATTGCGCCATCATAGTCCGGCGACAGGCGAAACGCACGGCCGCCACCTTGTGGGCGTTGAAACGCGTAGTCACCAACAGATTTACCATCGCCATGTGGGATCTTCATGTTGCGCGCTTCGCAATGGGCTGGGATTTTGGAGGGTGCTCTGGCTGCATCCATCTTGACCGCGAGTTCAGTATTTAACGCCGTAATTTTCTCTGACACTTTTCGGCCGGCCAGTGTTTCAAAACCCTTGCCTTTGAACCAATATATCTCGTCGACATCCTTGCCGCCCATCATCAACGCGGCGCGGTCCTTTCCGGCGACGGCCACATTGCGGGATTCGGGAGAGATTTTCTTCAATCGCTCTCCTAAGGTCGGAACCAGCAAGTGCCAGGCCGACGGGACATAGTCACCCTGAGTGGCCGCGGTTATGTCGCCAAAACTTGTGCCAGCAATCCGCTCATCCTCCGCGCAATAGACCGTCTTGTCATCACGCTCTACGTCCAGATCAATCCAGTTATTCGCGATAATTCCCGCGCGGCCGGCATGCACGCCCGTCATGATTGTGGCGTGCCCCGGACAAGTCTCCGTCGCGGCGTGGGATTGATATCCGGACGGAAAAACCGCACCATCCGCCAATCGCTTCAACCCGCCGTTAAATGTGCTGCGATATTCCGAAAAAAGATCAGCGGAAAGCTGGTCAACAGATATTGCGACCACCAGTTTTGGTTTGGCTTTACTCTTGTTCTCATGATCTTCTGCATTTGCGGTTCCGCAAAATGCAGAAAGACCGGCAAAAGCTGTAACAAATTTAATAAAGCGCACGAATAACCCCCGTAAGTTATAGCCACACTGGCAAGAGCGGCTGTGTTACCCTAAAAGGGATAGAGATAAAATGGTGAGTTTTTATGAGATTTGATTTTCGGTTGTTTGGGCTTTGGTTCGCCTTGCTGTTCACCGCCGCTCTGTCCATTGCGCCGCCTGCGAGCGCGCAAAACCGGCTAGGCAATAATGAACTAAACGTGCCCGCGACACTGGTTGCGGAGTCCAGGCAGGTGCAGGCCGGACAAAGTGTGACGCTAGCATTTGTCATGAAACCCAAACCAACCTGGCATGGTTATTGGGAAAACCCCGGCGACGCCGGGATTGGGATGAGTTTTGACTGGACTTTTCCGGCCGGCGTAACCGCAGGCAAAGCACAATATCCCGTCCCGGAAAGATTGCTGATCTCGGGCATCATGAACTATGTCTATGAGGGGGAATATGCGGTCCTCGTCAATCTGGTCGTTTCGGAGAGCGTCAAACCTGGCCCTCTGCCCATTTCAGTAAAATCCGAATGGCTGGCCTGTACCGACGAGGTTTGCGTTCCGGAACAGGACGAGCTTTCTATCGATCTCGAAGTCGTCGGGAAAGATGCTGCGGTCGCACTGAACAACGCCTTTAATGATTATCGCGCCGCGTTGCCGCGACCTTTGGGTAGCGAGGCAACCTTCTCATCACAAAATGACATTTTTCGCATTTCGATTCCCCTGCCCGCCAGTCAGGATGTGAAAGAGCCCTATTTCTTTATTAAGCAAGACGGCGTGATTGACTATGGCGCTACGCAAAGGGTCAACCGTGATGACAATCGGCTGATCATCGAAACAGCCGCCCGAGGTGACGAACTCGACAAGATTGAGGGCATATTGAAGATCGGCCCGCATATGGGCTTATCGCTAAAAGCCGTCAAAGGCGATGTGACCATGTCCGGCATTCCCATCGTTTCTGCGGGAGATGGTGATAGTTTTATTGGTGGCGGCGGCCAATCTAACGCCTCTTTGCTGTTCATTGCCTTAGCTGGGGCAATCCTGGGCGGATTGTTGCTAAATTTGATGCCATGCGTTTTCCCTATTCTCAGCCTTAAGGCGATCAGTCTCGCGAAAGCCGGCGGAGATGAGGCGGTGGTACGCCGGGATGCACTAGCCTATACCGCCGGTGTGGTCGTGGTCGCGACGGCATTGGGCGGGATCCTGCTGGCTCTTCGCGCAAGCGGCGCTGCCGTTGGTTGGGCATTCCAGTTACAGGATCCGCGTATCATCTTTGTGTTGCTGGCACTGGTAACGGCTATTGGTTTCAATCTGGCCGGATTGTTCGAGCTTCCAAACGTCAGCATGGGCAGCAAGTTGACCGAGAAGAAAGGACCTGCCGGCTCCTTCTGGACCGGAGCATTGGCGGCATTTGTCGCGACACCATGTACTGGACCCTTTATGGCCGCCGCACTTGGTGCGACCATTGTCCTGCCGCCTGTTGCCGCTTTGATAATCTTTGCAGGATTGGGTGTGGGACTGGCCCTGCCCTTCTTGCTCATCGCATTTGTGCCCGCCATCCGCAGCCGCTTGCCGAAACCGGGCGCTTGGCTAGACGGCTTTCGCAAGATCATGGCTATCCCCATGTTCCTGACCGCCATTGGCCTCATCTGGCTATTGGGACGTCAAATCGGGACCGATGCTTTGGGACTATCCCTGATCTTCCTGATGCTCACATTGCTGATATTATGGTGGTTTGGCATTGGACAGATAAAAGGGGTGTCACGCGGTTTGATGACATCCGGTGCCCTCTTGGCAGCAATAGTCGGCGGCATGCTATTATTGCCTTCTGACGAAGTTATGGCGGAGCAACAAGTCGCCAAAAGTGCAGCCGCGACTTTGCCAAGTGAACCGTTTAGCGAGGCCCGGCTCTCTGAGCTGCGCGCTGCTGGACAACCGGTATTTGCCTATTTCACCGCGGATTGGTGTATTACCTGTAAAGCGAATGAAGCCGCCGCGGTTCAACGCACCGAAACTGCTGATGCATTCGAAACAGGGAATGTCACCGTCTTAATGGGTGACTGGACGCGGCCCGATCCAGCGATTAGCAAGTTTCTGGAAAAGCATGGACGGGCGGGCGTGCCGCTTTATCTATATTATGCACCTGGCCAGGAACCGGTTATCCTGCCTCAAATATTGACCGTGGGAACACTGACAGACTTGGTGAATAGCCCGGCACAACCCGCAAATGCTGGATGAATGGAGATTTTTATGCACAATCGGACCCTGTTACCCACCGCAATGATCGCGGCTCTTGCCCTCGCTAGTCCGTTGGCGGCGGCTCAAAAAAATGGCGCGGTTGCGCAAGATTTCAAGTTGACGGATATGTACGGAAAAACCGTCCAACTCTCTAGCTTTCGCGGGAAAACCGTGGTGCTGGAATGGCATAATCCTGGCTGTCCGTTTGTGAAGAAACATTATGATAGCGGTAACATGCAGGCGACACAGGCCGCAGCGCGGAAACAGGGCGCCGTGTGGCTAACCGTGAACAGCGGCGCAGCCGGTAAACAAGGCCATATGAGCGGAACGGAAGCACAGGCACTCACAAAGAAGCAAGGCGCAAAAGCGAGCCACTATCTGCTGGATATGAAAGGGGTTGTCGGCAAAGCTTATGCCGCGAAGACGACGCCGCATATGTATATTATCAACGCCTCAGGTAAACTTGTTTATCAGGGCGGTATTGATGACAAACCAACAGCCAATGCGGCCGATATCAAGGGCGCACGCAATCACGTCATCGAAGCGTTGAACGAATTGGACGCGGGCAATGCGGTTAGCGTTACGCAGTCCCGGCCCTATGGCTGTTCCGTCAAATATGCTAGCTAAGGTCAGGAACTAATCCATCTGGATAAAATAAAGCAGGGCTGACACGCGATACACAACCGGCGCATCAACCCTGCTCCCCCAAGATCCGTCCCCTGTTACGGCGGCGTTCAACCCCCTGAAGCCACCGAGAAACGGTCAGCCGGATCTATTTGCAAAACAACATATCTTCTTCTCTTGTCAAAGGATCAGGAGACAGATTCAGTACACAACTCAAATCTGCCTCCCGCCTTTGTTCCGACGACGTGCGACCCTACCTAAAGGCACCGTCGGCCAAACTGAATTTCTTGCGGCCGTTCAAGCCGATCAACTCGATACCCTTTGATCCGGATAGGCCGGATAGCGGCATCGATTTTTCATAACGCGCAGGTGCATGCTCCTGCGGCAAGCCGTCATTGGTGGCGCGTTCTTCCGACACAATCTCTATCTGCCGATATTCCGGCAGACCGGCGTCAAGTGATGGCAACAATCTCACATGCGCGCCATTTTCCGGCGATGGGCCAGATACAACCAAATATAACCCCTGACCAAAAGTTGGTGCAGCCCGCAGTTCTGCGCGATCAAATGCCACAGCATTCACACGGCCGGATTCTTCCTGCGCTAGCGGAAAGCCCGTCTTCATCTCTTTATCGATACTCACAGCAAGCTCCATTGGAACCTCTCCGCCAGAATGACACCGCCAAACAGGGCGGCTTGATTGAAAGAGTGCTGACCGCAGCTTTTAAAAGCTGATTTAAGTACAAATTTTCCGTGTCAGCGTTGAACTACGCAACTGATATAGCGGCTTTTAGCCAACCCCCGATGAACAGTCATGTAAACAAATGTAACTGTTGGTAACGCATTGAAATTATATTACATTTTTGGGAAAGAAAATGCTGCAGGTGCAGCATTTTGCTCTCGCTAATGTTTACAGCGTTAATATTGACCGGCGAATCAGTGCGCCTGCGCCTGCGAAAAGCAAGTTTCACAGCACCAGAACAAATTGTGTTTTGGTTATTTTAACCCGGCTTGCGAAAACGCATGGCAAACCGGTCGGTTTTTCCGCGTATCGCCGGATCGAACACGTTCTTCTCGATATCATCCGACGGATTGGCGAACATATCGCTTTGCGCCTCCAGCACGAACCCGGCTTTCTTAAAGTCCGCCTTGACCACATCGGGATTGATCCGGTGTGTTTTTTCCACAACCGTTCTGGTCTCGCCCACACCGCCGACATGGTCAATAACCGCAACCACTCCCCCGGGTTTCATACCGGCATATAACCGGTCCAGAAATGCGGCGGGGTCCATACGTGCGACTTTGAACTTCTCGCTCTCCCAATAAAGGTCATGGTAGATGAGATGCATCATGACGAAATCATATGTATTTGGCACGGGTGTGTAGTCGCCAAGATTTGAAGGTTGCAGCGTCACATTGGGCGTGCGGGTATTTATCCCAGCCCATTTTGCCTTAGCGGCGTCACTAGATACAAATTGCGGCGGGTTGACGGCCACGACCGAACCTGAAGTCCCAACCGCACGCCCCATGATTTCGCTATAATAGCCGCCACCGGCAAAAATATCGATCACCGCATCGCCGGCCTCTAGTCCCATGAAAGCGAGCGTTTCGGCTGGCATGCGTCCGGCGTCAAGCTTTACATCATCGGCTTCCCGGCCGGGGGCCGACACCGCCAAAGAATAATCGGGAGCAACTTTTGCAGCGGCGGACGACGCGTTAGCAGCCTCCCCACCGTAGGAAGAACAACCCGTCAAAGCCACAGCGGCGGTGGCGATCGTCGCGAGCAAAACAGTGCGCATCAAATTTCTCCCAGGTAATTTTTCAACACCATGAACCTGTAAAGCTACGCTGGCAAGCAAGGTTGATGTTACCAGCCGGTGCGTATCGCATGTTGGTCGAAACCTTGAACTACCCCTTCCACTTGCGTGACGTCCGTCCATATTTGCCTTTGCGGGTTCCCGGTTTGCCTTCGGTCGATCTTCCCTTGGGTTGGGCGACCTGCAAATCTGCGGGCAGACCCAATTCATCTGCCTCTAGCTTGCGGATTTCATCGCGCAGACGGCCCGCTTCTTCAAATTCCAAATCCGCCGCAGCATCGCGCATGCGTTTCTCCAGGCTCTCAATATGGGAGCGCAGATTGTGACCAACCAGGTGATCGGTATCCTCGTCAATGGGTATGGTCACCTGATCTTTGGAAGAGACATGGGCAATGATATCGCCGATATTCTTCTTGATCGTAGTGGGAGTGATGCCGTGCAGTTCGTTATACGCGACTTGTTTCTCACGGCGGCGGCCGGTTTCATTCAGCGCGCGCTCCATCGACCCGGTCATCCGGTCTGCATAAAGAATGACCCGACCCTCGACATTCCGCGCGGCGCGGCCAATCGTCTGGATTAACGAGGTTTCGCTGCGCAAAAAACCTTCCTTGTCAGCATCCAGTATCGCGACCAACCCGCATTCGGGAATATCCAACCCTTCCCGGAGCAGGTTAATGCCCACCAACACATCATAAACGCCGAGCCTTAAGTCACGGATCAGCTCAATCCGCTCCAGCGTTTCAGTATCACTGTGCATATACCGCACCTTGATCCCGGCCTCGTGCATGAATTCCGTCAGATCCTCTGCCATACGCTTGGTCAGCGTCGTCACCAATGTGCGATACCCCAGTGCAGCGACCTTGCGGCATTCGTTGATCAAATCATCTACTTGATCCTCCACCGGCTTGATCTCTACCGGCGGATCGATCAGCCCAGTGGGGCGAATGACCTGCTCACTAAATACACCGCCTGTTTGCTCCATCTCCCATGGACCGGGGGTAGCCGACACCGACACGGTTTGCGGGCGCATAGCATCCCATTCGTTGAACCGCAGCGGCCGATTGTCGATACAGCTTGGCAGGCGGAAACCATATTCCGCAAGTGTGATCTTACGGCGATGGTCACCCTTTGACATCGCACCAATTTGCGGCACAGTCTGATGACTTTCATCGACAAATAACAAGGCGTTTTCGGGTAGATATTCAAATAATGTCGGCGGCGGTTCACCCGGCAGGCGTCCGGTTAAAAAGCGGGAGTAATTCTCAATACCGGCGCAGCTTCCCGTCGCAGCAATCATCTCCAGATCGAAATTTGTGCGCTGTTCCAGCCGCTGATGTTCCAGCAGCTTACCCTCTGCCTCCAGCTCTTTCAAACGCACACCCAGTTCCAGCTTGATCGCCTCCATGGCCTGTTTCATCGTTGGCCCGGGCGTCACATAGTGCGAATTGGCGAATATCCGCACCCGGTTCAGGCTCGCGCCCTTCTTTCCGGTCAACGGATCAAACTCTACAATTTCTTCAATCTCATCGCCAAAGAACGATATCCGCCATGCCATGTCCTCATAATGCGAAGGAAATATCTCTAGATTATCGCCGCGCACCCGAAAGTTTCCGCGCGCAAAGGCCTGATCATTGCGCTTATATTGCAGGGAAACCAGCTTGCGGATGATATCACGTTGATCAACCGCTTGCTCTTTTTTCAGATCAAAGATCATCGCAGAATAGGTTTCAACTGAACCAATGCCATACAGGCACGATACGGATGCGACGATAATCACGTCATCTCGTTCCAGCAGCGAACGCGTGGCCGAGTGACGCATCCGGTCAATCGCCTCGTTTACCGAGCTTTCCTTTTCGATATATGTATCGGACCGCGCAACATAGGCTTCGGGCTGGTAATAATCATAATAGCTGACGAAATACTCGACCGCATTGTTGGGAAAGAAGCTTTTGAACTCGCCGTAAAGCTGCGCGGCCAGGATCTTGTTGGGCGCGAGCACCAATGCGGGGCGCTGCAACTCCTCGATCATCTTGGCCATGGTGAAGGTTTTGCCCGTTCCCGTGGCACCCAGCAAAACCTGATCCCGTTCGCCGTTGCGGATGCCCTCGGAGAGTTCTTTGATCGCCGTGGGTTGGTCGCCAGCAGGCTCGAACTCTGTGCTGAGCACAAACGTCTTGCCTCCTTCGAGCTTGCCACGGGTGCGCACGTCCTCTGCCGGATTGGCTAGATAGACCTCGGTTGCGTCAGATTTGTCGGTTTGCGCATAGGGCATGGGGGCAGTCTCCGCTGTGTTGCTCTATACCTGTCATGTTTTGGCAGGGGTTCAAGGTGTGGATGGTGTTCAGATGTCATAAACTGTCAGCAGTGCGCGCTCTTGATCCGCCCCGCCACCCATGCCATATCCTGATCAGCCCACACACGGAGAGTCCCCATGCGCGCGAGAATCTATCAGCCAGCCCGTACTGCCATGTCTTCTGGCACGGCAAAGACCAAAGCTTGGGTGCTTGAATTCGCTCCTGCTGAGGCCCGTGAAGTTGACCCATTGA
>CALKXX010000094.1 GCA_938003725.1 uncultured Sphingomonadaceae bacterium | reverse complement strand
CGTCCAAAATCCGCGATCGGAGGGGTAAAACAGGGCAGTTTGTGAACAGAGAGTAAAGAAGTGACGTGCGGACCGACCTTTGGGGGGTCAATCCAATCTGAAAATCTTAAAATCTGATCAGATAGCCCAAACCATTCGCTGCCTTTTAGTCGGCGAACAATAATACGGGAGTTTCGAGCAGATGCTTGAGCGCCTGTACATAACTGGCGGCATCATAGCCGTCCACGACCCTGTGATCACACGAGATCGACAGATTCATAAGCCTGCGCGCATGAATCTCGCCGGTTTCCGCGAACACGGGGCGCTCTACTATCTTGTTAGGACCAATAATCGCCACTTCCGGGCGGTTTATCACGGGCGTGGTCGCAATACCGCCCAGAGGGCCCAGAGACGTCAATGTGAGCGTAGATCCGCTCAATTCGGTGGGTTTCAGTCCTCCAGAACGGGCGCCTTCCGCCAAACGTCCTATTTCCGACGCTAGCTGCCATATGTTCTTGTCCTGCGCATCCCGGATGACCGGCACCATCAAACCCTGATCGGTCTGTGTAGCCATTCCCAGATGCACGGCGCCGTGCCGGGTCACCTGACCCGCCTCGTCATCAAATGTAGCGTTTAGCATTGGGAATGTCGGCAATGATTTACAGATCGCAACGATCATCAAAGGCAGCATGGTGAGCTTTGGTCGATCGCCGCGATTGCCATTTAGGTCCTGTCGCATGTCTTCCAGTTCGGTCATATCGATTTCATCGACATAAGAAAAATGGGGAATATTGCGTTTTGACTCGGCCATATTTTGAGCGATCTTCCGGCGCATCCCTATGACTTTTATCGTCTCGTCATCGCGTTTACTGGAAGCGTTGGAGGGCCGATAACCTTGTCCGGAACCATAGCTCAAATAGCTGTCCAAGTCGCTGTGACGGATATGTTCGCCCTGCGCTTTAACCTGATTGAGATCGACGCCTAGGTCGGCCGCACGCTTGCGAACGGCCGGTGTTGCTAGGACTTTGGAAGGCGGAGAATCTGACGTCATTGCGGCACTTTTGGGCGCGTCAGAACTCAACTCTTCAGACTCTTTCTGAAGTTTTATATTTTCCGTTTCAATCGACACTTCTGACTTATTTTCAGTGACTTTTGATGACGTCAAGGCAGCATCTGGCGCTTCTACCGCCACCTGTTCTTCTACTTTCGCCTCCATTTCCTCAACTTCGACATCGCCTTTGACTTCAATCTCGACGAGCATCGAACCTATGGCAACAATGTCACCCGCTTCCCCCGCGACGGCAACGATTTTGCCGGACACCGGCGCTTCCATTTCGACGGTCGCTTTGTCAGTCATTACGTCGGCAATCTGATCATCTTCCTCGACCATATCACCCACGGCAATATGCCACGCGACGATTTCCGCTTCGGCAATGCCTTCACCAATGTCGGGCAAGTTGAAAATATATTTGCTCATGATTTCAGATCCCCAACAATTTTTTCCAAAGCCTCGCCAATTCGAACCGGTCCCGGGAAATATGCCCACTCCAGACTATGCGGATAAGGCGTGTCAAATCCAGTGACCCGCTCAATCGGTGCTTCCAGATGATAGAAACATCTTTCCTGAACGAGAGCGGACAATTCGGCACCAAATCCGCTTGTCCGGGTTGCTTCATGGACGATCAAACAGCGCCCGGTCTTTTTAACCGATTCTTCGATCGTTTCGATATCGAGCGGCACCAATGTGCGCAAATCGATAACCTCGGCATCAATATCATGTTCGTCAACGACTGCCCTCGCCACATGCACCATTGTGCCATAAGCTAGTACGGTAACTTCAGTCCCGGGCCGCACGATATTCGCTTTGCCCAGTTCCACACGATAATAATCATCGGGAACCTGGGCTTCGTCAAATTTTGACCACGGCTCTACCGGTTTGTCATAATATCCGGTGAACGGGCCGTTATAGATACGCTTTGGCTCAAAAAAGAGCACAGGGTCATTATCCTCGATAGAGGCGATGAGCAGCCCCTTCGCATCATATGGCGTTGAGGGAATAACCGTTTTCAAACCAGAAACATGGGTAAACATCGCTTCTGGCGACTGGCTATGTGTTTGCCCGCCAAAAATACCGCCGCCAAAGGGAGAGCGCACGGTCATCGGCGCGATAAACTCGCCCGCCGAACGATAGCGCAAACGAGCAGCCTCAGAAATCAACTGATCCATGCCGGGATATATATAATCGGCAAACTGGATTTCCGGCACAGGGCGCAGGCCATAAGCCCCCATTCCTACCGCAGCGCCAATAATCCCGCATTCGCTAATCGGTGTATCGAAACAGCGCGTCTTGCCATATTTTTCCTGAAGGCCGGCTGTTGCGCGGAAAACGCCGCCAAAATAACCGGCATCTTCGCCCATGATCACGACATTCTCGTCGCGCTCCATCATATTGTCGAGGCCGGAGTTGATCGCCTCTATCATGTTCATAATGGCCATTACTCTGGTGCCTCCGCATCAGGCCACTTGATTTCGCGTTCGCGGTTCGCCTGATCGGCTTGTTCGCGCAGATGCCAGGGCATGTCTTCAAACACATCTTCGAACATGGTTTCAAAGGGTTGGTGCAGGCCGTGGCCGAGGATACCGTTTTTTGCGGCTTCCTTCACGGCTACCTTCACAGCATCCACACATTCTTTGTCCATCTCTTCTTGTTGCTCGATGCTCCAAACTCCGCGCTGGATAAGATGCCGCTTTAGCCGCATGATCGGGTCGCCCAGCGGCCATTCCTCCCGTTCCTGCGCACTACGATAGGAACTGGGATCGTCCGACGTACTATGCGCATCGGCGCGGTAGGTGAAATGCTCGATCACCGTCGGCCCCTGATTGGTGCGCGCGCGCTCCGCTGCCCATTGCGTCGCCGCGTAAACCGCCAACGGATCGTTACCATCAACACGAAGAGAGGCGATACCGTACCCAACGCCTCGCGCCGCAAAGGTTGTCCGCTCAGCCCCTGCAAAACCAGAGAAGGATGAAATGGCCCATTGGTTGTTAATCACATTCATGATGACCGGCGCGTTATAGACGGTCGCGAAGGTCATTGCGGCATGGAAATCACCCTCTGCCGTCGAGCCCTCACCGCACCAGACCGCTGCAATCCGGCTGTCGCCCTTCGAAGCACTGGCCATCGCCCAGCCTACAGCCTGCGGATATTGCGTGGTCAGGTTGCCGGAAACGGTAAAGAAATTGAGCCGCGTAGAACTATACATGATCGGCAGCTGGCGACCTTTCAGCTTGTCTTCCTTGTTCGAGAAAATCTGGTTGACCATATCAACCATCGGATAACCGCGCGCGAAGAGAATGCCCTGCTGGCGGTAGCTGGGGAAACACATATCTTCCGCATCCAGCGCCATCGCCGCAGCCACCGAAGTCGCCTCTTCGCCAGTACATTTCATGTAAAAGCTGGTCTTGCCCTGCCGCTGTTGCCGGTGGAGTCGGTCATCGAACGCCCGCACCTGCGCCATTGTCCGCAACATTTTTAGGAGCGTATCATCGTCCAACTTGGGATCCCAAGGACCGACCGCTTTGTGATCATCATCCAGCACCCGGATCAGGTCATAAGCCATGTCGCGCATATCGGCGGGATCAGCGCCGACATCCGGACGCGGCTGATCGCCAGCCTTTTGAATCTCTATATCGCTATAGTCAACCTCATCACCGGGCCGGAATTTCGGTTCCGGCACGTGCAGCGATAAAGGCGGTAAATTGCTCTTCTTGTCGTCAGCCATCCGGCCTCTCCAGCAAAATCAGCGCTTATTGTGCGCTGCAATATTAATTCAACAAGCTGTTACAATATTACAAAACGCGATTTAGGTCAATAAGTCTGTCCTTTAGAGTGTGTTTCACTCCATTCCTAATCAGGTGCAACACAAACCATTCGCTTTCCGCGATTTTCACCGTTGAGAAGGCCGATCAGCGCCTTGGGGGCGTTTTCAAGCCCATCTACTATGTCTTCGATAACTATTAGCTTTCCGTCGGCAGCCCATGCCGTCAAGTCGGAATCGGCTTGTGCCTCATATTCCGGATAGTCCATGGCGATAAAGCCTTCCATGCGTAATCGTTTCACAACCACCAGGCCAGGTAAGTTGCGAGGACCCATTGGGTTTTCGGTATCGTATTGAGATATGGCTCCGCAGCAAACAATTCGGCCTTTCAAATTCATTTGAAAAAGAACCGTTTCGAGCATCTTGCCGCCGACATTGTCGAAATAGATATCCACGCCGTCGGGACAAGCGTCCTTCAATTCCTTGAACAAGTTGCCGGATTTATAGTCGACAGCAGCATCAAAGCCGAGTTCATCTACCAGCCACGCGCATTTCTCTGCGCCACCAGCAATCCCAACAACGCGGCAACCTTTGATTTTGCCGATCTGTCCAACCAAACTACCCACCGACCCGGCCGCGGCGGAAACAACAATCGTTTCACCCGCTTCCGGGCGTCCGACATTTAGCAATCCAAAATAGGCCGTTTTCCCAGCGATACCGCGCACCGAGAGCCTGTGGCTTAGGGGCTGAACATCCGGAACAATTTTTAGGGCATTTGCGTCTGCGACAAAATAATCAGCCCAAACGCCCTCAACTTCGACGACACTTCCCGCTGACACCGACACATCGTTTGATTGCACGACGCGACCGATAGCGAATGTCGGCATCACATCGCCGCTCACAACCGCGTCACGATAGCTCGGCCCCTGCATCCAGGCCCGGTTGGCCGCATCGAGCGACATGTAAAGCGTTTTGACCAAAACCTCACCCTCGTTCGCTTGGGGCACTGGTGCCGATTGCAATTCAAAGTGAGATTCTTTGAGTTCACCTTTTGGTATGCTTGCCACTATGATTCGACGGTTCTCGGTCGCCATTTTGATATTCTCCCACTTTGTTTTGAGAGCTATTAGAGCATATTTGTATCGAGCTCAAAACCAACCTAAACAGCAACAGGCGCAGATATGTGAGACTGCGGCGCGTAATCCAGCACCTCAAAATCTTCGATCTCATAATCAAAGATAGACTCAGGCCTGCGGTTAATCTTCATCGTCGGAGCACCATCAGGCACCCTGCCCATCTGCTCCGTGACCAATTCCTCATGATTGAGATACAAATGCACATCGCCGCCGTTCCAGACCAGTTCGCCCGGTTCCAGATCACATTGCTGCGCCACCATCCGGATTAACAACGCCGCCGAGAAAATATTGAACGGCACACCCAGCGCCAGATCAGCGCTGCGTTGTTGCAACAGCCCCGACAGTTTCCCTCCGGACACATAAAACTGGTAGGTCTTGTGGCAAGGCGGCAAAGCCATTTGGTCCAATTCGGCGACATTCCAGCCGGTAAAAATATGCCGCCGCGACCCCGGATTATTCTTTATACCATCGATCAATAGCTCAATCTGGTTGATGCCCTTTTCCGACTTGCGATAAAGCCCCTCGCCTGTCGGTTCATAAGTCGGCCAATCCACCCATTGCTTGCCATAGACCGGACC
>CALKXX010000093.1 GCA_938003725.1 uncultured Sphingomonadaceae bacterium | reverse complement strand
ATCGGCAATCATCTTGTCACCGACACAATCCGCAATATGCAAGATCGGCACACCCACTTCGGGCGCGATCTGATCATATATTTTGTGCATCGCGTTCGAACAGATAAGGATAGCGGTGGCACCCGACTGTTCCAACCGCTTTGCCGAACGCGTCATCAGGCCCGCGGCGGCATCCCAGTCATCGTCGGATTGCAGCCGTGCATAGTCATTGAAATTGACGCTTTCGATCAGCATATGCGCGCTGGCAAATCCGCCAAGCTTACGCTGTACCTCGCCGTTGATCCGGCGATAGTAACTCTCCGTAGAGACCCATGACATGCCGCCAATCAGACCGATTTTACGCATAGTTTGCTGCCCTTGAAAGTTCGCCCCCAAGAATCTGAAAACGCCCTCACACCCTTATCACAGAGCCTTTACGATTTCCTCGCACATTTTCTTTGCATCGGAAAGTAACATCATTGTCTGGTCCATATAGAAGACCTCATTATCCACACCGGCATAGCCAACCCCGCCCATCGAGCGCTTGATGAAAAACACCTGCTTGGCTTTGTCGACATCAAATACCGGCATGCCATAAATCGGAGAGGATTTGTCGGTTTTCGCAGCGGGGTTCACGACGTCATTTGCGCCGATAATGAAGGCAACATCCGCTTGTGCAAACTCGCTATTAATGTCTTCCAGCTCAAACACTTTGTCATAGTCCACGCTGGCCTCTGCGAGCAGCACGTTCATGTGTCCCGGCATACGGCCAGCGACCGGGTGGATAGCAAATTTCACATTTACCCCTTCCTCTTCCAGCAGATCGGCCATTTCGCGCAAGGCATGCTGAGCCTGTGCCACCGCCATGCCATAGCCCGGAATGATGATGATGTTTTCGGCCTGCTTCATCATATAAGCTGCGTCTTCGGCGCTGCCGCGTTTCCATGGGCGGTCAATTTTCTCTGCACCATCGGCAGGGCCGCTTTCCGCTCCAAAACCTCCTGCAATCACGGATATAAAGGACCGGTTCATCGCCCTGCACATGATGTACGACAGGATAGCGCCAGAGGAGCCAACCAACGCGCCGGTAATAATCATCGCCGTGTTGCCGAGCGTAAAGCCCATGGCAGCAGCGGCCCAGCCCGAATAGCTGTTCAGCATCGACACCACGACCGGCATATCCGCGCCGCCAATAGGGATGATCAGGAGAAAACCGATGGCGAAAGCCAGTGCCAATATTACCCAGAATATCGTGCTGCTATCCGCGGTCGGCATGACGGAGAAATACCCCGTCAACCCGATAATCGCCGTCAATACGCCAAGGTTAATAACATGCCGCGCCGGTAACATGATGGGCGCCCCGGACATATTTCCGTTAAGTTTCAGGAACGCGATTACGGAACCGGAGAAGGTTATCGCACCAATGGCCACGCCCAATCCCAACTCAATGCGGCTAACCGTCAGGATTTCACCTGCACCATCCAAAATACCAAAAGCGCCGGGGTTTAGATAAGCGGCGACGCCAACCAAAACAGCGGCCATACCAACCAAAGAGTGAAAACCGGCCACAAGCTGCGGCATATCGGTCATGGCAATTTTGCGCGCCATCAGAAATCCAAAACCGCCGCCAATAGCGATGGCAACCCCGATTTCCGGAAGGCTCGCAATATCATGCGTGACCAATGTCGTCACCACAGCGATCAACATGCCGATCATGCCGTAACGGTTCCCGGCTCGGCTGGTTTCAGGCGAAGACAATCCGCGCAAGGCGAGAATGAAAAGTACGCCGGCGATCAGATATGCGAGAGCAACCCATGGGTTCACTGCTTCACCAGAGGCTGCCAGAGCCGGAGTGGAAAATAGAAGCGCGGAGACGCCAATCAATGCATGCCGCATCACTTGCGCTCCTTTTTCTTGTACATCGCAAGCATGCGCTCTGTTACGGCAAAGCCGCCAAAAATATTCACGCTGGCCAGCACGACCCCGACTAGGCCAAGCCATTTGGCAATCTGCCCGCCGTCAGCCTGCGATCCCGCTGCAGCAGCAATCAAAGCCCCCACAATGATCACAGACGAGATCGCATTGGTCACGGCCATAAGCGGCGTATGCAAAGCCGGCGTCACCGACCAAACCACATAATAGCCCACAAAACAGGCCATCACGAAAATTGAGAATGTTGAAATGAAGTCCATAGCTACCCCCTAGTTTGCCAGAAGGCGTTCGTTCACAACTGCACCATCCTTGGTCAGTCTTATCGCATCGCCGATTTCTTCATCCAAAACCGGTTTGCCGGTTTCCTCGTCCCAAAAAGCGCTGAGGAAATTATAGTGGTTCCTGGCAAACAGGGCCGAGCTATCCGCCGCCATGGTCGCGGGCATATTTTTGGCACCGATAATTTTAACGCCATGTTTGACAACCGTTTCACCGGAAACTGCGCCTTCAACATTGCCGCCCTGTTCCGCCGCAAGGTCAACAATTACGCTGCCGGCCTTCATTGTCGCGATCTGCGCATCGGAAACCAGCAACGGGGCCGGACGGCCCGGAATAAGCGCCGTGGTAATTACAATGTCTTGTTTCGCAATATGACCGGACACCAGTTCCGCCTGTTTTGCTTTTTGCTCGTCGGTCAGTTCCGCAGCATAGCCGCCCTCCCCATCCGAGGCCAAGTCATCATCAAAAATCGGTTTGGCGCCAAGCGACTCAATCTGTTCAGCGGTTTCAGGGCGAACATCAGTTGCACTCACCTGTGCGCCCAGCCGCCGCGCAGTCGCAATCGCCTGAAGCCCTGCTACGCCGACACCCATAACAAAACATTTCGCCGCGTTCACCGTGCCAGCTGCGGTCATCATCATTGGAAATGCCCGGCCATAATCGGCTGCGGCCAGAACGACCGCCTTGTAGCCCGACAGATTCGATTGCGATGACAGGATATCCATCGATTGCGCGCGTGTGATCCGCGGCATAAACTCCATTGCGAGCGCTTCAACGCCTAGTTTGGCATAGGCATCAACCCGGTCTCGCTCCCCAAAAGGGTTCAAGCTGGCCGCGATCCAGGCGCCTTTTTTCAGGCCCTTCAAGGATTTCGGCTCCGGTCCCTGAACGCCCAAGACAATATCTGCGTCCTTGATGACCGCCTCGCGCGCGCCAATTGTTGCGCCCGCCTCTTCATAGTCGGCATCGGCAATGGAGGCAGATTCGCCTGCCCCCTTTTCTACGGCCATTGAGGCACCAAGTTTGATGAATTTTTTTACCGTCTCCGGCGTCGCGGCAACACGCGCTTCATCCTCGGCAAGTTCCTTCAATACCGCTATTTTCACTATGTATTCCAATCGGTTAAACTATTAGTATAACAACCAAGATGGTGACCAAAACTGTGATAATCGTGCCCGTTTTTAGCCAAGACAAAAAACCGGAATAAGTGCCTTCTGCTGCTTTCATGTCATTGTCCGAAGTCATGATTTCCCCATATATTTTTTAAGAAGCTGGCAATGGTCTAACCGGATATATCTTCCCGCTCAAGCCCTAGTGCCGGACAATTTAGATAGAATTTTTGCCGGGTCTTTAATCGGGTCTTTACCCCTTTTGCCTACAGAAGTGGTTCATTCTGGCACAGACGGGACAAAAATGGCACAAAACGGCACAAAATTACTGATGCTGATTGACGATGAACCGGCGCAATGCCGTTTGATCACTGCACTGGCGTCGCGCGCTGGGTTTCGGACAATCATCGCCCGGGATGCGGAAACCGCGATCGCTACGCTGGGTACGCAGGATGGCATGATGCTCGATGCAATCATTCTGGACCATTGGGTGCCCGGCTCCGAAGCAACGGAGCTGATTACTGAGTTAAAAGCGTGCCGTCCCGCATTGCCAATATTAATGCTGACCGCCGTTGGTTCGGTTGCCGAGGCCGTTGATGCCGTGCGAGCGGGCGCAACAGACTATTTGATCAAGCCGGTCGCACCGGAACAGATGCTGCAAGCCCTGGCCGTCGCCGTTGAAGAATCGAAGGATCGCGGCGAACTGCGCCCTCTGTCCGAAAAAATCTCTGCGCCATTGGAATTTGAGGAAATCGTTGGGGCCGCTCCCGCTTTTCGCGCGGCACTGGCCATAGCGGCGAAAGCGGCAAGAGCGCGCGTCCCCGTTTTGATCGAAGGTGAAGGCGGGGTTGGCAAGGAAGTCATTGCCGATGCCATTCATGCCGCTAGCCCCAGATCAAAACTTCCGATGCTAAAGGTAAATTGCGGGGCGATAACCGGAAACTTGCTCGACTCCATTCTGTTTGGCCATGAAAAAGGTGCATTTACCGGAGCCTTTGATCGCAAAATCGGTTTGCTCCAACAGGCAGAAGGAGGCACGATCTTTCTGGATGAGGTGGACCGGATTCCAGCCGAAACACAGGTACGCTTGCTACGCTTCCTGAAATCATCGGAAATTCAACCGCTGGGCAGCCCGAATAGTTTCCAGCTCGACGTGCGGATTATCGCTGCAACCAATCGCTCGCTGGATCGCGAAGTCAAAAAAGAGCAATATCGCGAAGATCTGTATTACCAGATGAATGTCGTACAGCTCACGATCCCGCCTCTGCGGGACCGGACGGGTGATATACCAGCTTTGGCCCGGCATTTTCTGTCACGCCTTGCACTCCAACCCGGCCTACGCAGCCTGGGCATAACCGATGAGGCATTGAACTTATTGCGCAGCTATAACTGGCCCGGCAATGTCCGGCAGCTTCAAAGCGTTTTGTTTCGCGCGGCGGTGATGTGTGACCGCGATGCCCTGACCTGTGACGAATTCCCGCAAATTGCGTCTTTTGTCGAGCAATCCGGCGATGCGAACCCTCATCTGTTGAGCAGCCCGGAAGGTATTGGAATAACGCTCTACGCAGAAGACGGTAATTTACGGCCGCTAGAAGAGATTGAAGCGGATGTCATTCGCCTGGCGATTGGCCATTATCGCGGACGTATGACGGAGGTCGCAAGACGGCTGGGTATCGGTCGTTCAACTTTATATCGCAAACTGGCCGATCTTGGAATCGACAACGCTGCATAGCAAATCCGTGAACGGTTGGCTCTAGGGTCAGGACCTAAAATCTTCCCCATTGAAGTTCTCGTCCGGGGACACTAATCTATATTTATGACATTTCAGGTTTCAGTTCGTCCAGCCGCCGCTTTGCTATCAGCCGCGTTGCTACTATCTTCATGTGGCAAACAGGAGGCTGTGAGCGATGTTCCTTCAAGTGAAGAACTTGCGCGGCAAGCTGATGCTGCATCCAAAGCAATACGTGATGAAGCTGAAGCTTTGGCGGGTAATCCCGATCAGGCCGAACCGGTTGCCATGACAAGCTATACCAATGCGCTTCGCGGCTACACAATGATGGTGCCGACGGACTGGGTTGCTGACGAAGGGGCTAGCGACGATAATGGCAATGTTTACAATGACGAAGCGACGTCCACCAACCTCGTGGTAACCTGGACGGAAAACCGCGAAGATGCCGATCTGCAAGCCGCGGTTAAAGCGCTCGAAGACGCAGGTGAAGGCGTCAGCGGAGAATTTGTGAAGGACGATGATTATCGCGCTTCAGGAAGCTTATCCGATGCGCAAAAGACGATGCAGCGCATCTTACGTAAACCGGATGGTACAATGGTCAGTGCATCGTTCACTTATCCTGCCGATCAGGCCGCTAAAGTTGATCCGCTTGCGACACAGATGCTCGACAGCCTGACGTTGCAGCCATAGATTTTTAGACCATTTGATTAGTTATCTGTCGCTGGTTTAGCGATCGAACTTTGCGTCCAGGAAACCGGGCACTGGTCCATTCCAGCCGTCTTCCTCTTCCTGCTCAACCTTTGGTTTTGCAGGTGACGGTTTTGGAGTCTTCGCCGGCTGCGATGCACGCTTTGGTTTTTCCGGGGCGTCAGGCGATGACGTATTTCTTGGTTCATGATCCTGTTTGGACCTTTGATCCTGTTTCGGTTTTTGTGTTTTGCCTTTATCCTTGACGTTTTCCCTAACCTTGTCCTTGCGTACCGGTATTTTCGTGCCGGTCAGCTTTTGAATATTATCGACATGTTCGGAATCGCTTTTGGTAACAAAGGTGATGGCAACGCCGGTCGCCCCTGCACGGCCGGTACGGCCTATGCGGTGAATATAGTCATCCGGATGCCATGGGATGTCATAATTGACGACGTGGCTAACGCCCTTAATATCCAGACCGCGCGCTGCAACATCCGAAGCACAGAGGATGTTTATCTCTCCGGACTTGAACCGTTCCAATTCTGCAAGCCGGGAAGACTGATCCATATCACCATGGATTTGTCCCGCATCAAAGCCGTCTTTTCTAAGGCTTTGGCAAAGATCGCGAACCTCCGTCTTGCGGTTGCAGAAAATAATAGCGGTATCAACGCCCTCATGATCAAGAATATCAACCAATAATTTTCGCTTCGCTCTCGGCGCGACATTGATCAGCGATTGATCAATCGACGTGTTGGCCGTAGCTGGCCGGGACACTTCAATATATTTGGGATTGTTCAGAAATTGATCTGATAATTTTTTAATCGGTGGCGGCATGGTCGCCGAAAAAAGCATGGTTTGCCGTGTCGCCGGCAATTTCGAACAAATCTCTTCAATATCGGGGATGAAGCCCATATCGAGCATCCGGTCTGCCTCATCGATCACAAGCAGTTCGCAGCCCGACATCAATATCCGGCCACGCTCGAACAAGTCCATCAAACGTCCGGGTGTTGCGATCAGAACATCGACACCTTTTTCAAGATCCTTGATCTGATCACCCATCGATACACCACCGATTAGCAATGCCATGCTCAGATTGTGGTTCTTACCGTATTTTTCGAAATTCTCGGCAACCTGAGCAGCGAGCTCTCTGGTTGGCTCCAGAATAAGTGACCGCGGCATGCGCGCGCGTGAGCGACCATGTGCCAGAACATCAATCATCGGCAGCACGAAGCTAGCGGTTTTCCCGGTACCGGTTTGCGCAATACCAATAATGTCTTTCATCATTAGCACGGGAGGAATAGCCTGCGCCTGAATTGGAGTCGGCTCGTCATAGCCTGCGTCCGTTACGGCTTTTAGGAGTTCATCTGACAGGCCGAGGTCGGCAAATTTCATATTTTTTCCGGAAGTTTCAACAATACTTCAATAGCTTCACCTTTTTTGCGGGAAAAAGCTAAATCAGCTGATGCGCCGGTCGATGGTGGTAAATCGCGCTTTTGTCAAGCAATCCGCGTTTTCAAACACCGATTCATTCCGGGACAAGTTGCCGAAATCTGTCGATTTCACATTTTGCTCCGGTGCGGCTGTGCAATATATCACGACCTGCGCATATTTTGCCGTCACCGGATTTTTCCATATAGAATCCGGAATAGAAACTGCGTGCCTGACATTTCTTTTCCAGCCGTGCCCGGACTCTTTTTCTATCCCGGGTCAGCAAATCCAGCTCTCTGCCATCGGCCATTTGCACGCCCAAAATATTGCCCATCGGCAGGCACTTTCCGATTTTCTTTTCAGCATAAGTGGTGGGTTTAGACCGCCTTTGGATATCGGCCAAGCGATTGGCGGTGACCGGCCGGCGGCGGGGAACACGGATGATGATCCGCCGTTCAATACGTACTTGCGCAATCTGAATCGGCATATTGTGAACGAATATGCCCTGCTCTTCAGTCGACTCGCTGGCCAATACCGGGGGTCGTGAAACCTCCGGCACCGCTAGCAATAACATCGCTGAGAGCGAAAGACTCACTGAAAACCCTTGATAACCATGCCCGGGGCTATAACAGCCCTGATTGAACAACTGATGAACTATCACTATTGGTGGAAAAGGCTATATTAAATAGCACTATCCGGTTGCGATAGAGAAACAATCCGGGACACCAAACATCCATTTGCGAATGGCGGAGCAGGTAATGTGAAAAATTGGCTAAGCCAGATGAAAAAGGTGGTGGGCACGAAGGGTTTCACCGATTCACCAGATGAAATGCAGCCCTGGCTGACCGATTGGCGCGGTCGCTACACCGGAAATGCGATCGCGATGATATCGCCTGGTTCAACCGAGCAAGTCTCTGAAATTGTAAAAATTGCGCACCAGAATAAGGTCACGCTGGTTCCTCAAGGCGGCAATAGCGGCATGGTCGGAGGAGCTACGCCCGACGAAAGCGGTCAGGCCATATTACTCTCCCTGCGGCGGATGAACAATATCCGGGAAATTGATGCACAAGACGGCCTGGCAATCTGTGATGCCGGTGTCATCCTGCAAAATTTTCATGAAGCTCTCGACCGCCAAGGTCAGCGATTTCCTCTGACGCTAGGCGGAAAAGGCTCCGCAACCATCGGGGGATTGGTTTCGACAAATGCAGGCGGCACCCAAGTTTTGAGGCATGGCACCATGCGGGCTTTAGTGGCGGGATTGGAAGCTGTTCTGCCAGATGGCAGCATCTATCACGGTCTTTCTGCGCTAAAGAAGGACAATCGCGGATATGATCTCAAACAATTGTTGATCGGCGGCGAAGGTACGCTGGGTATCGTCACAGCTGCGACAGTAAAAACGGTGCCGGCACTTTTGGATCGCTGTGTAGCCTGGGTGGGATTGGCCAGTCCCCAGCGGGCCTATAAGATGCTAAAGTTTCTGGACGCCAAGGAAGGTCGGGCGCTTGAGGGATTTGAGATCGTCCCAAAATCATGTCTGCAATCCGTTCTGGAACACATACCCGGCACCAGAAATCCGCTGGATAAATTTCACGAATGGAATGTGCTTGTTGAGATCGTGCGTGATTGCCCGGATGCGCCCGCTGCACAAAAGGTCATGGAGAAGCTGTTAGAGGAAGCTTTTGAAAATGAGCTGGCGGATGACGCAATTATCGGGACAAATGAAACGCAGGCAGAACAGTTTTGGAAAATCCGCGACTCTATTGCAGAGGCAGAACGCGCCTCAGGCCCTGCATTGCAGCATGATATCAGCGTTCCGGTATCACGCATGGCAGATTTTATTACCGATGCTGGACCAGATATTGAGCGTATCTTTCCAGATACCAAGGTCGCCGCCTTTGGACATTTGGGAGACGGCAATGTCCATTTCCATGTCAAAGGGCCAGATGATGTAGACCCGCAGAAATGGATGGAGGAAAACGCAAAGATAATTACGCCGACGGTTCATGATTTGGTCATGGCAGCTGGCGGATCAATCTCTGCGGAACACGGTATCGGTCAGAACAAGCTGGATGAACTGGCGCGCCTTTCGAACAACGCCCAAATGAACGCGCTTCGGTCGATCAAATCAGCCCTCGACCCGAACAGCATTATGAACCCTGGAAAGCTAGTACCCCTTGCGTCAAAAGAGCCAGCCTCTTAAAGACGCAGGCAATATACTTATTTTGAATCATTTATCAATTTCGGAGAATAATCATGGCCAGCGCGCCCGAAGCCCAAGCATTGCCAATGTTTTACAAGGATCTCGTTCCGCTCAACTCTAAAGAACATGCCAAATGGCGGGTAAAGGGCCTCGAAAATGCAAATTTCATGGCGGATCAACATGCGATCCCTGTAACCATTGATGAATTCTCAAGTGCCGGCCGGAATTATCCAATCGTATTTTCGATTGGCGAGAATAGCGTTCCGCTCATTCTAATGGGTCTGAACGAAGGTGTGAACACTTTCATGAATGAAGAAGGCCGCTTTGACGAACCATCTTACGTGCCTGCTTATGTTCGCCGCTATCCCTTCATGCTGGCAAAACTTCAACCAGACGCAAAAGAGCTGTCGCTTTGCTTTGATCCAACGACCGAAGCGATCGGAGACTATAAAGAAGGCGACCCACTGTTCGACAAGGATCAGCCAACAGAGACAACAAAAAATATCCTCGATTTTTGCGAGCAATTTGAACAGGCCGGCCAAAGAACTGGTCAATTTGTCGAAGAGCTCAAAAAAATGGGCCTGATGATGGACGGCGAAGTATCTATCCAGCAAAATGGCGTCGAGAAACCATTTGTCTATCGGGGCTTCCAGATGGTCAATGAAGAGAAATTGAGAGAAATGCGTGGCGATGAGCTGCGCAAATTGAACCAGAACGGTATGTTGCCATTAATCTATGCGCATCTGTTCTCACTACAGATCATGCGCGAAGTATTTGCCAGACAGGTCCAGGCCGGCAAAGTGCCCCAAGTGTCTGAAGCGCCATCAATGCAGGTCTGATAGACCGCACTGACATTCGCAGATTTGGGAAATCGCAAAGCTTAGCATCGCTTTGCGATTTCCACCTTTTTGTTTAATCAAACGCACGAATGGCGGGATTATCGGCACTATTGTCTTTGATTGGCAATCAATTTGTGACCGCGTGTAGAGAACCGTAACTTGCCGATCCGCAGCCGAAGCAAAATATCAGGCCCACATGGCCTAATATGACAAATATCCGTGTAAAAAGTTGCTCTTAAGGTCTTGCAACGATCGATCATTGCGCCCACATTAACGCTGTATCGGTTTCTATCCCCCCGATTAGGCCGATACCGACGTTCGAAAGAACGTCACCTCCCTGAACCTTGACCACCTCGCCGATTGGCGGGGTGGTTTTTTTTGATCATCAATATCGCGAAGCTATTCAGCTGCCAGAAGATGCTTTGCGGAAAGCTGGCTCGATAAAAGTTGCGCCAGCTGCCCAATATTGCGAGATATATTCACTATATTATCAATTGGCTCTCTTAGATGACTGTCCAGATAACAGGCGCGATCCACTTCCAGCTGCAGCGCATGTATCCCGCCGGCCGGGTTACCATGTCGCTCAAGAACATATCCGCCTGCATAAGGGTGATTCAATTGAACCGAGAATTTCATATCCTGAAAAAATGAAATCGCCAGTTCAGAATATCGCCCACTCGCACTCCGTCCAAAGCGATCACCGACCACGATATTATGTCCTTCCAAATGGCTTTCGTCTTCCGATCGAATATCACCATCAATGTCCAGCGGCGGCATGCTATGTAAATCTAACAGTAAAGCCACGCCAAACTTATCGCGGATCTGGGTAAGCAAGCCTGAGATAAGGGAATGATAGGATTGGTGATATAAGCTGATCCGCTGCTCAATATCATCAATATGCCAGTGATTTTTCCACAAATCGCCGATCAAATTTAATCGGCGCGGCACCAATCCCAGTCCGCCCCTCAGTTTCCGGGTTGGAGCCGGCAGGTCAGCGGCGGAAATCCCTTGCACAATGGCTGGGTCAATTTCACTTTCCTTTCGATTGAGATCCAACCAGGCTCGCGGTTTATGAGCGACAATAGCCGGAAATCCACAAGATATCGCGTTCGCCGCCAGCCTGTCTGCATATCGGTCCTCAAGCCGCAGAAGCTCTGCAGGCGGTATTTTCAGATTTTGCAATAGCGCTGCCGGATATACCCGACCAGCATGAGGGACGCTGACCAGAACAGGAAAATTGATGTTTTTGGTATTATATTCGGAGAATCCGGCATCTGTCATGGTGATTTGATTATCCATTTCAGTGACTTAAGTTTATTTTCTTCAAAATAATGTTGCCAAGGCGGTTCGCCGGAATATTGGAGGAAGGCATCAAATTGTTAAGAGATTTGCGCCTATACACAGCATTAGGCATAAACAGGCAAATTTTTGTACGGGATTGCGGAACAAATGATCAGAATTCTCCTCGCGGAAGATGAACAGGCAATGCGTGAACATCTTACACGTGCTCTTCAGAAATCCAACTATGAAGTCGTCGCAGTGGATCGCGGAACAGCCGCGATCCCCTTGCTTGAGGAGCAGCAATTTGATTTGCTGCTGACCGACATCGTCATGCCCGAAATGGATGGTATTGAGCTAGCACAGCAATGCGCCACTATCTCACCAGGTACACAGGTTATGTTTATCACCGGTTTTTCCGGCGTGACACTTCGCGCTGGCGAATCTGTACCCAAGGCCAAAATCTTGTCGAAGCCGTTCCATCTCAAAGATCTGGTTATGGAAGTCGACCGTCTGTTCGAACCCGACAGCATTAGCGATCTAAATTAACAGATAGCGGACAATAAGCCTTGCACCAATAATGCCATCTAGCTAGACGGCCTCCAGCGTGGGCGTATAGCTCAGTGGTAGAGCACTTCGTTGACATCGAAGGGGTCGGGAGTTCAACTCTCTCTACGCCCACCATTGCACAGAATTAGAAGTATCAAGCCGCCTTTGCGGTATAGTTCAATTGATCCCGACTGGGGGGATGTCCGTGCCAAGCTGAATAGGCACGGGTGAAAGCACTTAACTCGCTATATCCCAGTTTCGTAGCGATTTCAGATAGCGAGCGGTTCCCCTCCAAAAAGTATAGCGCACATGTATCACGCCTTACCGTCTCTAAAATTTGGCGAAACGAATTGCCTTCCCGTACCAGCCGCCGCCGCAAAGTTCGTTCTGCAATGTCATAGGTTTCGGCTGTTGAATCCAAGCTAAGGCCGCTCTTGTCGAGATGGAATAACAGGTATTTATACACAAGTTTAGACAATGGCTTTGTCTCAAAATTATCTGATACCAACGCCGCTTCCTGACGTTCGGCATTGGCAAGAACAGCGGCATTTGCATGCTTGTTAACGTGATCCATTACATTGTCATTGAACAGGATGAAATTAGCAGGTTGATCAAAATAGCAACGGACAGGCGACTCTCGCCCTTGGTCGTCAAAACCTTCCGGTTTTGAATGCGCAAAATACATCGCGCGAACAGGCGCTATCCCTACAGGTAACGTAGCATGGAGAAAATTCAGAATTCCGGCAAATATGATGTGCACAAAGGCACGGGAATGCGGGGATTGAGCCGCGCAGGTCAGACGAGTGCCGGATCTTGATCGCTCCAGTTTGAGTTGATCTGATCCTTCTCCGACGAAAGAAGCCAATAATGATCTTAGCGCGCTTTCAATATTCGGTTCAAACAAGGATAAATATCCAGGATCAGAGAAGCTGGACGGCAACATCGTTTCACCAATATCCCATGCGACATTCTTCCTATTTAGCTCTCTCGCTGTCGCCAGAAACAGGGTCGTAAGGTCTGACTCATCAAAGCGTTTGTCCGGATGACGGATACTTACTGCGGTAAATTTTGCTGACTTCATGAGAACCGGTTTCCGCGCTCCCAAATTCTGACAACTGCGATAGACCTGAAAGAGGAATTGTGAGGATATCGAGCCGTGTAGTTGTGAAAATATAGCCATAAGCCCAAGCTAATGCCGCGAGCTTTGGCCTATCAACTCGCTTTCGACGAAAGCGTAGAATCGGCGACGAGCATGTCGAATTTCCTACAGTGGAAAATTTGTCGCTAGTAGCGAATTACGGATGCGCCCCACGTGAAGCCGCCGCCCATTGCTTCCAGAATCAAAAGATCGCCGCGCTTTATCCGGCCATCACGTATGGCCGTGTCCAATGCCAATGGAACGGACGCTGCCGATGTGTTGGCATGTTGATCCACGGTTTTGATCACCTTGCCCGAATCAAGGCTTAGCTTTTTTGCAGTTGCATCGAGGATGCGTGCATTGGCTTGGTGCGGGACAACCCAATCAACATCGTCAATCGTGGTACCAGCCGCTTCCATTGCCTCAATAAGCACGGACGAAAGATTGGTGACAGCATGACGAAATACTTCTCGCCCCCGCATGCGTAATTTGCCTACTGTACCAGTAGTACCGGCCCCACCATCCACATAGAGCATCTGATTATGTGCACCATCGGCATGTAATTTTGTGGTCAAAATCCCGCTATTTCCCTCTTCGGCGGATAGAATGATTGCACCAGCCCCATCTCCGAACAGAACGCAGGTTGCACGGTCTTCCCAATCCAATATCCGGCTAAAAGTCTCTGCACCGATCACAATGGCATTTTTCGCAGCGCCTGAACGGATCATGCTTTCAGCGACGGACAAGGCGTATAGAAAGCCGGAACATACAGCTGCTACATCAAAGGCAACGCACCCGTTACAACCCAGTTCATTTTGGACGATCGTGGCAGTCGCCGGGAAAGTCTGATCCGGCGTTGCGGTGGCAAGGACAATCAGATCGATATCATCGGCGCTCATATCTGCGGCGTCCAATGCCTTTCGCGCAGCTTCGGTCGCTAGCGTCGAAGTGGTTTCATCTTTCTGGGCGATATGCCGAAATTTTATGCCTGTACGCTCCACGATCCAGTCGTCAGACGTATCCACCTTTTTCGCAAGCTCGGCATTGGAAACGCGGGTGCGGGGCAAGGCAGAGCCGGTGCCTTTGATAACCGGGCCGATGCGCTCGGAGTTCATTTAGCAGCTATTTCAACTGGCGCAGATTGGTCGATCTTGCCAATGTCTTCGCTAATTCGTTCCAAAATACTATCCTCTACCAGCCGGGCCGCCACTTCTACCGCATTGGCTACGCCTTTTTCATCTGCGCTACCATGACTTTTTACGACCACTCCGTTCAAGCCCAGGAACACTGCGCCGTTGTGATTATTAGGGTCGAGATGTTCTTTCAGCATTTCGGTCGCAGGGCGGGAAATCAGAAAACCAATTTTGGATCGCAGCGAGCTTAAAAAACTGCGCTTCAGCAAATCGGTCACAAATCTGGCAGTGCCTTCCAGTGCTTTCAAAGCGATATTTCCGGAAAACCCATCTGTTACGATCACATCAACCTCGCCGGTTGAAATCTTGTCAGCCTCGGTAAAGCCTTGGAAATCCATGCTCAGCCCGTCCGCATCTCTGAGCGCCTGCGCGGCATCCTGAATTGTTCCCGTGCCCTTGGCTTCCTCTGTTCCGATATTGAGCAGTTTTACCTTGGGCCGTTCGAACCCGTGCATGATGCGGCTATAGGCGGCGCCCATGACGGCAAACTGGATCAGGTTACGGCTGCTACACTCGGCATTTGCACCAAGATCAAGCATCACGACGTCACTGTCTTTCATGGTCGGGAGCAATGCGGCAAGCGCCGGTCGATCAATTCCCGGCATCGTGCGAAGGGCCAATTTTGAGATAGCCATCAGCGCACCGGTATTGCCCGCGCTCACAGCTGCGCTAACCTCTCCGGCCTTTACCGCGTTAACCGCCATTCCCATCGACGTTTTTTTGGAGCTACGAAGTGCCTGACTGGGTTTATCGTCTGCCGACACGACATGCTCGGCATGCAAAATTTCCGAATCGGCTTTCAAGTTGGGATGATCGTTAAGCGCCGCCTCGATACTGGCTTCATCCCCTACAAACAGGAATTGAAAGCCTTCGTGGCGATGACGGGCCAGTGCAGCACCCGCGACCATTACGCGCACGCCTTCATCGCCGCCCATCGCGTCAATTGCGATTCGCGGCCTCATTCCCACTATTTTCCCCTTGATTGCGCGTCAGTTGACCGGTTTGTAACCGATTAAAGATCGACCGCCAATACCTCACGACCATTATAATGGCCACAGGAGCCGCACATGTGGTGCGGGCGTTTCAATTCGCCGCAATTCGGGCATTCCTGATAGGCTTCGACTTTCAAAGCATCATGTGACCGGCGCATTCCGCGCTTGGACGGCGTAGTTTTTCGTTTAGGGACAGCCATTGCTCAGCCTGCTCTTTAAAATTCAAATCTTGTATATGTACAATAAGCCAATCAAGGTGCTGGAGCAAGTTAAGCTCTGTCGTCGACAGAGAATCACTTGGCCCCGTTTGATAGCCAAATTGCACGCGAAGGGCGGCTATAGCGAATTTTCCGTGCGTTGCAAGCATTCTACTCCTATAGCAGCCTTCTAATTTTGATAGAGGCCGGGGGATGAGATGGTTTTACCGATTGCACTTACAATAGCGGGCGCGGCGGCGCTGATAAATATATGGCTGATGATCCGGGTGGGACAGGTACGGGCAAGCGAAAAAGTCAGTGTCGGCGACGGCGGCAATGATAAGGTTATCCGACGGATGCGGGCACATAGCAACTATATTGAAACGGCACCATTTGTGCTGATACTGATCGGATTGATCGAAATGTCCAGCGGCGCCGGCGTTTCCCCGTTCTGGCTTTGGATTGTCGGTGGCCTCTATCTGCTCGGCCGCGTGGCCCATGGTGTGGGTATGGATGACGGTAAATTCGGTAAAGGCCGGATGATCGGCACGCTGGTTACGATGCTGACCCTGCTTGGATTGGGGATCTACGCGATTTCCACCCCCTATTTCACCACCGTCGATGTCAGCAGGATGCCGGTGGAGTCGATTGGGTAGCTTTTCCACCTCATCTTTGTGCAGTCATATGATGGTTTCATACAATAGGTGATTGCACAATAATCCTGCTACCGGACGGCGGTTATGTCTCTTCTTGTCGTTAGCCTTCTGCTTGCCTCCGCGCTGATTCATGCGGGTTGGAATGCCATCGTAAAAAGCGGCGAAGACCGTCTGTGGTCAATCTCGATCATCTGTCTCGCCGGAGCGTTGGCGGCGGTACCTGTTGCGCTGGTCCTGGAGCCACCTGACGCGGCCAGCTGGCCATATATTATCATGTCCTCCGTACTGCAGATTGGTTACTGCCTGTTCCTGGTCCGGGCTTACCGTGACGGAGAAATGGCAAGCGTCTATCCGATTGCCCGCGGTAGTGCCCCCTTACTCGTCACACTCGGAGCAGCGCTGTTCGCTGGCGAAACGCCGGGATTAACCGGCCTGTCAGGAATTCTGTTCGTCTCGGCGGGAATCATGGTGCTGGCGTTTCGAAACAATGGCGCCGACATCAAGTCGGTTTTGGCGGCGCTGGCGGCCGGCCTGTTCATCGCCAGCTATATGGTTGTCGATGGCCTCGGCGTCCGGTTGGCGGGAAGCGCTGCGGGCTATGCCGCCTGGCAGGCTGTGATTGCGGGCCTGCTCATCCCACTGGCTATCACCGGGATTCGAAGGCAGATACCCAATATGCCAAGGGGTAAAGAGGGCGCAAAGGTGATAGGGGCCGGAATATTGGCGACACTGGGTTATGGCATAGCCGTCTGGGCGATGAGTTTGACCACGATGGGTGGTGTTTCCGCGATCCGCGAATCCAGCATCCTGTTTGCCGCGCTCATTGGTATTTTTGTGCTGGGCGAGAAAATGACGGTCCAGAAAATGACAGGCGCAATCGCAGTAACTGCCGGAGTGGTGCTATTGTCGCTAGGCTAATTCAGGCCTCAGCGCGCACCCAGCACGTCATCTGCGACAAACGCATTTGTCTTGCGCTCATAGCCGAACTGGCTGGTTGGGCCGTGCCCCGGAATAAACGTCACATCATCGCCCAATGGCCAGAGCTTTTGTGTGATCGCGTCAATCAAATCTTGATGATTGCCGCGCGGAAAATCTGTACGGCCAATCGAACCCTGGAATATTACATCGCCGACCACCGCCAGTTTTGACGGCTGATGATAGAAAATCACATGGCCGGGCGTATGTCCCGGGCAATGAATTACGTCCAGCGTGAGATCACCCACCGTCACCTGATCGCCATCGACTAGCCAGCGGTCGGGTTCAAAACTTTTTGCCTCCATCCCGTATCGCGCGCCATCACCGTCGAGTTGCTCAATCCAGAACAAATCATCCTTGTGCGGCCCTTCAATAGGTAAGCCCAGTTCCTCCGCCAGCATACCCGCCTGTCCGCAATGATCGAGATGACCGTGGGTAATGATGATCTTTTCCAGATCGACGCCATGCTCTTCGACCGCCGCTTTCAACCGGCCCAAATCGCCACCGGGGTCGCTAAGCGCCGCTTTATTGGTTTTGGTGCACCAAAGGAGCGTGCAATTTTGCTGGAGCGGTGTCACCGGAATAATCACGGCTTTAAGGGGTGCTTCTGTCATGGGATGTTATTTGGCGGCGAGAGCGGGAAGTTGCAAGGGTGGATATCAAGTCGTCAATCTCACAGCCGCCGTCCTGTCCACACCACGCGCCCGATAATATTCACTTCACCCATATCGACATCATCCCAATCCGGATATTGCGCGTTGTCGCTGCGGACGGAAATTTTGCTGGAAGGGCCCACTGCGACGCGCTTTACCAGCAGTACATCATCCATCCGCAAGACATATATCCCGTCTCGCAAAGGGCGAAGGGCGGCGCCATGATCGACCATGATATCGTCGCCATCACAAAGCGTTGGATCCATTGAATCACCGTCTACCGTAATTAACGCCAGCTTCGCCGGATCAACGCCAAGTTGCTTCAGCCATTTCGGTCCAAAGGCCATAGATCCGCTACGCTCATCATCATCCGTCAGCGCACCTGGGCCGGCGGATGCCTCTACCTGTAATTGCTTTACCCGGATCAGGTCATCATTTTCGCTACGGCCTTGATTGCCCACGGCCTTTGCCGCACCAAGCAATTGTTCGTCCACGCCATAAAATTCGGCCAGTCGGCGACGATCTTCTTCATCGAGCTTCTTTGGTGTCCCGCGCCGGATATATTGCTGAACATAGGCCGGATTTTTGCCGAGCATTTTCGACAGAGACGCAAAATCATTGCCGTTTTTGCGGATCAGCATTTCCAAATTTTTGCGGGCAGCGGCAGCGTCCATTTATCGACCCTAACCATATTGGCCGAAAATGGCAATAGGATATTTCCTAGACTTGTAGGAAATCACGTTTCAAATAGGATTTTACCTATCACAGCGAGTCGCCGTTATTTTATGCGCGCACAGTGCCAGAACCAATGGGAGAATATATCATGTATTTATTGAGGGAAATCGAAAAATTTATGCGCGAAACAGACATGCCTTGGACCAAATTTGGCCGATTGTCGGTTCGCGATCCGCGCTTTGTCGAAGACTTGCGCAATGGCCGTGAACCGGGTCAAAAAGTATCGCAGCGAGTGGAACATTTCATGAACACATGGCGTTCCGATCATGCCGGATAGGAAAATTTCCACGCGCCCACACAGGCGCGATGTCGCCGAGTTGTTGATCGAGCAGCTGAATGAGCTGCTCGGCACCGCCTGTGCCGTGACGTTAAAACGCGAAAAGCCGTGGGCTAGCATCACTTTTTCCGGCACGCGGCATTATCTCGAAATCCAGATGGTCGGCGGGGCGGATCAGAATGCGATCAGCAAACGGGTTTGTGCCCTGCCCGATCACGAATTTGCGCTACCCGGATATTTTGTCGCAGATCTCCTGATCCGCGAACGAGACAAGGGTTCGCCCGAAATCCAATTGGAAATCCTGACCATCGTCGATCCGGTAGTGACGGCGGACTAAAGCCCGGTTCAGCGCTGGGCGGTCATCTTCTCCAATGTGCCCAATGCTGCCTTTAACGCGGCATCCATGTCCGCCTGCCGTGCTGCCTGCACATCTTCTTCGCTGGGTTGGACAGACTTTAACGGCGGAGGCGTATGTACGTGCTCTTCCGCACTGGTGACATTGATGCCGCCTGGTACCGCGGCCGTTTCGGCGACCTGCTGCACTGCCGGAGATGGGTGATCCAGTGCGGCCCGGCTGTGAATTTCAAGCTGCTTGAGCCGCTGCAAACCTGTTTCAAGACGATCTGCGAGTTGCGCGATCGAAAGCGAGGACATATCCTCCTTTGTCTCGTCGGGCATCTCCTGCGGGTCGGATAGGGGAGCAGATACTGCATCACATATAGAGGCCGACATAGGCGCGGAAACCGCCGTTTCTGATTCCGGAACGGAAACACGGCCGGACAGATCAAGTGGTTGTTCTGTTGGGGACGGCACCGACAGAGATTTATCCGCCGTAAATGGAGCCGAAGCGGCCTTTGGCTCCGCCGGGCTTTCCTGCAGCGCAGCATCTGGCGTTTCTTCCGCTTTTTCAAATGGTTTAATCTGATCGACCAATGGCGTACCCAAATCCGCATCTGCGAAAATTGGGCGGCGTGCGGGGGCATCAGGATGACTGTCTGCCTCGCGCAGTTTCGGCAAGTCGGCCAGGTCAGTAACCTTTCCGTCCTTTTTGCTCGATCTTGGTTTCTGCAACAGCTTTTTCAAAGAGAATTTTGGCATGCTGAACTTGGCTTTGCCGGCGTCCTCCACGCTTTCATCGGAAACGGAAAATTTTGGTAGTGCCAGACCCATATCGGAGTCCTCCTTGGAACTGTTGGAAGTGCGATTGATAAAAAAGTAAATTGCCGAGGCTGTAACAAGGCCCGACATGACTGCGATCAGGCCGCGTGCTGTATTGCCTAGCGGGGGGGCCGCCGCCGGAACGATTTCGGACAGGCCAGTCGCGCCGATTATGTTTTCAAGATAGACATGGGGAAGCGTTGCAACGACAAGCGCCGCGCCGATGCCGCCCGCGATAGCCATCGCCGGTTGCTTGAAACGCTCTATATTCTGTTCAAACTGTTCCACATTCTTCTCCACCCGGTCAGGCTGCTTGCTCAAACCGTTTGCCAGCAATCAACCTTTGGTAAACAGGATTGTAACGCAAAATGTTTGACGACCAGTTACGATCTGCAGAAACAAATTTCTTTGCTATTTCAATGGTTTGTGGCCAATTTTCACGCGCATGCAGCAAATCTGCTAATTTTTCGGCGATTTTTTGCGGGTTTCCAGCAGGGAATAGAACACCCGTCACGCCGTCTTCGATCAGTTCCTTGTGACCGCCTACATCGGACGCTGCAACGATACGCCCCTGCGCCATCGCCTCCAATGGCTTCAAAGGTGTGACCAGGTCTGTCAGACGCATCGATTTTCGCGGATATACCATCACATCCATCAGACTATAATAGCGCTCCACTTCATCATGCGGCACCCGCCCGGTGAATGTGACAATACCCTCACAACCTGCATCGGCAACCTGCTGCTTGAGTGCCTCCTCCATCGGTCCGCCGCCAACCAATAAAAGATGGGTAGTTGATTCCAGCTCTTCCAAGATCGGCATGGCAGCAATCAGATCATCCAGGCCTTCATAGTCATAAAAACTGCCGATAAACCCAAGCACCGATTTGCCGCCAAGCCCCAGCTCCCTGCGTAGCCGTTCGTCCGGAGCAGGTGGAGCGCCGAACATTCCCATATCAACGCCATTTGGCGATACCGTGATTTTGTCAGCAGCAACACCGCGTGAAACCAGATCTGATTTCAATCCCTCACAAATGACTGCGACCGCATCAGCGCCGCCAACAACATGGTTTTCCAGTTGCCGTGTCAGCCAATAACGCGGGCTGCCCTCGCGCCCTGTCCCATTGCCCACCGCCGCATCTTCCCAAAAGGCGCGGATTTCATAAATTAACGGAATCCCCGTACGTTGGGCGATGCGAAGCGCCGCCAGTCCGTTTAGTGCGGGCGAATGTGCGTGCAGGATATCGGGCCGCCATTCTGCGACGACTTGCGCAATGCGATCTGCGAATACCGACACCTCTCGCCACTCTCTGACCGGCGAAGGCCCCTGAACGTCGGCAAGGGTCCGGAAAAATTCAAGCCCATCGGCCTCTTCTTTTGGCGCACTCGCTTGATAGCCATTTTGATCCTGACGCACGCCGGTCACTCCGGCAACCGTCAGTCCCTGTGCTATCTGAGCTTTCATGATAGCCCGAGTGCGAAAGCAATAGCCGCTATGTAGCGGCAGGCTGTGATCCAATATGTGAAGGACACGTGTCATGGCGTAAGCCTCTGCCAGAAAAGGATTAACGTCCCGTCAACCCAAAGCCTGTATCGCGCAGATATTAGGAATGCGCGCGGTGCGTATTTCATGTGTTCACAGATTTACGGTGCTCCGGGCCATATGATTGACAATTTCGCCCTCGCTTTGACCCATGGCCTGCTGCTGTTGGCGGCGTGGCGATTGGTGCACCGTGAAGACCTTGACCTAGAAGATCCGCCGGAGAGGGACAAAGAACCAACCGGCTTTGGAACCAGAAAAAGCGGCGGAGATTGGGATGCGTGATCTCGTCTTCGTCGGATATCTGCTGGCCTTGCTGTTTATCGCCTTCAAGCGCCCGTTTCTGTTCACATTGGTCTATGCCTATGTCGATATCGTCGCGCCTCAGCGGTTGAGCTATTTCATGCTCAACAGCGTCCCCATATCGATGATCGTATTTGCCCTCGCTTTTCTGGGATTCATGGTCGCTGACGACAAGAAAGACACCCGGTTTTCAGTACGGCAGGGCTTGATGGTGGTCCTGTTGCTTTACTGCTTTTATACGACCATTCAATCCGTCGTTCCGGAATCAGCGTGGACCAAATGGGATTGGGTTTGGAAAGCGATGATCTTCGCAATATTCCTTCCGCTGACTCTGCGCACCAAACTCCGGATTGAGGCCCTCGCACTGTTCATGGTGCTCTGTGCAGGAACGCTGATCATCGCGGGAGGGATAAAAACCGCAGTTGGCGGCGGCGGTTACGGCGTCCTGATCATGCAGATCGATGTGAATGACGGGTTGTTTGAAGGCAGCACCATTTCGATGGTCGCGATTGCCATTATTCCCCTGCTGCTATGGCTCTCCAAATTCGGAACTATTTTCCCACCCGATTGGCGGGTCCGGCTATTTGCGGGGGCGTTTATTTTTGCCTGTCTGCTGATTCCAATCGGAACACAGGCACGAACCGGTCTGGTGTGCATAGCGGTGCTGGTTGTGCTGCTACTGCGCTTTAACAAGCATCGTTTTCTCTATGCCGGCGCGGCCGTCACACTGGGACTGATGTCGATTCCGTTCCTGCCGCAAAGTTTCACAGATCGCATGAGTACACTTGAGAATGTGGAAGCAGACGAATCAGCGGCGACCCGCCTTGCCGTCTGGCGCTGGACAATCGACTATGTGAAGGAGAACCCGTTTGGCGGCGGCTTTGATGTCTATCTTTCCAACAGGCTCACTTATGATCTGGCAGATGATGGCAAAAAGGCAGACTGGGAAATCGAATATGATGTCGAGATCGAAGGCCCGGTGGAAGTCGTTGATGAAGGCCGCGCATTTCACAGCAGCTATTTTGAAATGCTGGGCGAGCAAGGTTTCCCCGGTCTAGCATTGTGGTTGATGATCCACCTGGGCGGCCTTTGGCGGATGGAAGTGCTCCGCCGGCGCTACAAGGATACAAGAAAACAAAGCGAACAATGGGTCGCACCCCTCGCCATTGCCCTACAGCATGGGCACATAATCTATCTCGTCGGCGCGCTGTTCGTCGGGATCGCCTATCAGCCATTTGTCTACATGCTGGTGGCCCTGCAAATCGGCCTGGACACCTATATGACCCGCCGTTCCAATGAGGCAAAATGGCGACCAATCGCCAAAAAAGTGGCGCTATCGGCTCGCCCGTCAATTACGGCGGGTTCAAAGGCGTGGTAACGAAAGCCAACGCGCAACCCGACCTGCGGGCACTGACGGGCCTGCGCGGCATAGCAGCGTGGTTTGTAGTCTTTTACCATATTAGAACGGGTATGGGCAGTTACCTGCCGCAAGGCGTGATGGATTTTCTCGCCAAGGGATATCTGGCAGTAGATTTCTTTTTCTTACTGTCAGGATTCGTGATTTGGCTGAGCTATTCCCAGCGATTTGAAAATAACGGTAACAGCTATTCGCTTGGATTCTATTGGCGCCGAATTGCGCGCATCTGGCCGTTGCACATTTTCATAGTTTTGGTGACAATGCTGTTCGTCGCAGTCCTGATTTCTACTGGCCGAGAGAGCGAAAGCAGCTACCCACTATATGAATTGCCGATGCACATCCTGCTTCTGCAAAACTGGGGTTTCACGGATCAACTTACCTGGAACCACCCGGCCTGGTCCATCAGCACCGAGATGGCGGCCTATCTCATTTTCCCCTTATTGGCGGTTTATGCGAGATGGGACAGGTTTCCCACGGCTCTGCTGGTAGTCTTCATTGCCATATTGGTGACTGCGATACATTTCTATTTTGACAGGCTTGGCTTTCAAACGCTGGGCGATGATATTCCCAGGACAGGCCTGGTCCGCTGCCTGTTGCAATTTATTTGCGGGACCATCATCTGTGTCATTTGGCAGAGATGGCGCGGGAATTGGCAAAAGGCTATGGGTGCGAGCCTGTTCGGTGCCGCATTTTTTGGAATGTTCCTGGCCGGATATCTCCCTGAAACCCTCGCGATTCCAATCGTCTTTTCCAGCCTGTTACTCTCTATGGCCATATACTCAGAGGCAAAGACGAACCCACTGAACAACAGAATATTGCACTATTTTGGAGAGATTAGCTACGCGACCTATCTGGTACATTTCATGCTGTTCATTGCTTTCAAAATCATATTCATCGATGATCCAGCGAACGTCCCTCCCATATTCATAGGTCTATTCTTTGTCCTCACTTTCATATCGTCTGCCATACTCTATCACTGGATCGAAAAACCGGGTCAGCGATTGCTTCAGCAGACATCGCTGAACCCTGCGAAATCACTCTCTGTAAAATAGAATTTTCACTTGAACTGGGTGATGCTAGACCGCGCGGATGAAATTACAGGTCTCTGCGAAAATAGAACGTTGGCCAGTCGATGGCGCGTTCATCATCAGTCGCGGAACCAAAACATATGTTGATGTTATCTTTTGCGAGATTTTTGACGGCGTTCATCGGGGCATTGGCGAAGCAACTCCGATTTATTACGAAGGAGAAACGCCGGAGAAATGCCTTCTGCAGATCAACAGCTTTACCCAAGCGTATGATGTATTTGATCATCAGTTTCTGTTGCATAATATGGAAAGAGGCGCAGCCCGAAACGCTCTGGACTGCGCTTTATGGGACTTGCAATCCAACCGGACCGACATGCCTTTGTGGCAGTTGATTGAGCAAACGGTGCCCAGACCGCTCTCCACCGCATTTACGATTTCACTGAATGAACCATTGCAGATGAAGGCCGATGCAAGAGCAGCGGCTGACAAATTCCCTATTCTGAAATTGAAACTTACAGGCGAGAATGATCGCGCCCGCGTTGCCGCCGTTCATCAAGGAGCACCTCGCGCGCGTCTTATTGTTGATGCCAATGAAAGCTGGAATAATCTTAATATAGCAGAAGAAACGTTGGCATTGTCAAAACTCGGCGTAGAGTTGGTAGAACAACCCGTCACCGCGGGGCAGGATGATCGACTTGCAGGCGTCAGTGCCGCCATTCCGCTGTGCGCAGATGAGAGTTGCCATACCAGCGCAGATATCGACAAGATTGCGAGCCACTATGACGCGGTGAATATCAAATTGGACAAAGCCGGAGGTTTAACAGAGGCGATCCGGCTGGCCGATGCAGCGCAAACAGCCGGCCTAAAGATCATGGTCGGCTGCATGTTATCTACATCGCTTGCCATCAAGCCGGCTTTCGTTCTGGCACAGCGCGCGCGGTGGGTCGATCTCGACGGCCCAATTCTCTTGGCAAAAGACCGAGCGGAGCATTTTCGTTTTTCCGGCGGAAAAATTGCTCCGCCGGAAACAACGGCTAAATAGCGTCGAGATATTCGATCACGGGCGCAGCTGCCATACAGGGTGCTAGTTTCGGCCCACTAGCCCGAAAATGATCCGACTTTCCATGCGCATCCAATGCTGCTTGATCGACATAACGTTCGAGCACTTTATATTGCTGCGGATTGTCCTTGCATTGAAACACCGAATAAAACTCATTGCCGGGTTCATTGGCGGCCACTGCGGCCATCAACTCGGAAAATGCTTCTTCAAAATCTGCGTTTTTGCCTTCCGCGACCGTCAAAGTCGCCACAACACCTACTGCTGACATATTCAATCCTTTCATGGGATGAAGATAGCCGATAATATCTGCATCGACTGTCTTCAGCTATTATTGACTAGAGAATTTCAAACAATCCAGCAGCGCCTTGTCCGCCGCCGATACACATCGTGACGACAGCATATTTCGCGCCGCGACGCTTGCCTTCAATCAATGCGTGGCCCGTGCACCGCGCACCCGTCATGCCATAGGGATGCCCGATCGAAATCGATCCGCCGTTTACATTCAACGTCTCATTGGGAATTCCCAGTTTCTGTTGGCAATACAGGACCTGCACCGCAAACGCCTCGTTCAGTTCCCAAAGCCCGATATCATCCATCTTCAGGTCGAAACGCTCAAGCAATTTTGGGATAGCGAACACCGGACCGATGCCCATTTCATCAGGTTTCGTACCCGCGACCGCCATGCCGATATATCGACCAAGTGGATTAAGGCCGGCTTTTTCGGCCGCTGCCGCCTCCATAACCACACTGGCTGCGCTGCCGTCGGACAGCTGTGATGCGTTGCCTGCGGTAATTAATTTGTCTTCACCCAATACCGGACCAAGCCCCTGCAGGCCCTCAAGAGTAGTAGATGGGCGGTTGCCTTCGTCTTTTGACAAAGTGATTTCATGCATAGAAATCTCGCCGCTTTCCTTATCCTTCACACCCATCGTGGCGGTGACCTCGATTATCTCATCGTCGAACTTGCCGGCTTCCTGAGCCGCAGCGGTGCGTTGCTGGGACTGCAGCGCATATTCGTCACAAGCTTCACGAGAGATACCATAGCGTTCTCCAACCACTTCCGCGGTTTGTAGCATAGGCATGTAAATATCATCATGCATGGCGAGCAAGACTGGGTCGGGTGCTACGCGCATTTCCGGCGTCTGCACTGTCGAAATGGATTCCTGTCCACCGCCAATAACGCAATCCATGCGATCCATGGTTACCTGTTTCGAAGCAGTTGCAATTGCCATCAGACCGGATGAACATTGCCGGTCCAATGTCATGCCGGGAACATCGATCGGAAAACCGGAACGTAGTGCCACGTTCCGCGCAAGGTTACCCCCTTGAGACCCCTGTTGTAGCGCGCTGCCCCACACAACATCATCGACTTGTGCGGGATCGATTCCGGCCCGCTCTACCGCAGCTTTTGCCGCATAGTGCCCCAAAGTAGGTCCCGGTGTCGCATTGAAAGCCCCTTTATAGGCGCGGCCAATTGGAGTGCGGGCTGTGGAAACGATG
The DNA here is from genome assembly GCA_938003725.1 of uncultured Sphingomonadaceae bacterium. GTDB lineage: Bacteria > Pseudomonadota > Alphaproteobacteria > Sphingomonadales > Sphingomonadaceae > Parasphingorhabdus. Next base: position 20,450 of record CALKXX010000093.1, on the reverse strand, counting down.
ACTGCATCACGCATGAGAATGTCCTTTTTCTGGTAAAAAATTGAGTCGCGATTTGGTGCTATTGTCTATTTTAATCGCACGATTAACAAGCATTTTGTTGCAATAGAAGTCATGCCGTTACGGCATATTAGCGATCTTTAACAGCGATACCGAAGCCTCCCTCCGGATAGGGCATGATCATTTCTCCATCCGGCGCAGCGGTAAAGGTGGTTTGTGTTGGATAGGCAAACTCAAGCCCCTCCTCATTAAACTTCTGCAAGATCGCCAGACCAATGCAATGGCGCCCCTGGAAAACCACTTCATATTCGCTGCTCATAATATCGAAATCGAGTTCAAAATTGATAGAGCTATCGCCGAAACCAACAAAACCAGAGCGAATGAAAACGGCACCGTTGGACTCGACAATATCCTTCAATAAATCGGGTATTCTGCGCGCTTCATCAGGGTTGGTCTGATAAATCACACCAATCCCAAAGCGTGTCCGCCGCCTTGCCAGCTGTGTCATATTCACAATTTCTTTGTCGAGCAAATTGGTGTTGGAAATAATTATCTCCTCGCCAGTTACCGCGCGAAGCCGAGTGCTTTTTAATCCAATTTTCTCAATAGTTCCGATGGTCGTATCATAGCTAATCGTCTCGCCGCGTCGAAACGGCTTGTCGAAAATGATCGATAGCGCGGCAAAAAGGTCGGAAAAAATACCCTGCGCCGCCAGACCAATTGCAATCCCGCCAACGCCCAGACCCGCTATCAGCCCGGTCACATTCACGCCCAAATTGTCGAGGATCATGATTGAAGCAATCGCGAAGAGCACAGCGGTCACAAGTAGCCGGATCAATGTCATCGCGTTTTGTAGAGTTTCGTGCTGGTCCGGATCCTGCGATGTCTTTCGCAAAACGAGACCCAGAATGATCTCTCGAAGCCATATCGCGACTTGGACGACAATCGAGATTGTAAACACGACATGGATGATTCGTTCCAAAAGCTCGGGCGCTCTTGAAAAGCTGATAATGGTTTCGGCTGAGACCATTAGCATGAAAAACTTGCTGGTTTTGGCGATCGCGGAAATGAACACTGTTCGATAACCAACTAGCCCGTCATGATCCCGGACATGCGCAGCGGCATAGCGTTTCAATCCGCCCAGCATGAAAAATATCGTCGCACCAATGGCTGCCGCGATCAGGATTTCAACATAATGCTGGCTGAGCCACTTGCTTGATTCCTCGGCAAAGCGGCTCAGCGAAAATTCTGTCCCCAAAGGGTTCTCAAGAGAGATTGGCGATACATTGTCGGAATTGGCTGTCATAGCCGAGCACCTAAGAAGATAGCTGACGGATAACAAGAGGGATCACGGATCTGTGGCCAGTTATCCATCATTTTGTGCAGCTATCAGAAACTCAACATTTCCTTTCGGCCCGGTGATCGGACTTTCCGTAATACCCATCACCTCCCAACCGATCTCATAGAGCCACTTTTCAACTTTATCACACACGATTCTATGAACCGAAGCATCGCGGACCACGCCGCCCTTGCCAACCTGCCCTCGCTCCGCTTCAAATTGCGGTTTTATCAGTGCGATCAACCACGCATGCCGACCAGCAAATTTCAGGGGCCGTTCCAACACCTTTGTCAAAGATATGAAACTGGCATCGCAAACGACCACATCCACAGTTTCCGTTATGTGCAGGTCCGTTAATATCCGCGCGCTGGTTTGTTCGTGAACAACCACCCGGTCATCCTGTCTGAGTTTCCAGGCCAATTGGTTGGTCCCGCTATCCACCGCGAAAACCTTGGTCGCACCATTGTGCAAAAGCACATCGGTAAATCCCCCCGTGCTGCTGCCCACGTCAATCGCGGTCATTCCCGACACATTCAGATTGAAATGCTTCAGGCCATGATCCAGCTTCAATCCGCCGCGACTGACCCACGGATGATCCTTGCCCTTCAGTTCGATTTTTAGATCAGCCGCGACCTGTTGCCCCGGCTTTTCCAGTTTGCGACCATTGGCTGAAACCAATCCGGCCATGACATAGGCTTGCGCTTTGGTCTTGCTTTCGGCCAGACCAAGATCGACCAACAGTTGATCGACGCGTATCTTAACGCGATTGCCGAATTTTTTGTCGGAATGGGACATTGTAAATCAGGACTAGCCTAGCGCGCCAGATTTGACCATATTCCATCGCAATGAGAATCACTTACATCTTACCGACCAGCCTGTTGTCGCTGGCATTGCTTGCCTCCTGTTCTACGCGGGAACCTGCACCCGCACCGAAACCACAGCCACCAGAGGTCGTGACTCCCGCGCCACCTCCTGCGCCGATCCTTCAACCTACTGGCGACTGGATTGACTGGCCTTTGGCAAAGGGTGACTGGGTTTACCGTACAGATGAAAGAGGTTCGATCGCGCTTTTTGGACCTCCCAATGGCGACGCGACATTTCTGGTCCGCTGTGACCGGAATCAAAACAAGATATTCCTCTCTCGCGCCGGCAACGTGGCCAGGGGTGGAAATATGACATTGCGAGCAAGTTCGGGCTTAAAAAATTTCCCGGCACGCAGCAGCGGAAGCGATGCGCCTTATGCTGCAATCTCGCTAGCACCTGACGAATATATACTCGACCGGATCGCCTTTAGCCGCGGCCGGTTTGCTGTTCAAACGTCCGGGCTGATGTCGATAGCCATACCAATCTGGCCGGAATTTACGCGTGTGGTAGAGGATTGTCGTAGCTAGAGCAGCGCTCTGAAAACCGCGACGCGTTAGTGTGACAGCAAAATAATATTTTTCAAGCCTTGTACCACATCGCTGTTTGATTCACATTGAACCTGTCGAACAGCGGAGTACATACAATGCAACAGTTCGTATCTTACAATCAAGCGAAAGGAGGTGATCCGATGTCTCATGTTTCAGTAATAGGGTCGGAAAATTCCGTTCGGGGGACATTGCTGATCTAACGATCAGGTTACCCGGCAGCGGCACTTCCATCCGCTGACTCATGCTTAGAGGCTGTCGGTGCAAAACCGGCAGCCTCTTTTCATTTCCCCCTAGTTTTCATTTCTGGTTGACCTATTTTCCCGGCTTGATCAGCGGTTTTCCTTTTGGAATATCCGCGCGCTCCAAATATTCTTCACGGATCATGAAGTCGCGAATTCCGATGCGTACTTCGCGAAGGAACTGAATCAACGCAACCGACAGCAATATCACCGTGACAATGAACGCACCGGCAACAACCTGATCGAGAGATCTGTTTCCGGTTAGGCCCATGGTGAACAAAAGGCCAATGAGTATGAACGTAACGATGGCCCCGACGACGCTGAGATAGATCGCACTATTCACAATCCTGATGCGTAATTGCAGATCGTGTAATTCGTTGACGATCAATTCATGTTCGCGGCCTTTGGTTTCGTTGAAGCGTTGCTGTAACAACCGGGAACGGTCAATAATACGGGCCAACCGACCGGTAAAAATGTTCAACATCGCCCCAATGCCCACCAAAAGAAAAGCGGGCGCCATCGCGGTTTGGAGCACGGTGACGACATCTGTGCCGATGATATCGGGAATAACAGGCGTCATACGCGCATCCTTATCAATAGCGTCAATCCCGCGGCCCGGCCCTCGTCAAATTCTGACAAATCAAAGCGTAAGGCGTCCGCACGGGCACGATTCATGATCTGCTCTGGTATCTGGGCTTCAGCGTAAATATAGTCCGCCTGTCCCAGCAATCTGGCTTGCTCTATTGTCAGATGATCGGGTTCCCTGCTCGCCAAGTATAAGTCCACCACTTTATCGGCGGCACCCGGTGCAGGCTTTTTTAACCATTGCGCAACATTTGCATCAGCATCATTGCTAAAAGGGTCAAGTGGACCGCCCGGATCAAGCGCACAGTCTATCGCCTTGCGGCGCGCCGATCCGTCCGGCCATTGTCGCTTAATATCCCCACGTGCAGCGAACAGCGCATCGGCAAGCTTTCCGACAGTGGCTGGAAGCAACCGCTCCAAACGTTGGCGCAGCGCCTTTGCAAGGCCGGCCGAAGCGCCCCCCGTACCGATAGCAATCAATACCGGATCACGATCAACGATCGCAGGCGTCGTAAAGTCACATAACTCGGGACGATCAACCACATTTACCAGCAACCCTCGCGCTTTCAGTTTCTTGGTCAAAGCGGCGGCTTCGTCATCATCTTCAACCGCTATCACGGCTAAGGCAGCATCGGGCGTTTCCAAATCATCGGTGATTTCGGCACCAGCGCGTTCGTAGAGTCGCCGCTTTGCATCGGCCATTTCGCCAACGCCCAACAAAATCACCCTGCGCCCGTTCAGATTTATGAAGATCGGAAACTGGTTCATTGCGTTTCTACTTCAACCAGTCCGGTACATGCTCCGCAGCCATTATCGTCGCTGGCTCTATCCGTTCTGCGACGACCGCATATTTATCGCCATCCACCAAAACCTCTGGCACTAGCGGTCTGCTATTATAAGTATTTGCCATGGTCGCGCCATATGCGCCGGCTGTTCGAAAAATCCCGAGATCGTCAGTTTTGACCTGATCGACTTCACGTTCTCGTGCAAAGATGTCGCTGCTCTCACAAATCGGGCCGACAATGCTCGCCGTCATCTTTTCTCCGTTCGGTTCCACTGCTTCAAAATGGTGCCAGGCATCATATATGGCCGGCCTCATAAGGTCGTTCATGGCGGCATCGACGACGACGAAATCGCTATGCACGCCTGGCTTGACGCGAATAACCTGCGTCATCATCACACCGCTATTTCCCGCAATGACGCGGCCAGGTTCGAACATCAGGGTCACTCCCCATTCCTTGGTAACCCTTGCAACCATTGCGCCATAGTCCATCGGGCTAGGCGGGTTCTCTTCGGGCTTGTAAGGCACCCCTAATCCGCCGCCAAGGTCTACATGAGTGACGGCATGCCCAGCTTTGCGCAAATCCGTGACCAATTGTCCAATCCGGAAATAACAACGTTCAAGCGGATCCAAGCTTTGCAACTGACTTCCGATATGCACCGCCACACCGCGCAAGTTCAAGCCGTCCAGTTTTGCCAATCGGGCGTAAATATCTGGCGCACCGTCAATGGCAACACCAAATTTATTCTCTGCTTTTCCGGTTGAAATTTTTGCATGTGTGCCGGCATCGACATCTGGATTGACCCGCAAAGTGGCCGGCGCGGCCTCTCCTCTATCAGCTGCGATCTGGGCGAGCATCTCGCCTTCTTCCTCGGATTCCAAATTGAATTGGCCGATACCCTTGTCGAGACCAAGTGTAAGCTCCGCGCGGCTCTTGCCCACGCCGGAAAAAACGATATCGCTTGCCTTCATCCCTGCCGCCAACGCCCGTTCAAGCTCTCCGCCCGATACCACGTCGGCTCCATATCCCTGATTGGCCAAGATTCTCAGAACCGCAAGGTTTGGATTTGCCTTTACGGCAAATGCAAGATGCACTTTTCCTGCAGCACAGAGACCTTCACGAAACACCCGCGCATGCCGCTCCAGCGTGGCGCGGGAATAGATATAAACCGGTGTTCCAACTTCTTCGGCGATACGTGATAGGGGCATATCTTCGGCGTGAACGACGCCTTCTTTAAGTTGAAAATGGTCCACAGGTTTTGCTTTCAGTTAAGGGGTAGAGATTAACCGGGAGGCGGTAGGTCAAATTTATCATCCTGACGCTTTTCTGATCGACGAAGCAATTCGTCACTGCGCTCGGGCTGCGCCTGAGTCGATGGCACAAGCAATTCTTCGCCGGTTGGCGGCTTGGGCTCTCCATAAACCGCAGGGGGCAGCGTCTTGCCCTTTGGAGGTTCGAGCAGGCCGCGATTGCCACAGGCAGACAATGCTACAATTGATGCGATCAGCAATCCGGATGAAATAAATTTTTTCACGTCAATCCTCCAAGCTATTTCGCGCTTTCGCAATTTGCGCTCTTACTTGTTCCGGCGCCGTGCCCCCGTAGCTCGACCGGCTGGCAACCGAAGCATCGACGCTGAGCACATCAAACACGCCCTTTGTTATGCGCGAATCGATCGATTGATATTGTTCCAGCGTCAATTCCGACAATGTACATCCCTGCTTTTCGGCGAGCTGAACAACCGCACCAGTGATGTGATGCGCTTCGCGAAATGGCAATTTTGCTTCACGGACCAACCAGTCAGCGAAATCTGTCGCAGTTGAGAAGCCCGACTCCGCCAATGTGCGCATGCGGTCGGGATTAAACTTCACATCCTCAATCATTCCCGTCATCGCAGCAAGTGACAAACCCAAAAGATCATGTGCGTCAAACACGGGCGGTTTATCGTCCTGCATATCCTTTGAATAGGCGAGCGGAAGCCCCTTCATCGTTATGATAAGGGCGTTGAGGCAACCGGCAATCCGCCCCGAATGACCACGAACAAGTTCCGCTGCATCCGGATTGCGTTTTTGCGGCATGATCGATGAGCCGGTTGAGAATCTATCTGGCAAATCGATGAAACCGAAAGGCTGGCTGGCCCAGATAATAAATTCTTCAGCAAGGCGAGAGAGGTGCAGGCTGCATTGTGTCGCAGCCATCAAATAGTCCAAGGCAAAATCACGGTCCGATACCGAATCGAGTGAATTGGCTGTTGGGGCTTCAAAATCCAGCATTTGCGACGTCTGTACGCGATCAATTGCGAAACCGGTCCCGGCCAGCGCAGCGGCTCCAAGCGGCGAGTAATTCATCCGCACCCTGGCATCGGCAAAACGGGACCTATCACGGTCAAACATTTCAAAATAGGCCATCAAATGATGCCCAAGGGTCACCGGTTGTGCGCTTTGCAAATGGGTGAATCCAGGCATGATCGTGTCCGCATGCGCTTCGGCCCGGCCCAATAGTGCTTGTTGAAGTGCCGCCAATCCGTCGCTGACCACATCTACTGCATCGCGTACCCACAATTTGAAATCCGTTGCCACCTGATCATTGCGGGACCGCGCGGTATGAAGCTTTCCTGCGACCGGCCCAACGATTTCAGTTAACCGGGCTTCGACATGCATATGAATATCTTCAAGATCGAGATCTTCTGTAACGCCGCCGGCTTCAAACTCCTGCGCGATCTGATTCAGACCATTGATAATTTGCGTGGCGTCGTCCCGATCAATAATCTGTTGTTCGGCGAGCATTGCAACATGCGCCAGAGACGCGCGAATATCCTGTCGCCATAACTTCTTGTCGAATGGGATAGAGGCGTTTATCTCGCGCATGATTGATGAAGGGCCGTCGGCAAATCTGCCGCCCCACATCGCGTTGGAGTTTTTGGTGGACTCGCTGATGAGATACTTCCTTCTTGCCGTCATGCTGTGCACGCTTGGGGCATGCGATAGAGCGTCCGACCAGACGGGGCAAGAAATTGCTGGCATCGATAAGAATGTTGGCGATTTTAAAGATGGCGACACATTTGAAAGTGAAAGTGGGTTGGTCGGCAAATTAGATATTTCGCAGCGCGGGGAATCCGTGGTGGACACGCCATTTCAAAACGCCGCAGGGCAAACCGTCCGTCTTTCTGACTTTGCCGGGAAACCGATATTGGTGAATATCTGGGCGACATGGTGCGCGCCGTGCGTAGTGGAAATGCCGATGTTAGATAAATTGGCGGCAAGAGAAGAAGAACGCTTACAAGTTCTGGTTGTGTCTCAGGATATCCAAGGACCCGAAAAGGTGGACCCATTTTTTGACAAAGCCAAATTTGCTAAGCTCGAAGCCTATACTGATCCCGACAATGGGCTGAGCTTCGGCTTCGGTTCAGGATTGATGCCGACAACAGTGCTCTATGATTCCGGCGGCAAGGAAGTCTGGCGCGTTGTCGGAGCAATGGATTGGGACGGCCCACGCGCCGCCATGCTGTTAGAAGAAACGCTTAGTGAAGGTTGATCCTGCACGGCATGCTTTGCTGCGCTTCGCACGTTTGTAGTGCGAGACCAGAGATATGATATCAAACTGGAATAATGGTGGGCGATGACAGGCTCGAACTGCCGACATCTTCGGTGTAAACGAAGCGCTCTACCAACTGAGCTAATCGCCCCCAAAAGTTGGTGCGGCTGGCCATTGCCAAATCAGGGCAGCTTTGGCAAGCGTCTTTTGGGCCTCTTGCCTTAAATGTAAAATTTCTTGTCCAAATCGACCCTCATTCGCACGCGCGGCTGGCGATCTGCTTTCAAACCCACGCTGGCTCCGCGATTCGCGCGTTATGCCTAACTATCCACAGATATTTATCGTGTAATATCATATAGTTAAAAAGAAATTTTGCAAAATCCACAGCTTGGCGCTGTCAACAGTTTTATTTCATTATTTTTGTGATCCGGCCCTTGATAGAATCGGTTTCGACAGCTTAGTAAAGATTATCGGCTGGTGGTTGAGGATAGTTAATCCTGACCTTCATTGAAAAACAGATTTGGCATCGAAAACGTGTTTTCGATATCAGGAAAGCTGTGCCAATCGTATCTCCATGGCTGGGGATATGCGATTCGTAAGCTTGTTGTTTTCTCAAAATGCCTGGCTTCCGACTTCGCGGTCGGAATCGGGCATGCCAAAAATATGTAGGGGTTTGGCTTTGTGTAACAAGGCAGGATGTATCGGGGGATATAAGTGGCAGAGACAATTAACAGCGGTGACAAAGATATGTCGATCAACGTCACTGGTTTTTCAGAGCAAGACCAACCAACGGGTTTGCAAACCGAATTGCATGATGCGTGGCAGTTGATATGCTCTGGTCTACGCCGCGATTTGGGTGCTCAGATATTCGGACAATGGATAAAACCCATAAAATTGGAACAGTTTGACAGCGCCAAAGGGGAATTGAATCTGGTGCTCCCATCCGAGTTTGCGGCAAACTGGGTCCGTGAGCGTTATACGGAACGGCTAACCATGGCGTGGAAAGCCCATATATCGGATGTATCAACACTTCGGTTTTCTGCAAAAGCGGGCGCCGCACGTATTGCGCAAGTAAAGCGGTCAAGCGCGGCGGATAACGCGTTGCATAGCGGATCAACACCGCCGGCCAAGTTCCGACTGGATCTTGACCCCCGCATGACATTTGAAGAATTTCTTCCGGGTCATTCCAATATATTGGCTCTGAATGCTGCGCAAAAAATGGCGGATGCAGAAAAACCGCTGTTCAGCCCATTATATCTCCAATCCTCTACTGGTCAGGGCAAAACGCACTTAATGCATGCAATCGGACATGCCTATCGCGCCGCGTTTCCGGGTGCGCGAATTATCTATATGTCCGCAGAACGTTTTATGATTGAATTTGTGTCCGCAATGCGCAGCAATGAAATTATGGAATTCAAAGCGGCCCTGCGCGAAGCAGACTTGCTTATGATTGACGATGTCCAGTTCATTGTCGGTAAAAATTCAACTCAGGAAGAATTTCTACACACCGTTGATTCCCTCATAAGTCAGGGAAAAAGAGTCGTTGTAGCAGCAGATCGTGCTCCCCAAGCGCTTGATGGCGTAGATCAAAGATTGCTCTCACGCCTGTCCATGGGACTAGTCGCAGACATTCAATCTGCAGGCCTGGAGCTACGACGTGATATATTGCAACACCGATTGAAAAAAATATCGCATCAGACTGTTTCAGAAGATGTTGTCGAATTTCTCGCAAGGACGATCAGCCGGAATCTTCGCGAACTCGAAGGTGGTTTGAACAAACTGCTCGCCTACGCACAACTAACCGGCCGCGAAATCACACGCGATCTGGCCGAGGAACAATTGTCGGATATATTGAGTGCTTGCCGCCGAAGAATCACGATTGATGAGATCCAGCGAACGGTCTGTGAATATTATCGCTTGGAAAGAAACGAGATGTCGTCAAAACGACGTGCCCGGGCTGTTGCTCGGCCCCGGCAGGTTGCCATGTATCTCGCGAAAGTTATGACTCCTCGCAGTTACCCGGAGATTGGCAGAAAATTTGGTGGCCGGGATCACAGCACCGTGATCCATGCCGTTAAACTTGTAGAGCAACTGCGCGGTGAAGACAGCGAAATGGATAATGACGTCAGGATGCTGCTGCGCCAGCTGGAAAGCTGAGATCGCAACCTGACGTCAGAGCAAATCCAAATTTACTTTGTTGCGGCGCTACTTCTTTTCTGGCGCAACCGATATCCGAACTTTTTCGCCGCTATTTCCGGGGAAATTCGTAAACATTGCTTCCACAAGATTCGGCACGAGATACGTTAGGTTCTTTGAACGCGACATCGCCTCTGCCGTACCCTCAAACAAACGCTCACCATCGGCCTGACGATTGATCTTTAGATCGAGCTCGGTGGTATAAACGGTAAAGCTGCGCGCGCCGCCATATCCAGAGAAGCCTGCCCCGCCAAATAGGAACGGATCATGGAAACCATAGCGATAGCGATGGCGGCCATAAAAGCCGCGGCGTCCGAACCCTCTTCCATAATAAGATCCAAAACCAATAGTGGAGTAAAAGGGGTCATAACCGCCCACGACTTTTTCCCGCCCTTTATCAACATCATAGTCAAAGCTGACAATGAGTTGAGCGGCGGCGGGGTCGTCGGCTATTTGATATCCCAAAGCGCTCATGCGTTGTTCGACCAGGTTAGCATATTGCCTAAACTCCAGCCCGCCCGCCAAATCTGGATCGCCCGCCACCACGGCAAAGCTTTGGCCAGTGGTATCGGGGAGTGCCTCAAAGCGTTGAACATCGGCCCGAAACGGTGTTGCGCACGCTGACAAGGTCAATAGCACGATAGGCACACTTAACTTTAAACTTAGCTTTCCAGGCTTTCCGGCCCCTATTTTATCAAACGCTTTATCGAACGCATTATTAAACCCTGTCATTTTCTTTCCTTTGCGTTACCCACCATCGCCGTCACACTATGCTGGTAACATGCTGAACGATTTTTGAACGACGATAAAATGGCGCTTTTGAAAGTTACTCCAATTTGGATGGTAATATTTTGGCGATCAATCCGCCGGAATATCCAACATAAACTCCAGAAATCATAAGGTGAAGGCACATTGGCCACATTCGCGCAGCTTCTTGCAACCAGACTTCCTTCCAAAACGGAGCTATATTGGTTCGACTATGACGGAAATTTGACCCTAAACCGCGACATGATTTGAAACTCGAATCAAGTCTAAGTTAAAATAATGTTACAGGGGACAGATAACATGTTAGGCCAAAATAATCTTATCTTTTTAGAGAATAGTTCAAACAAATATACAGAATATATGAAAGAAAAAACATCAACTGATATGTGGACTAGAGAGATATGGATAGTCACTGACGATCTGGCTTTTTTTCGTTCCTATCGTGAAATCATCAAGATAGGAGCCTTCAATACGCACGAACCTTTGTCCATTGATATTCCAGCCGACGAAGTTGAAATGAAAGCAATCCCGGCAGCGGTAATAGTGGACCTCTCCAACTGGACATCAGAATCCAGCACCACTTTGGAAAAAATTGAAAAATATACTGAGCAACATCAGATTCCACTACTCTTAAGGCTCAACCTGGATGACTTGGACGACACCCTCGCGCTCATCTCTTATCCACAAGTTGAATATTTGCTCAGCGACGATCCAGCCGAACTTCTGGTTTCCCTACAAACCAATGTCCGCAAGTCGGAGGCGTTGGTTTTTCAGGATCGCGATGAGTTAGATATAACCGATCTGAAAAAAATTTCAGCCGATGTAGAGCGCATTGCCAGAGCTCTAACACAGCTTTCTGGCCCTGAAACTGCTGTCGGACCACGCCCCACAATCGCGAATCCGTTGACGGAACCATATGTCGAAAACGCTGCACCGTCTCATTTGTCGGATGTGCCGGTAAGTTTCAAAGCACAGGGCGGTGACGTGTTAGAGCCGCTTGGGTCGAATCAATCCAAAGGCAATCAAGCACAGCCCACTACCCATCCGATTTCTGCCAAACATGTTCGCAATCTGATCAAGGCGAGGCGTTTGCGCGATCAGTATTTTGATAGCGAACTCTTCGCAGACCCCGCGTGGGATATGTTACTCGATCTAATGGCAGCGCGGCTGGAGGGGCAAAAAGTATCGGTATCTAGCCTTTGCATCGCCGCGAGCGTACCGCCAACCACAGCGCTGCGCTGGATCAAAACGATGACGGAAGAAAACATATTCCAACGTAAGGCAGACGAACAGGACGGCCGGCGGATATTCATTGACCTCAGTGACGAAGCAACCGCAGGAATGATCGGGTTTTTCTCTGTGATCCGCCGCAACAATTTGATGATGGTCTAACCAAGGCAAAAGAAAACCCGCCGAAAGTCAGCGGGTTACTTTTTATTGCATTTTACCAAATGGTTTAGCCGAGAGCAGCAACACTCTTCGTCAAACGGCTAAATTTCCGAGAGGCGGTATTTTTGTGAAACAAGCCCTTTGAAACACCGCGCGCCAATTCTGGCTGTACCGCGGTTAGTGCAGTTGCAGCCGCAGCTTTGTCACCTGATTCGACGGCTGCTTCGACAGCTTTGATCTTGGTCCGGATTTGGCTCACGCGGTTCTTGTTAATGACCGTGCGGCGTCCGTTACGACGGATACGTTTTTTTGCTTGCGGCGTATTAGCCATGAAAATACCTCAAAATCTGAAAAAGCTGATTTGCCGTGAATCGCTGGCGCGACAACGGCTCAAGTCGGCGGTCATTAGCTTCTGATGTGATTCCCGTCAATATAATAGTCGGTACCGTCATTTTTGGCATTTGGCGCAGTAAAATGTCGATCGTCCGCTATCGACCCGGCGCTTTACGATCGCGCCACAATGACAGGGCGAACCTTCGCGTCCGTACACCAGCCAATCCTTCGCAAAATAACCCAATTCTCCGTCCGGTCGGACAAAGTCACGCAGGCTCGACCCGCCAGCCGCAATGGCCGACTCCAGCACCTGTTTGATAGCGGATACGAGTTTTTCATACCGGGCCTTCGATATCTGTCCACCCATGCGTCGCGGTGAGATACCGGCCATATGAAGTGCTTCACAAACATATATATTCCCCAGACCAGCGACATTTCGCTGATCCAACAAAAGCTGTTTGATTGGGGCTTTACGGCCTTTCGTCACTTGCTTCAAATAGGCTGCGTTAAAACTATCACCCAATGGCTCAGGTCCCATTTTCGAAAAGGTCTCGAATGCCTCCAGCTCCTCCAGCTTGATCAGATCGACAGAGCCAAACCGGCGCGGGTCATTCAACACCAATTGCCGCTTCTCTTCCGTTTCCAGCAACAAATGATCGTGCTTTTCAAGTTCCGTTGGATCAATCCGCCACCGGCCGGACATACCCAAATGAAAGATCATAACGTCACCGCGGTCCGTCTCAATCAAACCGTATTTTGCGCGGCGTCCAAGCGAAGTTACCCTTGCGCCCGTCATTCGCTGACGCAGGTCGGGCGGGAATGGGCGTCTCAAGTCAGGCCGGCGCGGCTCGACGCGCGTCAATCTTTTGCCTTCTAGTGCTGGCCTCAGTCCAGCAACGGTCGTCTCAACTTCGGGCAGTTCGGGCATATGATCGAATCTCTCTTTGAACCAGCCGCTACAGGGTGATTGCAGTGCTGCCAAGGGTCGTCTAATGGGTCAGCGGGAGATTTTTAAGGGCGTATATTGATGATCGAAAGCAAAACAGTCTCCTTTGGCTATGAGAATGTAGCGGAAAATGAAAAAGCTGACAAAGTCGGCCATGTTTTTTCTAGCGTCGCTTCCAAATATGATGTGATGAACGATGCGATGAGCGCTGGCACACATCGCCTTTGGAAGGATCGATTTGCGCGCCGCGTCAAACCGCAAGATGGCGAAGAAATTCTGGATATGGCTGGCGGAACGGGCGACATTGCCTTTCGCATGGTCGATAGCGGCGCCAATATCACCGTTGCAGATATTAACGCGGACATGCTTGCCGAAGGTGTCGACCGCGCCATAAAAAAAGGCGAAGGCCGATTGGTCTGGAGTGAGCAGGATGCGGAGAGGTTGAATTTCCCGGATGCCCATTTCGATGCGTATACAATCGTCTTCGGAATCCGTAATGTTACCCATATCGAGCAGGCATTGGCCGAGGCATATCGCGTTCTTCGCTATGGCGGACGTTTTTATTGCATGGAATTTTCCAAGACGCTTTGGCCGGGGTTTGACAAAGTTTATAATTTCTATTCTCACCGTGTGCTTCCAAAAATTGGCAAGGCGGTCGCGAATGACGAAAATAGCTATCGCTATCTCGCCGAGTCGATCGACAAATTTCCAGCGATGGATAAATTTGAAGAGATGATTGAAGCTGCGGGTTTTTCGCAAACCAAAGTCGAACCCATGATGGGTGGTCTGGTCGCGATTCATAGCGGCTGGAAGGTCTGAACTTCCCTACGCATGACTCCTGCTCGGACACATATATTTCGCCTGCTCAAATGGGGACGCACGCTCGCCAAACATGGCGCTTTGCGCGACCTTGAGAAACACAAGGCAACACCGCCGCAAGTTCGGCGCCTTTTTCGTATCGCACGGCTTGGCACTATTCAGCCCAGGGAACCCAATTATTCGGCCGCTCTTCAAGCGATTGGCCCGGCAGCGATCAAACTGGGTCAAACCTTGGCAACCCGCCCCGATATTATCGGCGAAGAGGCGGCCCGCGACCTTTTGCGGCTTCAAGACAGTCTACCGCCCGTCCAGTTCGACAAGATTCGTGATGAAATCGAACTGAGTCTCGGCAAGCCGATCGAAGAACTTTATGATCAAATTGATCCTGAGCCTGTTGGCGCAGCGTCTATTGCTCAGGTGCATAGGGCAACAACCGCGGATGGCCATGATGTGGCTGTCAAAGTCTTGCGGCCGGGCATAATAAAAAAATTCACGCAAGACATTGAAACCTACGAATGGGCCGCTGCTCACCTAGAAGCTTTGGGCGGTGAGGCGAAGCGCCTGCGGCCACAATTGGTAATTGCGAATTTCCGCCGCTGGACAATGCGAGAGTTAGACCTCCGCCGAGAGGCGGCCAGCGCTTCAGAACTTGCCGAGCATATGGCAAATCTTGATCGTTTTGAAATTCCGAATATCGATTGGGACCGGACATCCGGCCGTGTCCTGACGCTTGATTGGGTAGATGGAGTCAAAATCTCCAGTCGTGATCAATTGATTGCTGCCGGCCATGATCTGGATGAACTTGCAAACCGGCTGGTCGGTACATTTTTGAAGCAGGCCATTGAAGCAGGTTATTTCCACGCGGACATGCATCAGGGTAATCTGTTCGTGAAAGCCGATGGAACGATTGTTGCTATTGATTTCGGCATAATGGGGCGGATCAACAAGAAGGCGCGATTCTGGTTGGCCGAAATTCTCTATGGCCTGACAACTGGAAATTATAAGCGGGTAGCGGAAATCCACTTCGAGGCACAATATGTGCCGGACCACCACAATATGGAAGATTTTGCGACTGCGCTGCGGGCGGTTGGAGAACCCATGCGCGGGAAACCGGTAAGCGAGTTGTCGGTGGGCGATATGCTGGATGGGCTTTTTGCAATTACCCGCGATTTCGACATGGAAACCCAGCCACATCTGTTGCTGTTGCAGAAAACAATGGTCATGGTGGAAGGAATAGCCACGGATCTCAACCCGCTTATCAATATGTGGGATACCAGCGGGCCCTATGTGAAAGATTGGATCAGGGGAGAACTTGGGCCTGAAGCAGCTATTGCCGATCGCATCAATGATGATGTCGGGACATTGATGATGCTCCCCGATATTGTCCGGCGACTGGACCAGCAACTTCCCCGCAAAGGTGGAGCACCACCAGAGCTACCCGTCGCGGACGTGGAATTGATTTGGGATCGTCGCCAGAAGGGTACTGGCAGCAAGTTTTGGAAATATGCTCTAACAGCCCTGATTTCCGGAGGCGCTGGCGCGGGTGCTGTTTGGATGATATTAAACTGATATGGCCTCTTCCAAACACATCTTGCTAATTATCGGCGGCGGTATAGCAGCATATAAAGCCAGCGAACTCATTCGTTTGATCAAAAAATCCGGGATGACAGTCCGCTGCGTGCTTACAGAATCCGGCGCACAATTTGTCACACCGATGACGCTGGCGGCGCTGTCCGAAAATGAAGTGCATACAACGCTTTGGTCTCTCAAAGACGAAGCAGAGATGGGGCATATTCAGCTAAGCCGAGAGGCCGACCTTGTGGTGGTGTGCCCTGCAACCGCGAACTTGCTTGCCAAAATGGCAGGAGGTGTTGCCGATGATCTAGCCACTACGCTGCTACTTGCAACTGACACGCGCGTCCTGGCGGTTCCCGCAATGAACGTACGAATGTGGGAACATCCGGCAACGCAGCGAAATATCGAACAGCTGACAAACGATGGCATCTTTGTAATGCCTCCTGGAATGGGCGATATGGCTTGCGGCGAATATGGCGCGGGTCGTTTGCCGGAACCTGAAACCATAATGACCGAAATTCATCGGCTGACAGCCTCTTCCGATGCATCACACGACCAATCCGAACTTGGCTCCAACCCCCTTGACGGACAGCCTGCTTTTGCACCTGATCAACATCGCCCTTTGCATGGCAAACATGTTCTGGTCACTGCCGGCCCCACACGCGAACCGATTGATCCGGTGCGTTATATCGCCAATCGATCTTCCGGCAGGCAAGGGTTTGCAATTGCTGCAGCCGCTGCTGATGCTGGTGCGCGCGTTACCTTAATTGCTGGACCAGTCCATTTGCCAACGCCAGCCGGTGTTATGCGGATAGACATTGAAACCGCTGTGGAGATGGAAACAGCGGTGCATGAAGCCCTGCCCGCCGATATTGCCGTCATGGTCGCTGCCGTGGCAGATTGGCGCGCAGACACCACATCTGGCCAAAAAATAAAGAAAAAGGGCGCGGCACCGGCTCCGTTAAAACTCACTGAAAATCCTGATATTTTGGCTGGACTTGCGACACATGATAACCGCCCCGAACTACTTATAGGGTTTGCGGCAGAAACAGAGAATATTGTTGAGCACGCGACAGCAAAACTCGGCAGAAAAGCGTGCGACTGGATCGTCGCCAATGATGTGTCAGGGGACGTTATGGGCGGCGCAGAAAACAGCGTGCACATCATTACGAGAGAGGGTGCAGAAATCTGGGAACGCCTTCCTAAACCCGAGGTAGCTCGCCGTCTGGTCAAAAAAATAGCTGAAGAGATTTGAAATATTGATGTTCGAACCGATTGAAATAGGATTGAAGCGCCTTCCCAATGCGGGGGACTTGCCTCTACCTGAATATGAGACCGAAGGCTCCGCCGGAATGGACATCCGCGCAGCAGAGGACAGCATGATCGGACCGGGAGAACGCGGGTTGGTAGGAACCGGTTTCGCATTTGCA
Organism: uncultured Sphingomonadaceae bacterium; assembly: GCA_938003725.1. Lineage (GTDB taxonomy): Bacteria > Pseudomonadota > Alphaproteobacteria > Sphingomonadales > Sphingomonadaceae > Parasphingorhabdus. Next base: position 3,109 of record CALKXX010000093.1, on the reverse strand, counting down.
ATCCCGATTGGCTACGAAGTGCAGGTCCGCCCACGTTCCGGGCTGGCACTCAAAAAAGGAATATCGGTTCTCAACACGCCCGGCACCATTGACAGCGATTATCGAGGGGAAATTAAAGTCATCCTTATCAATCATAGCAGTGATGACTTTGCCATTGAACGAGGTGACCGCATTGCTCAAATTGTAATTGCACCAGTACAGCGAGCGACAATGACGGAAGTTTCGGAATTGGGCGATACAAAACGCGGGTCTGGCGGTTTTGGTTCGACTGGCGTATAGAAGCTATAGTTAGTCTATTGGAGGATTTTGATGTTAGAAATGATCATTGCAATCGCGGCACTTGGTAACACCGAAGTAAAAACGGATCCGATGATTGCGGAACTGTCGAAAGATTTTTACTCATTGGAGCTGGCGGAATTCAAAAAAGCTATTCCATTTCGCGACCGACATGAGCGCGCCGCAGAACGGGTCGCAAAAAAGGCCAATTGCAAACTCCATTCGGAAATCGGCTGGGTTCATGCGCGGGTAGATTTTGCGCTCCAGGTAAATAACCAAGGGAAAATTACCAAGATCATTCCTGTTGATACAGGTTGCCGCGAACTGGAAAAATTCGTCATTGCTCATATGGATGAATATGCCGGGCAACCTGGTGCCGTCCTGCGCCCTGGAGATGGCAAATGGTACCGTCAGTCGATGACTTTTAGATGGCCTGAATGACGTCATTGTCTGACGCGCAGCTGGATCGCTACGCTCGGCACATTGTACTCAAAGAGGTTGGTGGTGCTGGTCAGAAAAAACTACTTTCTTCACATATATTGATTGTCGGTGCTGGCGGTATCGGTTGTCCGGCAATCCAATATCTAGCGGCGGCTGGTATTGGAACACTGACCATTATTGACGATGATCAAGTGTCGCTATCAAACTTGCAAAGGCAGGTGCTTTTTTCTGAAAATGATATTGGTCGGCCGAAAGTTGAAGTTGCCAAAGTTGCCGCGCAGCGTATCAATCCAGAAATCGAAATAAATACTATAAATCAAAAACTTACCGCGCAACATTTTTCAGAAGACCCTGCAGCATTTTTTGCACCGATTGATGCGATAATCGACGGATCCGATAATTATCAAACTCGGCTCCTCGTCTCCGACTTGTCCGTCAAATATCAAGTTCCCCTGATTTCTGCGGCTATTGGCCAGTTTCAGGGGCAACTCGGAACATTCCGCGGTTGGGAGGCGGACAAGCCTTGCTATCGATGTTTTGTCGGCGATGCTTTGGACCCCGACGATTGCGATAATTGCTCTGAAGTTGGCGTCCTGGGCGCAATGGTCGGCCTGATGGGCAGTTTTGCGGCGATGGAGGCAATACGCGTTGTCACCCGGTTCGGCGATGACCCTGCTGGAAAGTTACAGTTGTTCGATGGGCTTACCCCTGCAATGCGCAGCATCAATCTGCCCAAAGACCCAGCATGTTCGGCGTGCGGGACAAAGACCTAGACAGGATCAACGCCAAACTTGCCTTTGCACGGCTTCTGCGCGAAGGTTAAGAAAATTTGGGGGAGGATATTGAAATGACTTTACCGGTAACCGCGCTAACGGCAGCAATTTGCGGGCTGTTGCTGATATTTTTGATGTTCAAAGTTGTTGGTCAGCGGGTGCGCACAGAAACGATGTTCGGCGCCAGCGACGATGAGAAAATGAAAATGGTTCGCGGCGCCCATGCCAATTTGGCCGAGAACGCCCCCATCGCATTGATATTATTGGCGGTGCTGGAATTGTCCAACGCCCATCACTGGACGCTGACCGCACTCGCCGCCCTGTTCCTCATCGGCCGCGTCCTGCACGTCTATGGCATGTATCAACATCATGCCGGAAAGACCGTTAAATTCCGGCAATTTGGCGTGATGGGCACAGCGTTGTCCATACTGGCCATGTCGGTCTGGACCCTCTATCTGGTCACTATTGGAAACCTGCTAAACTAGGCAATATTCTGTTAGATTAAGGCAGTTTCACAGACTTGCTCCGTCCACCTGTGTAACCGGAATATGGCTCCATTCGTGCGGGCCGAATATCCGCATATTCACGCCCATCCGGTCCGGCGGCGCGGTTATCGGGGTCCAATGCGTGGGACAGCCACAAATGCCGCAATGCCAAACCGTGATGGTTTTATCGCCCTGCACATAGGGCACTAAAATATCATCGCGGTTATCATTTGAGCGATCTTTAGACACCTCAATAGTCACCGCATCGGGACGCCAATAGCCCCCGATCCAACCCGTTTTGGTGCAATGAGAACAATTGCATTGCAGCACCCCGGAAGGCGGCTGGGGAACGGTGATATATATCGCACCGCAATGGCAACTACCTTTCATGCCGGGGTCCTTCATTTCAGCATTTCCTCTACCCAGACGGGCACCAATTCCCCCGCCTTGCCCATCCGGCTTTCGTGAAAATACAAGCTGCCCTCGGACGGGTCCAGATTCATTTCCAGCGTCTGTGCGCCATAGTGCCGCGCGCTTTGCACAAAGCCAGCCGCCGGATAGACCGCGCCGGAAGTGCCGATGGATACAAACAGATCACACTGTGCCAGCGCCAGCTCAATCCGTTCCATCTGATACGGCATTTCACCAAACCACACGATGTCGGGGCGTAGCGCGGGCTGCTTACAATGCGGACAGGCGGGGTGATGAGACAGGGGATGGCTAACACCCGACCGCGCATCACAGTTCAGGCACCATGCACTGTTCAATTCCCCATGCATATGGAGCAGACGTTTGGACCCCGCCCGATCATGGAGATCATCAACATTCTGGGTCACCAGCAACAAATCCCCACCCCATGCAGCATCCAGCTTTGCCAGCGCCTGATGCGCTGGATTGGGGTGCACGGTTTTCAGCTTTGCCCGCCGCTCGTCATAGAATTTCTGTACCAAAACGGGGTCGCGTTCAAAGGCCTCTGGCGTCGCGACATCCTCTACCCGGTGACCTTCCCACAACCCGTCCGGCCCGCGAAAGGTGGCAACTCCGCTCTCGGCGCTAATGCCCGCACCGGTCAGGATGACGATATTATGTATTTCGCGCTCCATATTTCCCTTCTTCGTCATGCTGAACTTGTTT